>JAEYYP010000177.1 GCA_023428425.1 Pseudomonadota bacterium
ATCCAGGCGTGCCAAGGTCCGAACCGTTTCGGATTACGGCGACCAGCGCGATCGCCACGACCCAGCCGAGCGAGACGAGGGCCGCAACCATCGTGGTGTTGCCGGCGGGCTTCTGCTGCAGGCCGTATAGAATCTTGGTCGACTGGAACCGGTCGTCGTTGGCTACCGATCCGGTCTGCGCCGCGAACTTGTCGGCGGTGCGCTGGCGCTCCGAACGCGGCGAGTTATCGCGCTGAACGGGTTTCGGCCCCAGTGACGGGGCAGGGCGCTCTGCAGGTTCGTCAGCGGCAGCCGGCTGGTCGAGGCCGGCGAACACCGAGTCCTTGAGTGCGTCCTCTACCGCAGAGAATGCCAGCGTTGCGGGATCGTTCTGGGGGGCGGAAGACTTCTTGGCCATACTCGTTACAACTCTCGCATCGGCACTCGGCGGGCCTTTAGAGTGTGCATTGGACCACCTCCGAGCATTCGGAAGCGTTCCAAATTAGGTAAAATGCGACTCAAATGCCCCGCAACCTACCTGCTAACCCTAACCCCGCCGCACGCTGGGTAGGCGGTGAACATACATTCAATTTGAGGCAAACCGAATGCTTTCTTAATGGAAGGTTAATATCGCCGCAGGACCGTGGCCGGTTAAGGGCATGCGCGGCCTTATCCCCTTCAATTTAATCCGATGTTCACGCCGGCCACCTACCGTACCCAAAACGCTCCGAAGCGGGCGTGAATGCGAAACAGGGTCGCAGGTATGGCAAAGAATTCTGCGCTTGACGCGGTGCAGGAAGCGCCGCGGAAGGATCGCGCGCACGGTCCCATCGACATGGAACACCTGGGTCGCCAGGCGCTCGGCGATCCCGGGCTGCAGGACGAGGTTCTCCGCCTGTACGCCCGCATGTCGCAGGTGTACCTCGGCCGGATCGAGGACAGTACCACCATAGCCATGCTGCTTGAGCATCTGCACACGCTAAAGAGCGCCGCTGCGGGGATCGGAGCCTGGGGCGTGCGCGATCTGGCACGGCAGGCCGAGGACGAGCTACGCTCTGGCCGCGACGTCAATCCCGAGCGGATCGAGGACATATCGATGGCGGTGGCCGAGTGCGTCGCCTTCATCGACGGCCTGGTAGCGGCCGAGGATGGGCTTACCGCCTAAGGGCTCGCTTGCGACGCTGGGTTGGCGCCGCTATATCCGGCCGTCCCCATCGCAAAAGACCGATATGCCCCACATCACCTACATTGAATCCAACGGCACGCGGCACGAGGCCGAGGCCGAGCTCGGCTCCACCGTCATGGAAACGGCGGTGATGAACGGCATTCCCGGAATCATCGCCGAGTGCGGTGGCTCGTGCACGTGCGCTACCTGCCACGTCTATGTCGATGAGGCCTGGACCGATATCGTCGGCGGACCATCGATGATGGAAGAGGACATGCTGGATTTTGCCTGGCAGCCGAAGCCCAACTCCCGCCTCAGCTGCCAGATCAAGGTGAAGGAGGCCATCGACGGCCTCGTCGTGCATGTCCCCAGCCGGCAGGCCTGAGCTACGCGTCGCAGCGTTTCAGCAGGCTGGGATTTGTCCAGTCCACCTTCCCCATGTTCGTGACGTAGAAGTGGAAGCTGTCCTCGGTCAGCCACACCGTCACCACCGTCTGCGAGTTGTCGGCCGGAAGCCACGTCGTTCTCCCCTCGAACTCGCCGAGTTCGAACGGCACCGGTACTGACATACCGGGAGTCTTGAATGTGATGGTGCTCTCGCCCGTTTCTGCGATGCGCACAGGGTCGGCGCAGTCGATCGTGGTCGTCGAGACTATTGTTCCTTCGGGTTCCGGAAAGCCGAGGCTCCACTCGCCGACAAAGGGTGCCGCCAATCCGTTCGGTGCGCCCTCATAACCGGCGCGAGGGAAATCCTCGGCAAGGGCGGGCGAAACCCCGCTCAGTATCGCGACGGTCAGCAGGCTCTTTGCGATGGTCCGATGCAAGTCGTTGTCCTCGTTTCACTTTGCGGGGAAGGAGGCAGCAGGGTGCCGCATTTTGTAAGACGGCGGCAACCGACGAATCCTTGGCGGGCGATTTGGTGTGCGTCTCGACATGCCATTCCATGGCCGGGTGGGCCCGTGGATTCTTTTCGCCGCCTCGGCTATTCCCCCTCAATGCAATTCTAATCCACGGCGGCCACAGGAAACATTAAAGCTATTGATTTTCAATAGCTTGTTCCATTGGACGGATGTGGGTACATATCGCGCCATCCGAAAGGCCGCCAATGGGTGAACTGACAACATTCCCTGTCAGCTACAAAGTCGAGGGCAAGCGCATCGTCATCGTCGGCGGTGGAGAAGAAGCCCTCAACAAAGCCCGGTTGGCGAGTAAGACGACTGCATCAGTCGTCATTGTCTCGCGAAACTTCGAGGCCGATTTTTCCGAGCTGCCGGTCACAGTCCTGGCAAGGGCATTCGAGCCCGCGGACCTTGATAACGCGGCGCTGGTGTTCGTAGCCGATCGTGGGCCCGATGGTGAGGCGGCCAAGGCCGAGGCCCGAGCGTGCCGTGTCCCGCTCAACGTCGTTGACGTTCCGGCCGAGTGTGATTTCTACACGCCGTCGATCATCGACCGCGCGCCCGTCACCATCGCCGTTGCTTCCGAGGGCGATGCTCCGGTGCTCGCCCGATTGATCAGGGCGCGCATCGAGCAGGTGATCTCGCCCAATCTCGGGGCCCTGGCGCGGCTAGCCGGCTCCATGCGGGACAAGGTGGCGACGATGCTGCAAGGGCCGCGCGCTCGTCGCTACTACGAGGAGCTGGTCACGTCTCCCGAAGTCGAAGTCGCGGTGCTGCGCGGGCAAGGCGCTGCTGCGGCCGACGCGGTTCTGGCCAAGCACGCCGAGCTCGGCGAGGCGCCGGGCGTCGTGTGGCTTATCGGCGCCGGTCCGGGCTCGGAGGATCTGCTCACCCTGAGGGCGCAGCGGCTGCTCCAGGAAGCGGACGTCATCGTTCACGATGCCTTGGTACCTTCGGCTGTCGTCGAGATGGGGCGGCGGGATGCCGAACGCATCTCGGTTGGCAAGCAGAAGGGGCATCACTCTTTCACCCAGGCTGAGATCAACGCGCTGATCGTGCGGCTCGGCAAGGCCGGCAAGCGGGTGGCGCGCCTCAAGGGCGGGGATCCGATGGTGTTCGGTCGCGCCGGCGAAGAGATCGAAGCGCTGAACAAGCACGGCATCGCGTTCCATGTGGTCCCCGGCGTGACAGCCGCGCTCGCTGCCGCCGCCGACACGGCGACTCCGGTGACGCTGCGGAAGGTTTCGACCGGTTTCGTCCTCGCCACGGCGCACGGAGCCAATTCCGAGGAACTGCAGCATTGGGCGTCCCTCGCGTCTGCGGGGCTGACGCTGGCGCTCTACATGGGCAAGTCGGTTGCGGCGGAGACGTCGGCCCGGCTGATAGCCGAAGGAGCAGCGGCGAGCATTCCGGTCGGCCTAGTGGTCAGGGCAGGGCGGAAGGATCGCGTCCTGTATCGCGGCACGCTGGGCGAACTGGCGGCCGGCACGGTCGAGCTGGAAGACGGCCCGGCAATCATTTTCGTGGGCGAGGCGATCGCGCACGGCGACTGGAGCGACGCCATCCGGCTCGCTCGAAACGAATTCAAGGTGGCATTACGATCATGGAAATCCTCACCGGCAACGAGCTGCTGAGTGGCGCTACGGTCTATCTAGACCGCGAGGGCCGCTGGGTGGAGGACCTGCAGCAGGCCCGCCTCTTCGACAAGAGCGAGGTCGAAGCGCGTGATGCCGCGCTTGCCGCGACCAAGAAGACTCTGCGGGTGGTCTCGCTCGAAATCGAGACCGTGACGCTGCGCGACGGGCAGATCTATCCCGATCGCATTCGCGAACGTATCCGCGCGGAGGGGCCGACCGCCCCGCGCTTCGACCGCCAGCATCTCGACGAGGACGGCCATGTATCGATATGACGAGTTCGACGCCGCGTTCGTGAAGGAGCGTACGGCGCAGTTTTCCGATCAGGTGGCGCGCCGTCTCACCGGCGAGTTGAACGAGGACCAGTTCCGCCCGCTGCGGCTGATGAACGGCCTTTACCTGCAGCTTCACGCCTACATGCTGCGCATCGCCGTGCCCTACGGTACGATGAACTCCAAGCAGATGCACATGCTGGCGCACATCGCCCGCACCTACGATCGTGGTTATGGCCACTTCACGACGCGGCAGAACATCCAGTTCAACTGGCCGAAGCTGCGTGACATCCCCAAGATCCTCGAGGATTTGGCTTCGGTCGAGATGCACGCCATCCAGACCTCGGGCAACTGCATCCGCAACATCACTACCGACCAGTTCGCCGGCGCCACCGATGACGAAATCATCGACCCGCGTCCGGTCGCCGAAATCCTGCGCCAGTGGTCGAGCCTGCACCCAGAGTTCAGCTACCTGCCGCGCAAGTTCAAGATCGCCATGTCGGGCTCGCCCAACGACCGCGCCGCGATCCGCTTCCACGACATCGGCCTGCAGGCGACCACCAACGCGGTGGGCGAAATCGGCTGGGAAGTCTGGGTTGGCGGCGGCCTCGGCCGTACCCCGATGATCGCCAAGCAGATCAG
>JAEYYP010000184.1 GCA_023428425.1 Pseudomonadota bacterium
CCCCCGATCGGGGCCACTATAGGGCACTTGCCGATCGGGCACACTGCTTACCGTACGGAACTCTCCTGATGCGAGCTCTATCATAAAATGATATTCTACCACCAAAAGGAGATAGCCATGCCATCCAGCTACACCATCGGCGAGCACTACGAGAAGTTCGTCCGCGACCTGGTAGAAAGCGGCCGCTACGCCAGCGCCAGCGAGGTCATCCGCGATGGATTGCGGATGATGGAGGTGCGTGAGGTGGAACGCGGCGCCAGGCTCGAATGGCTAAAGGCGGAGGTCGCCAAGGGCTTCGAGGGCAATATGGAGCCTTGGGATCCGGAGGAGGCAAGGCGCGAGGGCCGTCGAATCCTCGAACAAAGAAAGAAGCGCGATGCGGCTTAGCATCAGGCGGTCGGTACAGGCCCTGCAGGATCAGACCGACATCTGGCTGAACATTGCGGTGGACAATCCTCAAGCGGCAGACGGCGTCTACGATCGCATCAATGAAGCCATCCTGATGCTGGCCGAGCATCCGGAAGCTGGTCGGGCCCGTGATGACCTAGAAGCCGGCCTACGCTTCTTCCCCATTGGCAGCTATCTGATCTTCTACACCATAGAGCCGGGCGCGCTCGGAATTCGCCGCATCATGCACGGTGCTCGCGACATCAAGTCTGCCCTGTTCGAAGACTGACTACTCCACCCCCAGCAGGTAGCTCGCGACTGCCTCGCGATCTTCCTCCGTCCACTGCGACGTGCCGTCGGAGATCACCTCCCCCATCGCCCCGCCCAGGAGATTGAAGTCCGGCGTGAAGCCGTCGTTCAACGCGCTCGACAGCGATGCGACGTCGTAGTCGCGCCCCTCCAGCACCGACTGCGTCAGTGTCGGCGCCTTGCCACCCACGCCACCACCCGGATTGCCAGTGAGTTCGCTGCCCTTGTCGATCGCACCCAGCAGGTTGCGCGGCGAGTGACAGGCAACGCAGTGTCCCGGCCCGTAGACGAGGTAGCGCCCTCGGTTCCACTTCTCCGAATGCGCCAGGTCCGGTTCGTAGCGGGCCGGGGAGAAAAACAGGTTCTTCCAGCCGGCGAGCGCGAGTCGGATGTTGAACGGAAAGCCGATCTCGTGAGGCCTGGAGGGTGTCGCGTCGGCCGGCACCGCCATCAGCGCCGCGTAGAGATCGGCGATCTCCTGGTCGCTCATCAGCGTGTAGTTCTCGTAGGGAAAGGCTGGGTAGAGGTGGCCCTGCGGACCTTCACCATCGCTCATCGCCTTCGAGAACTGCGCCAGCGTCCACTTGCCGATGCCTGCTTCCGGGTGCGGGGTGATGTTGGGCGCATGGAACGTCCCGAAGGGACTGGTGAGGCCGGGACCGCCGGGACCACCCGACAGCATTCCGCCGCCGCTACTGCTGTCGGTATGACAGGCGACGCAGCCGCCCAGGCGCAGGAGGTAGGCGCCGCGCTCGGCATCGCCCACCAGCGTCAGGTCGCGGGCCGGGCCGTTGACCGGGCGGAGAAAGAACACCGCGACCCCGATGCCCAGCACCACGACGATCAAGCCCAACCACTGCCATTTCCGCATCATCGACTCCCTGCCCGGATCAACGAAGAAGCATCAGCAAGCCGGCCGATGCGCAACTGACTTGCGCGTGAGCGTCAGGTAGCAGCCAGCGCCCGGTCCACTTCCGGACGTGTCGGCGGCACGCAGCCGACATGCTGGCAGTTGAGTCCGGCGACGACGGCGCCGAAGCGCAGCATTTCGCCGAGCGCCGCTCCATCAAGCGTGGACAGCATCGCCGGCCGCAGTGCCCCACGCTCGTCGAGCCAGGTCAGCACGCCCGCCATCAGGCTGTCGCCCGCGCCGACCGTGTCGCCGAACGGCACCGCCGGGAAGATTTCGGCCGTCGCCGAGCCGGCACGCGTGAAGGCACGGCTGCCCTCGTCGCCGAAGGTCACCACCACCAGCCCCATGTTCGGTCGCCGCAGGAACTCCTCGACATATTTTTGGACGATCGCCTCGATCGCGTCGGCGGAAAGTTCGCCTGCCTTCACCGCCCGGTTGTGCTCGAGCGCCCCCAGGTCCTCGATCGACACCTTCACGATGTTGACGATGTCGAGGAACTGGCCGAGCCGCGCCTTGTAGCCGGCGAAATCCGGCACCAGCGACGGCCGCACGTTGGGATCCATCGAAAGGGTCGCCCCGCGCGATGCCGCCTCGCGCGCCACCGCCATCCAGGCCTCGGCATCCATCGGATCGATGGGGCAGAAACCACCGACCTGGAATACTTCGAGCTTTTCGGGCAGCGCCGCGATCATTCCCTCGCGGCTGAAGGAGCGGTCGGCGTTGCGATAGAAGCCGTACTGCGCACTCTTCTTTTCGTCGAACGTCACCACAGCCAGGGTCGTGTACGCGGCGACCCGCTCGGTCAGCAGCGGCTTCACCCCGGCTGCGGTCAGCGGCCCGAGCAGGTACGTGCCGAGCCCATCCGCACTGATCGGGCACATGAAGCCTGTCTCGTTGCCGAGCTTCGAGAGCGCAATCGCGCAGTTGTAGGGCGAGCCACCCTGGTGCGCGACGAGGCGGATCACGCCATCCGCCCCCACCGGCTCGGAAATGAGGTCGATCAGGCTTTCGCCACCCACCACGAACATGCCCGTCTCCCGCGCGGCTTTGCATCTGGCAAACCGTTACAATGCCGTTGCGAGCGCCCGCAAGCCGATCCAGTTGCATCCGGACGCGGCAACTGATGATAGTGCGCGCGGCGGGGGTCCGTTTAGTAAAAATTGCCGACCGTCCCGCATCGGGCATGCGACCAACAGAAAGCCTTCGGAGGAGCATCGACGTGACGACCAACGGAAACACCCTGCGCTGGGGCATCATCGGGCCAGGGGCCATCGCCAAGGATTTCCGCCGCGGCGTCATCGATTCGCAGTACGGCAAGCTCGAGGCCATCGCCTCGCGCAACCCGGGCAAGGAATCGCTCAAGGCTGATTTCCCCGAGGCGCGTATCCTCGACGGCTACCAGGCGCTGCTCGATGATCCGAACGTCGACGCCGTCTACATCGCCACGCCGCATCCGGGTCATGCCGAATGGGCCATCAAGGCCGCCGAGGCCGGCAAGCACGTACTCGTCGAAAAGCCGATCGCGCTCTCGGCCTTCGAGGTCGATGCGATCTTCCATGCGGCGAGGAAGGCCGGGACTTTCGCCGGCGAGGCCTTCATGTATCGCCTGCACCCGCAGACGCTTAAGCTGTGGGAGCTGATCAACTCCGGCGCCATCGGCGAGGTCCGCTTCATCGATGCGAGCTTCGGCTTCCAGATGCCGCGCTTCATCCCCGATCACCGCCTGTTCGCCTCCGAGATGGCGGGCGGTGGTATCCTCGACGTTGGCGGCTATCCGGTGTCGTTCGCCCGTCTCGTCGCCGGTGCGGCCTCCGGCAAGCCGTTCGCCGATCCGGTGAAGGTCGCGGGCGGCGCCAGCCTCAATGCAGCCGGCACCGACAACCTCTCCGCCGCCGTCCTCACCTTCGAGGGCGGCATCCTCGCCCAGGTGAGTTGCGCCGTGATGGCCAACCTCGAGAATGTCGGCCGCATCCACGGCTCCGAAGGCACCATCGAGGTCCCTGCCTTCTGGTTCGCCAACGGCGACCGCTCCGGCGGCCAGGGCAAGATCGACATCATCCGCAAGGACGGCAGCCGCGAAACCGTAGTCGCCGGCCAATCCAAGCACCTCTACGCCTACGAGGCCGACGCCGCGGCCGAAGCCATCTTCGCCGGTCGCCAGGAATTCGCTGCCCCGGGCATGACCTGGGCCGACAGCCTCGGCAATGCCCGCGTGCTCGACAAGTGGCGTGCCGATGCCGGCATCGAGTACGTCGTCGAAAAGCCGACTCACCGCGTCAACACGCTCTCCGGCCGCAAGCTGGCCTCCGGCACGATCATCCCGAAGCGCGAAGTTCCCGGCATCGGCAAGCCGACCTCAGCCGTCGCGCTCGGCTTCGAGGATTTCCGCACGTTTGCCTCGGGGTCCATCCTGCTCGACGCCTTCTTCGAGCGCGGCGGCAACCTGTTCGATACAGGCTTCATCTATGCCGGCGGCTTCACGGAAACCCTGTTCGGCCAGTGGCACGCTTCGCGCGGCACGCGTGAGCAGTCGGTGCTGATCGCCAAGGGCGCGCACAGCCCGCTCTGCTACCCCGACGTCATCGGCAAGCAGCTCGACGTGTCGCTCAACCGCCTGCAAACCGACTATGTCGACGTCTATTTCATGCACCGCGACAACCTTGATGTGCCCGTGGGCGAGTTTGTCGACGCAATGGATGCCGAGGTGAAGAAGGGCCGCATCCGCGGGCCGTTCGGCGGCTCGAACTGGACCAAGGCGCGCTTCGACGAGGCCATCGACTACGCCGACAAGCACGGCAAGCAGCGCCCAGGTGCGCTGAGCAACAACTTCGCCCTCGCCGAAATGCTGAAGCCGCTCTGGGCCGGGTGCGTCACCGCCTCGACACCCGACTTCAAGCAGTGGCTGATCGACCGGCAGATCCCGAACTTCTCGTGGTCGAGCCAGGCCCGCGGTTTCTTCACCGACCGCGCCGGTCGCGACAAGCTCGATAGCCAGGAGCTGGTGGAAACCTGGTACAACGACCAGAACTTCGGCCGCCGCGACCGCGCCATCGAACTGGCGAAGCAACTCGGCAAGAGCCCGATCCATATCGCGCTCGCCTACGTCCTCGCCCAGCCTTTCCCGTCGATCCCGCTCATCGGGCCGCGCACGCTCCACGAACTCGACGACAGCCTCCAGGCCTTCGACGTCAAGCTGACGCCCGACCAGGTGAAGTGGCTCGAAGGCTGATCTAGGTAGCCCAGAACGCCCCCTCCACCAGCCTGCGGCTGGTCCCCCTCCCCCGCCAAAGCGGTGGAGGAGTACCGCGACGTCAGTGTCCACCGTTGTCGAGACGCTGTGCTCGCCGCGCTCCTCCACTGTGGCGCAGCCACGGGGGAGGGGGACCGCGCATCGCAGATGCGTGGTGGAGGGGCGCCCCGACAGCTACAAGCCGACGCGCGACACCGCTCATCCGTTCCCTACTTGTTCTCGTCCGTCCCTCCGTGCCATAGTCCCCCTCCAATCAAGGAGAAACCTCATGTCGCTGCCCGGACTCGTCGCCTACATCTCGCCATCGGACGCCGTCGCCGCCGGCGAGTTCTACAAGCAGGCCTTTGGCGCCACCGAGCTGACGCCGATGATGGCCGATGACGGCAAGCGCTACATGCACTGCTCGTTCGTGGTGAATGGCGGCCTCGTCTACATGAGCGATTCCTTCCCCGAGTACGGTGCGCCCTGGGTGCAGCCTCAGGGCTTCAACCTCCACCTCAACGTCGATGACGCTCAGAAGTGGTGGGATCGCGCCGTCGGCGCCGGTTGCATCGCGACCATGCCGCTCGAAAAGCAGTTCTGGGGCGATATCTACGGCCAGTTGAAGGACCCCTACGGCGTCACCTGGGCCATCGGACAAGCGACCGCCGACAGCATGGCGTGATGACGCCGACGATGTTCTCCCGTTGACGGCCCTTCGGCGACGTGTTGCGATCCTCATCGAAAAATGAGAACAGCCGCGCACGAACGCGGTACGTCATCGGGGGAACATCAGGTGCAACTGCTCGCCGGCTACATCCGGTCCGTCAGCGCCATCAACCGCTGGGTGGGGCTGACGCTCTCCTGGCTGGCACTGGCGGTCGTTCTGGTCTGCTTCACAGTCGTGGTGCAGCGCTACTTCCTCCACACCACCCAGTTGTGGATGCAGGATCTTTACGTGTGGCTCAGCGGCGCCATGTTTACCGGCGTGGCGGGCTTTGCGCTGCTGCGTAACGAGCATGTCCGCGTCGATATCCTCTATAGCCGCTGGTCGGTGCGCGGCAAGGCGATCGCCGACCTCGTCGGCGTAGTGTTGTTCCTGCTCCCCTTCGTCGTCGTGGTGACCCTCTACGCCCTGCCCTTCGTGCAACGCTCATGGCGCATCTACGAAGGCTCGGCGAATGTGGGCGGCATGCCGGGGCTGTTCGTCCTCAAGACCTTCATCCTGCTCTTCTGCCTCCTGATCGGCCTGCAGGGCATCGCCTGGGCCTGCCGCTCCATCCTCGTCCTCGCCGGCCGCGAAGAGCTGCTGCCCGAAAAGCTTCGTTACCCGCGGGAGGCCGCGGAATGACGCAGCAGCTCATCGGCGAAATCCTCGCCGGCACCATGTTCCTCGGCGTCATCGGCGTGCTGCTGCTCGGCTTCCCGGTGGCCTTCTCGCTCGCCGGCACGGCCCTGATCTTCGGCCTCGCCGGCATGGCCTTCGGGGTGTTTGACCCCTCGAACTTCGGCTCGCTCGCCAACCGCTACATCGGCACCATGACCAACGAGGTGCTGGTCGCCGTGCCATTGTTCATCTTCATGGGGGTGACGCTCGAACGCACCGGCATTGCCGAGGCGCTGCTCACCACCATGGGCAAGCTTTTCGGCAACCTGCGCGGCGGCCTCGGCATCTCGGTGGTGCTGGTCGGCGCGCTGCTCGCGGCCTCCACCGGCGTCGTCGGCGCCACAGTGGTGACGATGGGGCTCATCTCGCTCCCCGCCATGATGCGCGCCGGCTACGACCCAAAGCTCGCCACGGGCGTCATCTGTGCCTCGGGCACGCTCGGGCAGATCATTCCGCCATCGACCGTGCTGATCTTCATGGGCGACATGCTGAGCGGCATCAACGCCCAGGTGCAGATGGAAAAGGGCAACTTCGCGCCGGAGCCGGTCTCGGTCGGCGCGCTGTTCGCCGGTGCCTTCCTGCCCGGCCTGCTGCTCGTTGCCCTCTACATCGGCTTCATGGTCTTCAAGGCCATCACCGACCCCAAGTCGTGCCCGGCCACGCCCGTGCCGGAAAACGAGAAGCAGCATTTGCTGCGCGAGGTGTTCGTCGCCCTGGTGCCTGCGCTGGCGCTCATCATCGCGGTACTCGGCTCCATCCTGGGCGGCATCGCCACCCCCACGGAGGCAGCATCGGTCGGCTCCGTCGGAGCCATCCTGCTGGCCCTGATCAAGCGCAAGTTCAGTTTCAAGGTACTCAAGGAAAGCGTCATCTCCACCGCCACCATCGCCTCGATGATCTTCGTCATCCTGTTCGGCGCTGCGGTGTTCTCGGTGGTGTTCCGGCTGATGGGCGGCGACAACCTGGTGCACGAGTTCCTCTCGGCCATGCCGGGCGGCGCACTGGGCGCAACCATTGTCGTCATGCTCATCATGTTCGTGCTGGGCTTCATCCTCGACACGTTCGAAATTGTCTTCATCGTCATCCCGATCACCGCGCCGGTGCTGCTGGCGCTCGGCGTCGACCCGATCTGGCTCGGCGTGGCTGTGGGCGTGAACCTGCAGACCAGCTTCCTCACGCCGCCCTTCGGCTTCTCGCTGTTCTACCTGCGCGGCGTGGCACCGCCCAAGGTCACCACCGGCATGATCTACAAGGGGGCCATTCCGTTCGTCGGCCTGCAAGTGGTGGCCATCATCATCCTGATGGTCTTCCCGCAGATAGCCACCTGGCTGCCGCGGCTGATCTACTGACCCGGCG
>JAEYYP010000188.1 GCA_023428425.1 Pseudomonadota bacterium
TTCCATCCCTGCTAACCCTGGCACCCAACGCCAAAACCCGCGCAGGTGCCAACGTGGGGCCCTGCTTTCGCAGGGATGACAGCGTTGCGATAAGCTGAGCGATCAAAAGGCTCTTACATACTTATCCCCGCGATTTCGGAAGGTCATAGACTCGCCCTCGTCCCGCGCACCGAAGCGAGATCATGACGAGTGGTTGGTGCGATGGGAGGTCGGGTGGTTCGGAAGTCGTTCCGGGCCAGGCCCAAAGTACCTCGGCATGGGCCACCTCGGTGGTCAAGCCGCTGTCAACGCACGGGGCGTCCGATGCAGGGCGTTCCAGGGGGCGAGGCCGCCATGCATAGGGCGGCTGGAAGAGGTGGGCAATGCCGGGTCACCCGGGTTGTCAGGCCGTCCGCGCCCTTCGCGATGCGGCACGGGATGCTCCCGGGTCGCGGTACCATAAGCCCAAAATCCCGATCGGCCGGCGAGGCGAGAGCCTCTTTTCCATCTGCGGACTAACCGCGTCGGGGCAACCGCCTCGCCGGCCCCGCTTCGACTACCCATCAACCCGAGGCGGCAACGCCGGCGGGGGCCTCGGCGCGTCCGTTGCCACCCCATCCCACCGCTGCTAAACCCCGACCGCAACCCGGAGCCGCCATGCCCACCTTCCATTCAAACGGCATTGCCATCGCCTATGAGACGCACGGGCAGGGGCGGCCGATCCTCCTGGTCCACGGCTTCGGATCGTCCGGCAAAGTCAACTGGATCGATACCGGCTGGGTGGAGACCCTGACCGACGCCGGCTACGAGGTGATCACCTTCGACAATCGCGGTCACGGCGCCTCGCGAAAACTCTACGACACCGGGCTCTACTTCGCTCACGCCATGGCCGAGGATGCGCTGCATCTCCTCGATCACCTGGGCATCGAGCGCTGCCCGGTCATCGGCTACTCGATGGGCGCCCGCATCGCCGCCTTCCTCTGCCTCAACCATCCCGACCGGGTGTCCGCGGCCGTCTTTGGAGGCATGGGCATCAACCTCACCACCGGGCTCGAGGATTCCGAGGAGATCATCTCCGCGCTCACCGCCGAGTCGCTGGATCAGGTGACCGGACGCACCGGCCGGCAGTTCCGCATCTTCGCCGATCACAACAAGGCCGACCGCGCCGCGCTCGCCGCCTGCATGGTCAATTCCCGCGAACCGATGTCGGAGGCCGACGTGCGCCGCATCGGCACTCCGGTCCTCGTCGCAGTCGGCGAGACTGACGACATGGCAGGGTCGGCCGAGGCGCTCGCGAGCCTTCTTCCCGACGCCGAAGCCTTCACGATTCCGCGCCGAGATCACATGCGCGCCACCGGGGATCCCGCCTTCAAGCGCGCCGCCCTGGACTTTCTCTCCCGCCGCGCTCCCTGAGTAACCATTCAGCCGCAGTTCAGGCTTGGCGAACCTTTTTATGCGCTAAGGGTTGGTTTCGGAGCACCAACTGTCTTATATCGGCATTCGCCGATGGAGAGCCTCCCAATGAGCACGATCAGCCGCGCCAGCCAACTTGCCACTATCGACCCCGTCTGGGATGCGGTGACCTCGGGGGCCCGTCGCGTCGCGCAGGCCGAGCCGTCGCTAGCCAACCTCGTCTATTCGAACGTCCTCAATCACGATGGCTTCGAGTCGGCCCTCGCGCATCGCCTCGCCGAACGTCTCGGTCACCCGGACGTCTCGGCCGACCTGGTCCGCCAGGCTTTCCACGATGCCCTCGAGATCCGGCCTGAGATCGGCCTCGAGGCCCGCGCCGACCTCGCCGCCACGCTCGAGCGCGATCCGGCGCTGCACAAGGCTGTCGATGGCTTCCTCTACTTCAAGGGCTACCACGCCATCCAGACCCACCGCTTCACCCACACCCTGTGGATGAACGGCCGCAAGGACTTTGCCCTCTACCTCCAGAGCCGCTCCTCCGCGGTGTTCCAGGTCGACATCAATCCCGCTGCGCGCATCGGCAAGGGCATCATGCTCGATCATGCCACCGGCTTCGTCGTCGGTGAGACGGCGACCATCGGCGATAATGTCTCGATCCTGCAGGGCGTGACGCTTGGCGGCACCGGCAAGTCCGAGGAAGACCGCCATCCTAAGATCGGCAACGGCGTGCTGATTGGGGCAGGGGCCGTTGTTCTCGGCAACATCAAAGTGGGCGAGTGCGCCCGCATCGGCGCGGGCTCTGTCGTCGTCAAGGAAGTGCCGCCGCGGGTCACGGTTGCCGGCGTTCCCGCCCGCATCATCGGCGAGGCCGGCACGCCGCATCCCGCCTCGGTGATGGATCAGTCGCTCGCGCTCGACACGACTGGCTGAGGCACGGGAAAAACGGCCGGCCGACCCTTGCCCGGCGGCGCATTATGCCTATTGTGGCGCACCCCGAAGAAGCCCTTAGGAGCTCGAATTGAACCATCCCGAAATCATCAAGCTCCAGAAGTTCCTGCAGCAGAAGTTCAACAACCGCAACATCGACGTCCGGCCGCGCAACAAGCAGAACGACAGCGTCGAAGTCTATCTCGGTGAAGAGTTTCTTGGTCTCATCTACGTCGACGACGAAGACGGCGACCGCTCGTACAACTTCCAGATGGCCATCCTCGACGTCGACCTGGAAGACATTCACTGAAGGTAGTCTGCCTGTATCCTCCCTTGCTTGGCGGGGGAGGAGCCGGAGGGTCGGCGCTCAGAGTGCCCCGATCTCCCTGAGCCGCTTGCCCATCTCGGCGTCGAATATCCGCCACCCGGCCAGCGCCGATTCCGGAAACGCATAGACAGCCGCGAGACCCGGGGCGAGGTAGACGGTCCTGAGACACTGCCCGTCGGTCGCAGTGGCCACCGGCTTCGAGCACTTGGCCACGAACGGGTCCGCCGCCAGCGCATCGTACCACACAACCTCGTCCGCATAGCCGTCGGCCGCTCGCAAAGGTTTGCCCACCAGCCCCGCCGGTCCGCCGGCCAACTGCCCATCCTCGAACTGGTGCAGGTACACCCCGTCCAGCAGGGCGGAGCTGGGACGGGCGCGGCTGCGTGGCAGCAGCGTGACGTCGATCGTCTCGGCCTTCCCCTTGACCCCTAGTGGCAAGTGCAGCCGCAACTCGACTTGCCGGGCAAAGCCCTCGGTCGCCTGCTCGTCGTAGCGGAACCACCGGGCCGGGATCTGCAACTCGTGCCCGCCCAGCGATCGGCTCAGCACCAGTGCATCGTGAATAGTTCGGCCGTCGTTCCGGTTCGCCTTGCCCGCCGCATCGATCAGGTAGGCTGCCCCCAGCGCCAGCATCGCAGCGGCGACGGCAATCGCCATCAGGTTGAAGCCGACCGGGTGTGGCTGCAGCTCTGCATCGCCGGACATGTGCAAATTAACCAAGCCGTGGGCGGGGGAGTGACAGCCCACAGGGCGCTCGATATGCTTAACAATCAGTTAACGCTATCGTCGGGTTTGGGGACGGACATGCTCCGCGAGTTGGTACTGGCAGGTTTCATCATGTCCATCGGCATCTGCGTGGCCGGAATGGGCACCTACCTCTACCAGATGCTGTCCAAGGAGCAGGCCATGCTCCGCTACGACGGCAAGACCGCCCTGCAGATGTTAGGCAATGTCGCGATGAGCTTCTTCTGCGGCCCCTACATCATGCTGCAGATGGGCTGGCAGCAGGAACGGGGCGGCACGCTGTCCCTTTCGATGGCGCTGGTTTCGGCCTTCGTCGCCTTCGGCTGGGCCTTCATCACCGGGCTGATCCTGCTCGGTGGCTACTTCACAATCTTCGGCTGATCCCGGCGGACCGGCGCACTCAGCGGGTCGAGGCGACCATCAGGCCGGCGCGGTTGTCGATCAGGTCGACCCACCGGCTGGCGTCGGCCTGCGACTGGCGCTTGAGATACTGGTAGGGCGTCTGGTTCCATACCAGAACTCGGCCGTCCTGGTTGTCGAGCACCAGGTCGCCACGGTCGGTCCGCACCATCAGCACGGCATGTCCGTCGCCATCCTGCTGCCGCACAACGGTGATGAGCAGTGTCGAAGGGTTCCAGCCGTCCGCGATCAGCGCCTTGCGCTTGGCGAGGGCATAGTCCTCGCAGTCGCCATAGCCGTCGGTCGGGTAGGCCCAGACCTCGTCCTGCCGGTAGTAGTCGATATCGGTCACCGGGACGATGGCGGCGTTGACCAGGTTGTTGACGTTCACCAGTTGCGCCCAACGCTCCTCATCGAGCGGCATCGCTTCGACCACGGTGCGATTCACCGCGCAGTCCGCCCTGTTGGCCTTGCAGAATTTGGAGGCACCGATCGGCACCGAGGTCAGCTCGCCGGCCGGCGCGAACGCCGGATTGGCAAAGTCGACCTCTGCGGCCTTGCCCGGCATCGCGAGGATGAACATCGCCATGCCTACCGCCACACCGGCCGCAATGAAGGATTTGAGCTTCGACATCGGAACTGCCCCCTGACGGAAGCCACGATGCCGGTCCCAAATTGCCCCGGTCGAAAAAGTGCCAGCTAGTTTTTAGGCTAAATCGAACGATCTCGGAAAGGAGCCGTTAAGCCTGAAAATCAAGGAAACATAAGGAGTTGAGGCGTCGAGCGGAATCGATCTGCGAACCGCTCAACCCATCCGCAGGTTCTGCTGCACCACCGTGAGCATTTCCTGGGCGCTGGCGAATTCCACCGCCACGCCCTCGGGGAAGTGGCGGATCACCTTGGCCCGCATGCGACCCAGCGTAACCGGGGTGCCCATCGCAGGCCGGACCGCCAGCTCGATCGCGGCGCCCGACAGCGAAATGTCGATGATCTTGCAGTTGTAGCGGCGCCCGTCGTCGAGCACGACGCTCGAGTGTCGGTTGTCTGGCACCACGCGCTCGTGCCGCCGGTCCTCGGGCAGGTTGAGCACGTCCTTGTTGGCGAGCCAGGTGAGCTGGGCCGCTGTCTTGTCGCGCTTGCGGGGCGAGGCCGCGAGCTCCATCTTGAAGCCACCATCGATCACCTCGGTGATCGTTCCCTCCACCCGGCCTACGTGATCGAGATACGCCACCACCCGTTCCCCGGCTGATCCGGAGACAGGCGCCACCACCACGGCATCACCCGGGCTCATCTCCAGCACCTGGCACGGATACTCGGAGCGGTTGGTCAGCATGTATCGACCCAGCACCGACACCTTCACGCGCTGGAAACGCGGCATCTGCGCATAGGTGCGGGTCTGTCGGGCGAGTCGCGGCGAGGCGGTGTCTTCGGTGAGCATGGGCGCCCGCAAGGTCGATAAGCAATGACCCCGACAGGCTATCGATGTTTGGTTAACCGAAAATGATGCCGATACCGCGCAAACCGCTGGATCGGCGAATTATCAGCGCCGGCCGCCGTCGATGACTGCGAGGTGGGCGTAGCGCCGGGCAGACCGTCCGAAAACCGTCGCGGTGAGCGGAGAGGGGACGGAGGAATTGGCCGTCGCAAATGCCGCGAGTTCAGCGGAAGGCACGACAGTTGCCATGTCGCGCGTCATCTCGTCGACCGAGACGTCGTCCGGCCAGATCAGGCGCAGGCCGGTGATGCGCTGGTCGGCAATGGGCTGCACGCCGAACCAGTAGGGTTCGTCGATTGCGGTCATCGCGCCGAGCAGGCGGGAGCCGGTGGTGCCGTTGTGCCTGAGTGGCAGCAGGATAGTCTCGACAGTCAGCCGGGTCTGCACCGCCGTCGTACCCTGGAAAGTGACGAGCGCCACAGCGTGATCCTCGGTCACGGCGCGCACCAGCGTGTCGATCGCATCCTTGTCGCGCTCATGCCAGAGCCGGGTGAACGACCGGCCCTTCAACTCCCGCGCATAGGCCGAGCAGAGATGCGAGCCGGCGAGGCGGAAGTCGAACTCGTTGGAATCGTTGAGTTCGAGAATGAACGTGTTGGCCAGGGCGGAGCGAATTCGCGTAGGGTCGATGTCGCGTCGATCCGGAGCCGAACGGGACCCTCTCAGGGCGTTCCAATAGTCGAAGAGCGCCTTGGTGCTGGCTTTTTGCATTGTCGTAGAACCTGTCCCAAACCCTTGGCCGTGCCCCACGAGGGGTCCGCCGCCGCGAATCCGACACTCGCAAAAGCCTCCCCGAAAATCGCCCTTAAACAATTGTTAGGGTTAACGTGGCGCGTGCCGTGTGGATAATTCAGGGGATTGGGATAGAAGGGCCCCATGATCGGAAACGCAGCATGACCGAAGCGCCGGAATCCCAGCAAAATCAACGCAAAGCTACCCGCGAGCCGGCCATCAACCTGCCGGGTGGCATTATCGCCCTGCTGGCCCTGATGCTGGCCGTTCACCTCGCTCGGAGCGTCGTTCTTAACGAACGGAGCGACCTGCTGCTGCTGATCTGGACAGCCTTCACCAGCTTCCGCATCGCCAATCCGGGCGAGGTGCCCGGCGGCATGTTGCCGCTCATCTGGACGCCGTTCACCTATGCACTGCTGCATGGCGACTGGCTGCACCTGGGCTTCAACAGCGTCTGGCTGGCCGCCTTCGGCACACCGGTCGCCCGGCGCTATGGCTTCTGGCCGATGCTGATCCTGTTCTTCGTCTCGTCGGCCGCCGGTGCCGCCCTGTTCGCCGCCTTCCCCTCCGCGGGTATCCTGATTGGGGCCTCGGGTGGTGTTGCCGGCCTCACCGGTGCGGCGTGCCGCTTCATCTTCCAGCCGCTGATCGTCCACCGCGACCCGCAGACTGGCGAACAGCATGTGCTCGGCCGACAACTGGCCACCTTCGCCGAACTGGCCCGCGACCGGCGTGCCGGCGTGTTCATTTTGGTCTGGGTTGCCGGCAACGCCGTAGTGCCTCTGCTGCCGGATCTGTTCGGCGGCACGGGCACGATCTCGTGGCAGGCGCACCTTGGCGGCTTCCTGGCAGGCCTGATTCTCGTGCCGCTGTTCGAACGAAAGCCGAAGGAGAACGCATCATGAGTACCGAGACCGACCTGATCGCTCGCATCGAGACGCTCGAGACCACTGTCGCCTTCCAGGAGCAGACGATCGAAGACCTGTCGACGGCGCTCGCCGAACACTACAAGCAGATCGAAGCGCTGAAGCGAGAGTTGCACAATCTCGGTGCCGCCCTGCGCGACGTCGAGGCCCACCCCGCCCTCGCGGTCAAGGAGCCGCCTCCGCCGCATTACTGAGCGCCATAGACCGCCTTCGGGTCGAACAGCCGCGCTTCGCCGCTGTCGCGCAAGGCGCCGTCCTCGACAATGCGATAGAAGCAGCTCTTGCGCCCCGTGTGGCAGGCCGCGCCCCGACCCGTCTGCTCCACCAGCAGCAACACGGCGTCCTGGTCGCAGTCAACCCTCACCTCGATGACCTTCTGGATCTCCCCCGAACTCTCGCCCTTCTTCCAGATCTTCGTCCGTGAACGCGACCAGTAGTGCGCTTCCCCGGTGGAGAGCGTCAGTTGCAGCGCCTCGGCATTCATGTGCGCCAGCATCAGCACCCTGAGGCTTCCGGCCTCCTGGACGATGGCAGTGACGAGTCCGTTAGCATCGAAGCGCGGCGCGAGCGCCGTTCCCTCTTCGAGTTCGTCATGGGTGAGGCGGGAGGCGTCGATGAACTGGCTCATGGGCGCGGGATATAGCCCGCGCCCGGCGCGCGCGCCAGTCGGTGCTAGTCTTCGAGTCCGATCCAGATTTCGGCAGTACCTAGTCCGGTCAACGGGTTGAAGTCCGGTCCGTAGTACTCGACGAAGCTCGTTCCCTCCGCCTGCCGTTCGCCAGAACCCGGCATCCAGTCGTCGTAGATGGCCCGGATCGTCGAGCGGATGGGCGAGATATGGCCCTGATGCGTGAACCGCGCCCACCGTCGTTCCCGCACGTCGATCGCCACGAACTCAGGCGGCAGCTCGGCCGACGGGGTAATCTCGACCCCGCAAAGATAGGTGCAGAATTGCGCATCGCCCTCGGTGACGATGCCATAGGCCGCACCCGGCACCGCTCCCGGAACGTGGCCGAGATGTGGTTGCAGCCGCTGCCATTGTGCCGGGATCGTGTTCGCCTGGTTCATATCGTGCCGCTGGATGATGCCGCCGAACTTGCGCGCCGGCATGGTCTCGATCCGGGGTGGCGCGAGCGTGATTGAAGTGTTGCTGTCCATGGGAAGTGGCTCCACGAGGTTGAGGTCACGGGTGCTGCGCCTCCCGCGAAGCTCGGCGGGCGTAAGCCCGAACTGTTCACGGAAGGCGCGGGTGAATGCCTCGTGCGACCCATAGGCGGCGTCGAGCGCCACCGCGAGGATGTCCGGAGCTCCGTCGGCGAGAGACCGGGCCGCCTCGGTGAGACGGCGGGCCCTCGTATAGCCGGAGATGGTGAACCCGGTGGCGAGCGGAAAAACGCGGCTCAGGTGCGCCCGGGAGACACCGGCATGCGCGGCCATGTCATCGAGGCTCACCTGCTCGGACAGATGAGTTTCGATGAGCCAGATGGTCTTGGTGATGGCGGACATGTCGGCAGCTCCCTGCGAGGCGCCGAACCTATGCCATCATTGGCCATCGCGCATTTGATCGTCGTTGCTGGCGACGGTAACGGAATCAGCCGCGCCTGCCGAGCAACTGGTAGAACCGTTCGCGTTCGTCGCGTTCCTCGGCGAACACTCCTGTGAAGCGCTGTGTCACCGTCGAGGCACCATGGGCCCGCACGCCGCGCATCGACATGCACATGTGCTCGGCCTCGATCATCACGGCGGCACCGCGCGGATTGAGGTGCTCGTTCACCGCGTCGATGATCTGCGCCGTCATGTTCTCCTGCACCTGCAGCCGGCGGGCATACACCTCCACGAGCCGAGCGAGCTTGGAAAGCCCCACCACCCCGTCATGGGGCAGGTACGCGATGTGCACCTTGCCGAAGAAGGGCACCATGTGGTGCTCACAATGCGACGAGAACGGGATGTCCTTGACCAGTACGATGTCGTCGTACCCGCCGACCTCCTTGAAGGTCTTGGCGAGCACCTCGCCCGCGTCCTGTTCGTACCCGGCGAAAAACTCACCGAAGGCCTTCGTTACACGCCGCGGCGTCTCCAGCAGGCCTTCGCGATCGGGATTGTCGCCGGCCCAGGCGAGCAATGTCCGAACTGCGGCCTCGGCTTCTTCGCGGCTCGGGCGCTGGATCGTTGCGATGGCGGTTGCAGGCAGGCGCGGCTTGGCGCTGGCGTCCATTTGGCTTCCCCGGTCAATTTCCGGCGGCATCACGGCCGCCTAGCGGTTCACGGATCGGTCAGGGACGTCGGACGCCGCTGACTTCAGATGTGTCACACACTATATGTGGTGAATACGGACGCTCTCAAGAAACAGTTTCGCGACCATGGTCGAACTTAGCGATCTCTATTCCGAAAAGATTCTCGAACTGGCCGGCAATCAGCCAATTCCCGGACGCCTGGCGGATGCCCAGGCCAGCGCCCGTCGCGTCAGTCGCGTCTGCGGTTCGGTCATCGAGGTGGACGTCAAAGTCGAGGATGGCATCATAACCGGATACGGGCACGCGGTGCAGGCCTGCGCTCTCGGGCAGACGTCGGCGGCCATCGTCGCGACCCACGTGGTCGGCGCTCCGGCGGAGGAGGTCCGGCGCGTCCGCGACGAGATGACGGCGATGCTCAAGGCTGACGGCCCGCCGCCGGCAGGTGAGCGCTGGTGTGACCTGAAATACCTCGAGCCGGTGCGCGACTACCGCCCGCGCCATACTTCGACCCTGCTGGTCTTCGACGCCCTCTGCGACGCCCTCGACAGGCTCGGCGCCGCGGCCGCCTGATGGATCGCTTCTGGTACGTCGTCGACCTCCCGTTCAAGTCGGCCGCCTGGCTTCTCATCCAGGGCTATCGCTATTCGCTGAGCATGTTCGTCGGCCGCAATTGTCGCCACGCGCCGAGTTGCTCCGAGTTCACCCGCGATGCGATCTGGCGATTCGGCTTCTGGCCCGGCGGCTGGATGGGCTTCGCCCGCATCACCCGGTGTCGTCCCGGCGGCACTCATGGCCACGACCCAGTGCCGGATTCGTTGCCGGGGGCAGGGCGCTGGTATCTCCCCTGGCGCTACGGTCGCTGGCGCTGACTCGCCGCCGCCGGCGGTAGCAAGAGCTCGCCCGACCGCCCTCCTGCTTGCGGGACAAGAAAAGAACGAATATAGAACATCGGCTTGGGTGGTGGGAAATCCTCAATTGAACAAAGCGCTTGTGGTCATTCTGGCGGCGGTGACGCTCGACGCCATCGGCATTGGCCTGATCTTCCCCATCCTCCCGCGTCTGCTCGCGGAGGTATCGCACACGTCCGATGTCGCGGTCCTCATGGGGCTGATGCTCGCCTTCTATGCAGCCATGCAGTTCCTGTTCTCTCCGGTTCTCGGTGTGTTCAGCGACCGCTATGGGCGGCGCCCCGTTCTTCTCGTATCGCTGGCTGGCGCGGCGATCGACTACGTCGTGATGGCCTTCGCCCCGGAACTCTGGCTGCTGGTATTCGGTCGGGCCGTTGCCGGCATCACCAGCGCCAACATGGCCGTCGCCACCGCTTACATCACCGATATCTCGGCTGAAGACGAGCGGGCGAAGCGCTTCGGCTACTTCCACGCCATGTTCGGCATCGGCTTCATCATCGGCCCGGTCCTCGGCGGCATTCTCGGGGACATCTGGGTGCGCGCCCCGTTCCTCGCCGCGGCTGTGTTGAATGGTCTGAACTTCGCACTCGCCTACTTCGTGCTGCCGGAATCGCGCCGGGGCGAGCCGGGGGTGAAATTTTCCTTCGATTCGCTCAACCCGTTCCGCCCACTGGGATGGGCCTTTACCTTCAAGGCGCTGCTGCCGCTGATGGCGATCTTCGTCATCATGAACTTCGTCGGCACCATGTATGGCACTGTGTGGGCGCTGTTCGGCCAGGACATGTTCTCCTGGAACGGCTTAACCATAGGGCTGTCGCTCGGCGTTTTCGGCCTCTTCCATGCCGGGGCACAGGCGTTTCTTACCGGTCCGGCCGCAGCTCGGCTCGGCGAGCGGTGGGCGATGGTACTCGGCATGGCCTTCGAGATCACCGCACTGCTCATCATGGGTTTCGCCACCCAGGGCTGGATTCTTTTCGCTTTGGCCCCGCTGTTCGCGCTTGGTGGCATCGGCATGCCGGCCCTCCAGTCCTTCACCACGCGCCAGGTCGACTCGGATAGCCAGGGCAAGCTGCAGGGCGTACTGGCCAGCCTCGTCAGTCTCGCCGCCGTGTTCGGCCCGCTGTTCTTCTCGTTCGTCTATTTTCAGCTGCAGAGCACGTGGCCCGGGCTTGTGTGGATCGTCGGGGGAGGCCTATACGTCCTGGCTCTGCCGCTGCTTCTGGGTCTGCGTCGGGGGACGGGTGCCACACAGGCGCCGCAGCCTCGCCAAAGTTGAGCCAAAATTGACGGTTCATTAACAGAATTGCGGGGGCGCATGGGCGGAAAAGCCCGGATATCCTTGCCTTTGCCTCAGAATCGAAGAAGGTTCACGCCGTTTCGGTTCGCCAGCGAGGGCGGGCAATCCCACAGTGAGGAAACAGAATGTCCAACAAGAATGATCTGATCGGCATGGTCGCCGAAAAGGCAGCTCTCACCAAGGCCCAGGCCGGTGAGGCGGTCGACGCCGTGTTCGATGCGATCACCGCGTCGCTGAAGAAGGGTGAGGAAGTGCGCCTCGTCGGTTTCGGCACCTTTGCCGTTTCCCAGCGCAAGGCCTCGGTCGGCCGCAACCCTGCGACTGGCGCCGAGATCAAGATTCCGGCCTCCAACCAGGCCAAGTTCAAGCCCGGCAAGGGCCTCAAGGACGCGATCAACTGAGATCGCCGTCTCGCCTTCGCGAGAGTCAGCCGGACTGATGCGTGGCCCCGAGCGTAAGAGCCGGGGCCATAGCTTTTTGTCGGGTGGAGTTCCAAGGGCTGGTGGGCGGTGACGGTCTCGAACCGCCGACCCTCTCGGTGTAAACGAGATGCTCTACCAACTGAGCTAACCGCCCAGCGCCTTGGCGCGCCTAAGTAGGGTGTTGTTGGGACGGCGTCAACCGAAGCTTGCGTCCCTGTTCCGAGTGTCCGCGCCGCCGCGTGGCTTGCTCATCGGGTCGTAAAGCTGGACGAAAACATCGCGCTACGACAGTTGCGTGAACTAATTTGAGCGGACGATGAGATCGTCGCTTGACACCATCGGGGGGCGCCTCTAAACGGACGCCACTGCAGCGAACGACTGGTTCGCAAGCGCTGCGGGAGTAGCTCAGTTGGTTAGAGCGCCGGCCTGTCACGCCGGAGGTCGCGGGTTCGAGCCCCGTCTCTCGCGCCACTCTTCAGGGGTGGCCTTCTCAGCTGACGGCTAGCGTCAAGCAGTGGGTGCAGTCCACTTCACGCTCGCAACAACTACCTCATTTCATGACGGATCGGCGCCGCGTTTCGGCTTGCAGAAGGCACTGTGGTTAACCGGGGCCTCGTATGCTGTTCTCGTCACGCCGTGTGAAGGATTTGCAGTGATCGGTCACGCCGGCCGTGAAGCGACGCTTGATCTCGGCGGCGGCGTCACCATCGACCAGAGCAATGTCTATCTCGCCGCGTCCAACGGACTGGCGGTGGATTTCGGCGACGGCCTGAACGCAGACTTCGGTCTTGCCCTCGGAGGAATCGGCGACTCGGTACAGTCGCTGTCCGCCACCGCATCGCTGCGGCCCCTCTGAACTGAGGGAGCGCGAGCAACCTGTCAGCCTACTGTCCGCCTCGACAGACGAACCGCCTCACATCATCAGGTTGAGTGGCTCAGTGCCCTGCGGCCCCGCGGCGGATGTCGACGAGGCGCTCGCCGCCTCTGGCCTGGTGTCGGACAGGTAATCCGTTCGCATCCAGCCGGTGCTGCCGTCCTGCATCAGGAAGCCGATCCATTCATTGGCCTGCTGCCGAGGCGCCACCGCGAACCCTTGCGCAACTCGCTGCAGCACAGGCGCGCTGGTGGACGGGACGGCCCGCACGTTCAGCATGTCGGCTACCACGTAGAGGGTTTTCACCTCGGCCAGCGGAACCGCTTCGACCGGGCGCGCGGCCAGCGGTCTGGCCGGCATGGGTATCGGCGGCTCTCCGGCAGCCAGCGGCACCTGATCGGGCAAGGGCGGTGTGGCCTCGGCACTCAGGGCGATCGATTCTTCCTCGCCCTCGATGGCCGAGAGTTCCGGAATCGCATCGACCGGAATCTCTGCCAGACTCACCACGTCACTTGGAGCGTCGACTGCAGCCGTCTCCACTTCGGCATCGGCTATGAGATCGTCGGGGAAGGGGAACTCCGAAATGCTTGTCGGAAGCACGGCGGCCGGTTCGGCTTTCGGCGCGGCTGCGAGTACCTGACGCGGCTGTTGCTCCGCGCTCACGACTGCGGCGCGCGGCAGCGGCGCCTTGACCTCGTCGGGAAGCTTGACGCGCGACAGTGTCGAGACTCCCCATGCGGAGAGCCCGGCGATCAAACCCCATACTGCTAATTGCGCTTTGGTCACGGCAGCCTACGTCTTCATCGCGCAAATCATGCCGATGCTGAATCGGTAAGTCGAGAGCCCGATGACGCGGCGCTTCGACCGAGCCTCATCGTCCCGGCATTTTGCGCAACGGTGTGGCCGCAATGCTGCGAAAAGGCCTCGAACCGCCCAAGGAACGCGCCTTTTCGTCCCGCCGAATCGCGCCGCCTGTCCTCCCTCCAACCTTGATCTCCGGTGCCCGAATGCCAATGTCTTCGCCGTGGTGAAACGCGGAGACTGCAACGGTTGTCGGCCCCTGTCGTTGTCGGGGCACTGGATGGAGAGCGTCATGCTGAGGAAGCTGGTTATTGCCGTGGTCGCGATCGCGTCCGCCAACGCCGCAAGTGCAGCCGACCCGATCACGGTGCCGCTCGACTCTGCCGGTCGGGGCGTCCCGGTAACTGACACTGTCAGCGACTGGAGCGGGTTCTATGCCGGTGTCTACGGCGCCGCGAGGGCGGATGACGGCAATGGCGCGCAAGGTGGCCTCGGTGTTGCCGTGGGCGTGAACGCCCAGATCGACTTCGTGCTCATTGGGGCCGAGGTGAACCTGCAGGGACTGACCGGTGACACCATCGATACGGCCTACGGCTCTGTTGTCGGCCGCACGGGTCTGCTGGTGGACGACGACATCCTGATTTACGCCGCGACAGGCCTCGGCTGGGACCTGGCTGGAGGCCAAACCGACCTGCTTGCGGGTGGTGGCGTCGAGTTTGCATTGAACGACCAGTTGTCCCTCAACGCGCAGTACCTGCGTGGCTTCGACCCGGCGGGGGACGAGACCAGCGATCAGTTCACCTTGGGTGCCCGATTCCAATTCTAGCCGCCAATAATGGCGTTCGGCCCAACACGCGCCGAACATTCGCCGGGGGGCCGCCACGGTCTCGACACATCATGTGTCGGTTCCGCAACACCGCTTTCCATTCGCCGGACGGCAGGAACCAGCGGCCTCTCCCGTAGCTTGCTCCGTCGGTTTTCGCGGCCTACCTCACCGGCTGTCTACTCTGACCAAGGAATTGCAAATGCGTACTCTCAAGCTCGCCCTGCTGGCCACCGTCGCGGTCGCCGGTGTCACGTCGGCAGCGTCGGCGGCTGACCTTCTGATCGACACCGCCCCGGCCCCCGTCGTGGTCGACAACTACTCGGCGGTCGACTGGAACGGGCCCTACGCTGGTCTCTTCATTTCGGGCCAGACCGATTCGATCTACGGCCTGGGCGCAAACCTCGGCGTGAACACGCTGATCAACAACAATCTGCTGGCTGGCGTCGAAGGCTCGGTCCAGTGGCTGAACGACGACAGCTGGCAGGGTCAGGTGAACGGCAAGCTCGGCTTCGCAGCTGAGAACTTTGCCTTCTACGGCCTCGCCGGTATCGGCGCCAACTCCGTCACCGAGGCCTACGTGCCGGTCGGCCTCGGTGCCGAGGTCAAGCTGACCGAAGACCTCTCGCTGAAGGCCGAGTACCAGTATCAGTGGGATTTCGACGACGCGAACGAGGACGCTCACGTCGCCAAGATCGGCTTCAACTGGCACTTCTGATCCGGACGCCGGTCCTACCCTCGAAGGCTCCGCTGACGCGGGGCCTTCTTCGTTTTCCGGTGACGGCAGGGCAGGGGATAGGTTACTAACCGGAGTCATTTACTCAGGTTTTGTTTTCCTTGAAACGCTGGGTGTCGTGGGATAAGCCCGGAGCACACTGAACTGTGTCGCTTTTGGGGCCCATAATTGCCTCACCGGCCGCACGGAACCGGCGCCTCCTGCCGGACAGACCCGTAGGCAAAACAATGAACGAGTTGCTCAGCAACTACCTGCCGATCGTCATCTTCATCGGCCTGTCTGCCGTTATCGGCCTGGCCCTCATGGTCGCTCCCTTCCTCGTCGCCTACAAGAAGCCCGACCCCGAGAAGGTGTCGGCCTACGAGTGCGGCTTCGATGCGTTCGACGATGCGCGCATGAAGTTTGACGCCCGCTTCTACCTCGTCGCCATCCTGTTCATCATCTTCGATCTCGAAGTGGCGTTCCTGTTCCCGTGGGCGCTGGCATTCAAGGATGTCGGCTGGTTCGGCTTCTGGTCGATGATGATCTTCCTCGGCGTGCTGACTGTCGGCTTCATCTACGAATGGAAGAAAGGCGCGCTCGAATGGGATTGACCGCTGAAGGGGGCACTCTCATCGCTCCCGCGCCCCGGGGTGTTCTAGACCCTGCCACCGGCAAGCCGATCGGCGCCAACGATCCGTTCTTCACTGAGATCAACAACGAGCTGGCCGACAAGGGTTTTCTCGTCACCTCGACCGACGAACTCATCAACTGGGCTCGTACCGGCTCGCTGATGTGGATGACGTTCGGCCTCGCCTGCTGCGCCGTCGAGATGATCCAGATGTCGATGCCGCGCTACGACGTCGAGCGCTTCGGCCTCGCACCGCGCGCCTCGCCGCGTCAGTCCGACGTGATGATCGTCGCCGGCACGCAGACCAACAAGATGGCCCCCGCGCTCCGCAAGGTCTACGACCAGATGCCCGAGCCGCGTTATGTCGTCTCGATGGGGAGCTGCGCCAATGGTGGCGGCTACTATCACTATTCCTATTCCGTGGTGCGCGGCTGTGACCGGGTGGTCCCGGTCGATGTCTACGTGCCCGGCTGTCCGCCGACGGCCGAGGCGCTGCTCTACGGCCTGCTCATGCTGCAGAAGAAAATCCGCCGCACCGGCACGATCGAACGCTAGGACGACCCGGCAATGGCTGACGAAGCCGAAGTATCACCGCTCGCCGCGCTCGCGGAACGTGCGCGCAACCAGTTGGGCGAGGTCATCCTTGACCACCTGCTTGCCTATGGCGAACTGACCATCGTCGCCGCGCGCGAGAGCATCGTCGACGTGATCACCTTCTTGCACGATCACGAGGGCTTTATATCAATCATCGATATAGCCGGCGTCGATTACCCCGAGCGCGACGAGCGTTTCGAGGTTGTCTACCACCTGCTGAGCCCCCGGCAGAACCTGCGTGTACGCGTCAAGGTGTCGACCGACGAGGAGTCCCCGGTGCAGTCGCTGACCGGGCTGTTCCCCGGCGCAGTCTGGTACGAGCGCGAGGCCTACGACCTCTACGGCATCCTGTTTGCCGGCAATCCGGACCTGCGCCGCATCCTTACCGACTACGGCTTCGACGGTTATCCGCTCCGCAAGGACTTCCCGACGACCGGCTATGTCGAGGTTCGGTACGACGAAGAACGCAAGCGCGTTGTCTATGAGCCCGTGAAGCTGGCTCAGGAATTCCGTCAGTTCGACTATCTGTCACCTTGGGAAGGCACCGACTACGTGCTGCCCGGCGACGAAAAGGCCAAGCAATGAGCGTGGAAGCCGACGTCCGCAATTTCACGATCAACTTCGGCCCGCAGCATCCGGCGGCGCACGGTGTGCTTCGCCTCGTGCTCGAACTGGATGGCGAGGTGGTCGAGCGCGTCGATCCGCATATCGGCCTGCTGCACCGCGGCACCGAAAAGCTGATCGAGCAGAAGACCTACCTGCAGGCGGTGCCGTATTTCGACCGCCTGGACTACGTCGCGCCGATGAACCAGGAGCACGCCTTCTGCCTGGCGGTGGAGAAGCTGCTGGGCATCACCGTGCCCTTCCGCGGCCAGTTGATCCGCGTGCTCTACGCCGAGATCGGGCGACTGCTCAGCCACATCCTCAACTGCACGACGCAGGCGCTCGACGTCGGCGCGCTCACGCCCCCGCTCTGGGGGTTCGACGAGCGCGAGAAGCTGATGATCTTCTACGAGCGCGCATCCGGCAGCCGCATGCATGCGGCCTATTTCCGTCCCGGCGGCGTGCATCAGGACATCCCGCAGGCACTGGTCGACGATATCGGCGCATTCTGCGACCCGTTTCTCAAGGTCCTCGACGATCTCGAAGGGCTGATGACCGGCAACCGCATCTACATGCAGCGCAACGCCGACATCGGTGTGGTCTCGCTTGAGGATGCCTGGAAGTGGGGCTTCTCCGGCGTCATGATCCGCGGCTCGGGCGCTGCCTGGGACCTGCGCAAGGCCCAGCCCTACGAGTGTTACGACCAGCTCGAGTTCGATATCCCGATCGGCAAGAACGGCGATTGCTACGATCGTTACCTCGTCCGCATGGACGAGATGCGCCAGTCGATCCGCATTATGAAGCAGTGCGTCGAGAAGCTGAGTTCTCCCGAAGGGCAGGGCCCCGTCTCCTCGACCGACGGCAAGGTCGTGCCGCCCAAGCGAGGCGAGATGAAGCAGTCGATGGAAGCGCTCATCCATCACTTCAAGCTCTATACCGAGGGCTACAAGGTCCCCGCCGGAGAGGTCTATGCCGCCGTCGAAGCCCCCAAGGGCGAGTTCGGCGTCTACCTCGTCTCCGACGGCACCAACAAGCCCTACCGCTGCAAGATCAAAGCCCCCGGCTTTGCTCACCTCAGCGCCATGGATTTCCTCTGTCGCGGGCACATGCTGGCTGACGTTTCGGCCATCTTGGGCTCGCTCGATATCGTCTTCGGTGAGGTCGATCGGTAAATGTCTGTTCGCCGCTTAGCCACAGATAACGTCCAGCCCGCCACCTTCGCCTTTACGGCGGAGAACCAGGCCTGGGCCGAGAAGAAGATGGCCGAGTATCCTCCTGGTCGTCAGCAGTCCGCCGTAATCCCGGTGCTGTTCCGGGCTCAGGAGCAGGACGGCTGGGTTACCCGCGCCGCCATCGAGTATGTCGCCAAGCTGCTCGGCATGGCCTACATCCGTGTGCTCGAAGTCGCCACCTTCTACACCCAGTTCCAGCTGAAGCCGGTTGGAACCCTGGCCCACGTGCAGGTCTGCGGCACCACGCCCTGCATGCTGCGCGGCGCCGAGGATCTGCGTCACGTCTGCGAGCGCCGCATCAACCACAACCCGCTCGAGCCCAACGCCGATGGCACCCTGAGCTGGGAAGAAGTCGAGTGCGCCGGCGCCTGCGTTAACGCCCCGATGGTCACCATCGGCTCCGATACCTACGAAGACCTGACGCCCGAGACCCTTGAAGCCATCATCGACAAGTTCGCTGCAGGCAAAGGCCACGAGGTCAAGCCGGGGCCGCAGGGCATCGACCGTCTCAACGGCGCTGCGGAAGGCGGCCAGTCCACGCTGCTGGAAGCGCCGACAGCTCAGCGTACCTACAAGCCGTTCCCGCCGCCACCGCCTCCGCCCGATGTTCCGGCCGCGGCGCCCGCTCCCAAGCCAGCGGAACCCGCAAAGGCGCAGGCGCCGACGACCCCGGGTCGGAAGAACGACGTCCCCGAGGAAGCGGCGCCCGCGATCAAGGGCCCGCCGGGCGCTCCCAAAGTGTCCGAGGCGAAGGCCGAAGCAGCGCGCACCGAAGCGCAGGCTGCCGCCAAGGCTGATGGCGAGCCGAACAAGGCAATGCGCGAAGACGTGACCGGTGCGGAGTCTCCGGCTGGCAAGATCGATGGTGGGGCTGCCGCTGGCGGTAAGAGGACGCCGAAGAAGCTGTTTGACGCCCCTGCAGGCGTCGCCGCCGATGATCTGAAGCTCATCTCCGGCGTCGGCCCGGTGCTGGAGCGCAATATGAACGCGGTCGGAATCACCACCTGGGCTCAGGTCGCAAAGCTTACGCCCGAGCAGATCGCCGCCGTCGAAGGCGAGCTCGGTTTCAAGGGCCGCGTCGCCCGAGACCGCTGGCTCGAACAGGCCGATGCCCTCGCTACCGGCGGCGTCGCCGAATACATCAAGCGCTTCGGCAAGGATCCCCGCTGATGCTCGCAGATCAGGACCGCATCTTCACCAACCTCTACGGCCAGCGTGACTGGGGCCTCGATGGCGCCCGCGCTCGCGGCGGTTGGCAGGACACCAAGAAGTTCGTCGACAACGGTCGCGACTGGATCGTCAACGAGGTCAAGGGCTCCGGCCTGCGCGGCCGCGGCGGCGCCGGTTTCCCGACCGCGCTCAAATGGACGTTCATGCCAAAGGAAGGCGTCAATGACGGCCGTCCGAGCCAGCTCCTCGTCAACGCCGACGAGTCCGAGCCCGGCACCTGCAAGGACCGCGAGATCCTGCGCCACGA
>JAEYYP010000232.1 GCA_023428425.1 Pseudomonadota bacterium
GCCCGGCCTCCTGCTCCTTCAATATCCCGATGATCTGTTCTTCGTTGAACCTGCTGCGCTTCATGCGTCCGCCCTCTGTTGCGGCGGACTCTACCAAAATCTGGAGGAGATCTAGGGGCTCAGGTCACGACGCGCGGTGCCTCCTCGATGGCGGTGGGCTCGATGTCGGTGACGTCGAACACCTTATCGGCAAGGATGCCGACCACCGTCGGCTCGCCTTCGATCTCGGTCTCGATGACGACGATGCGGGTGTCCTGGTCGGCCTCGACCTGAGGCATGCCGAACGCCACCTTCAGGTCCGCGAGCGGCACCACGCGACCGCGAACATTGATCAGCCCGGTCGCGAATGGGGATGCCTTGGGCACCTCGGTGACCGGCACCAGGTCGAGGATTTCACGCACGCTGCCTGCCTCGATGGCGAACAGCTCGTCATCGAGGCGAAGGGTCAGCGCGCGCATCGGTTCAGTGGGCTTCATGCCGCCCTCCCCAGTTGCTGGTCGTGAATCTGTCCGTAGGAGACGAGGTGCGCGGTATCGAGGATGAGCGCCACGGCGCCATCGCCGAGAATGGTGGCGCCCGAGAAGGTCTCGAGGCCCGAATGCAGCTTGCTGAGCTGCTTGATGACCGTCTGGGTGTTGCCGATGATCTGATCCACCACGAGCCCCACCCTGCCCTCGCCCGACGAAACGATGACCACCTTCTGGTGACTATCGGCTTCGCCGCTGGTGCCGAAGACATCGCGCAGGCGGAGGAAGGGCACCAACTGGTCGCGGATGCTTAGGAACGAGCGGCCGAGCGAGGGGGTGTCGGCAGAAGCCGGCAACTCCACGCATTCCTCGACCGCCGAGAGCGGGATCGAGTAGCGGCCATTGCCGACACGGATCAGCATGCCCTCGATGATGGCGAGGGTCAGCGGCAGCCGCAGCGTCGCCGTGGTGCCCTTGCCCGGCACGGTCGAGAGCTCGATCTTGCCGCGCAGGCCATCGATGGTGCGCTTCACAACGTCCATGCCGACGCCGCGGCCCGAAAGCGACGTCACTTCCTTCGCCGTCGAGAAACCCGGGGCGAAGATCAGCTGGTACAGTTCTTGATCGGTCAGGCGCTGGTCGGGCGTGATGATGCCCTGCTCTTCTGCCTTCTGGCGGATGCGAACCGGGTCGAGGCCCGCGCCATCGTCGGATACCGAAATGGTGACCTCGGCGCCCGCATAGACGGCAGACAGCCGCACGGTCCCCTTGACCGGCTTGCCCGACCTTGCCCGCGCGTCGGCGCTTTCGAGCCCATGGTCGACAGCGTTGCGGATGAGGTGAACCAGCGGGTCGGCGAGCCGCTCGATCATGGTCTTGTCGAGTTCGGTCTCCTCGCCGGTGGTGATGAATTCGATCTGCTTGCCGAGGTCGTGGCTCAGGTCGTGCACCAGGCGGCGGAAGCGCGAGAACAGCGAGCCGATCGGCACCATGCGGATGCCCATCGTCGTATCGCGCAGGCCGGACGACAGGCGCTCCAGTTCCTCGGCGACCGTCTTGAGGTTCGGGTCGGCGCTCTGCGCCGCCATTTGCGAGAGGCGTGCCTGGGCGATCACCAGTTCACCGACACGGTCCATCAGTTCGTCGAGGCGCTCCGCGGCAACGCGCAGCGAAGTGGATGCCGCGGCAGCCGGCCGCTCGATACGATCCGGGTCGGCCGCGCGGGCGCTTGCTGTCTCGACGACCGGAGTGGTCGCCGTCCCTGGCGACGCTTCGACCGCGTCCTCCTCGTCCACCAGCTGGGACATGGCAGGCTCAGGCAAAGGCTCGATCGACAGCTCCATGCCGTCCTTGAGGAACAGGAAGACGTCGTCGAGTGCCGCGGTGGGATCGGGGTGGGTCAGATCGACCTGCCAGCCGAGATAGCAGGCTTCGAGATCGATCGCGTCGAGCGGCGGCACGTTCGCGGTCAGGGCGGCGACTTCGCACGGCCCCAGGTCGGCGATCTCGCCCAGCAGCAGTTGCGGATTGGTGCCGTAAAGCAGCGCATCGGACGGCAGGTGGAAGCGGATGCGCCAGCGCCGTATCCCGGGGTCGGCCGGCGCCTCGATCGCGGCAGGCTTCGCCGCCGGTGCCGGCGCGGCAGGGGCGTGTCCGGGCTCGACCAGCGCGCGCAGTGCCACGAGGATGGGCTCGCCCGCGCCGACCACCCCCTCGGCATCCTCGATCAACCCGTGGACATGGTCCTTGGCGTCGAGCGCGATGGCAACGAGCGCGGACGTGACCGGCGACAGACCCTTGCGGACCCGATCGAAGGCGGTCTCGAACTCGTGCACGAAGGCGGCGACGTCGGTGAAGCCGAACATCGCGCCGGAGCCCTTGATGGTGTGCAGGGCACGAAACACGGAATTGACCAGGTCGGTGTCGGCCGGGTTCTGCTCGAGATCGAGCAGACCCTGCTCCAGTTGCTCCAGCAGCTCGCGCGCCTCCTGGCGGAAGGTATCGGCCGGATCGGAACTCATGCGCCGGTCACCTTCTTGATGACCGCCAGCAACTGGTCCTGCTTGAACGGCTTGACGATCCATCCGGTAGCGCCGGACTCACGGGCCTCGCGCTTCAGCGCGTCGTCGGATTCGGTGGTCAGCAGGATCACCGGCACGCCCTTGCCGGCCGGGTGCTGGCGGAACTTCTTGAGGAACTCGAGCCCGTTCATCACCGGCATATTGAGGTCGGTGATCACGGCGTGCACCGTGTTGGTGGTGGCCTTGGTCAGCCCCTCGGCGCCGTTGCCGGCCTCGAGCACGGTGAGCCCGGCGCCCTTCAGCGTCATGGCGACCATCTGGCGGATCGAGGCGCTGTCGTCGATGGTGAGGATGGTCTTGGTCATGCGGCGGCCTTGGTGATGGTCCAGGTCGAGGTTTCGGGCGTGAGCGAGGTGCCGTCGGCGGAGACGAGGCCGAGGCCGATGAGCGTGCGCGCCATCGCACCGCCGGCAGGCGCGGTCAGGCTCAGCGCGCTGCCTTTGGCGTTGGCGCTCTTCTGCGCGGCGAGGAGGAGCTGGATCGCGGAGGCGTCGGCGCTCTCGACGGCGCTGGTGTCGATCGCCACGGTGGCGTTCGCCTCGAGTGCCGCGACGATGTCGGCCCTGAGCTTTTCGATGCCGCGCAGGCCGAGTTCGCCCGATAGTTCAAGTGAGAATGGCATGCTCATGTGGCACCCGCCCCTTCAAGCAGCTCGAGAAATCTGGACTTCAGCATTTACAACCGTGTTCGAACCCGCGTGCGTGCAGCCGCCGCGGCAGCGCCCCCGCTGCCGCCTGGCGCAACTATCCCCGCGTCCACTCGGAAATGCTGTCTGCCCCTGACCAGAACATCATCGGCGCTATCTGTTAAAACTAGCTTACTACTTATAATTGTACTCAACATTTACATGGTTTGTTACTGACTAGTTGTTTCGTGCGATTCCGTCGCCCGAAATGAATCACGTCGAATCACGCCGATAGATTCATCGCCTCCGGCAGAATCCAGCGGACGATTCAACTGCGATTTATTTGACAGATTCACTGTCAGTCATTGCTGGTTTACTTGCAGCGGGGGTCAATGCGGGCAGCGCAGGACTGCCGGGTATCCGCAGGGCTGGCGGGTTGTCGCTGCTCGCCGTTGACAGGCAGGGCGGTCGTAGCAGCCGGAATAACTCAGTGAGCCTGTCTTAACCGGCGAGGCGTTCGATGGCCGGCTCGGCGTCGAACAGCGCGGCTATTTCCGGCCAGCGGGTCTCGAAGGCAGTGACACAGGTGGGGTCGAAATGGCTGCCGGACAGCCGCACGATCTCGCGCCGGGCGTCGTCGATGGCCCAGGCCTGCTTGTAGGGCCGCACCGAGCAGAGCGCATCGAACACGTCGGCGATGGCGACCACGCGTGCCTCGATCGGAATGTCGAGGCCGGAAAGCCGATCCGGGTAACCGGTGCCGTCCCACCTCTCGTGATGCGACTGGGCGATCAACTCGGCGGTCCTGATGACCTCGGAAGAGCCGTTCTCGAGGATGCGGGCGCCGATCGAGACGTGTCGGCGCATTGTCGCGAGTTCGTCGGACGTCAGCTTGCCGGGCTTTGTGAGAATGGCGTCGGCGATGCCGATCTTGCCGATGTCGTGCAGCGGCGCTGCAAGGTAGATGACGCGACAGCGCTCCGGCCCGAGCCCGATGCCCTCGGCGATGACGCGCGAGATCTGCGCGACGCGCGACACATGCTCGCCGGTGTCGCCGTCGCGATACTCGATGGCACGGGCCAGGCGCCAGATGATCTCTTCCTCGCGATCGATCAGGTGCTGCGTGGCAATCTCCACCTCTCGGGCCAGCCACTGCGCCCGGTCGGCCAGTTCGCGCTGGGCCTGGCGCAACGCCAGGAGGTTGCGGACGCGCGCCTGCAGTTCGGTGACATCGAATGGCTTCTGGATGAAGTCGGTAGCACCGGCCGCCACGGCGCTGACCCGCAGGTGCGGGTCATCCATCGAGGTGACCATGATGATCGGGACCAAGCGATAGTCGTCGCGGGCGCGCAGGCGGCGGGTCAGCTCCACACCATCCATGTCGGGCATGATGTTGTCGACGAGCACGACATCGAACTGCACTTCATCAGCCCGGCGCAACGCCTCGACCGGGTGCAGGATGCACTCGACATCGGTGTATCCCAGTTGGCCGACGACCTGCCGCAGAAACGCCAGGCTCGACCGACTGTCATCGACGATAAGGATGCGCACCACAGACCCCATGCGCCAAGCACCACGGGATCACACTAGAAGCCGCGAGATTAACAAGCCTGCAAGTCGGCTAGGTAAAACAAAGCTTGCATCGGCATTTCAGACGCAAGCTTTGACCGTCGGCGTTACTCTACGAACACCTTCACCATGTCCGAGCGGCCCCCGGCATCGACCACCGACAGGGTGACGTAGCCCGGCCCGTCCGGCGTCCAACTGGTCTGGCGAGCGAAGGCTGAGCGGCCGAACGGCGCGCCATTGGCGAAGAAGGTGAAGGGCGGCACCCCGTTGCGGATCTTGATGTTGAGCGGCAGGTTCGCGCCCGAAGCGAGCCCCAGGTCGACATCCACCCCATCAGCCGGGAACGAGATCACCGGCGCGGCATCGCGCGCCACCATCTGCAGGTCGGGGTGGCGGAAGCGCTTCAGGGGTTGCGGCAGGTCGGCATTGGAGCCGAACAGCGTGCCGTTGGGCGCGCCCGGCAGCTTCGCGGTGCGCTTGCCCAGCCGATCGAAGCTCTCGAACAGAATGGGGGCGGCGGCCGTGATGCCGGCAATGCCGGGCACCGGGGCGCCATCGGGGCGGCCCACCCAGACGCCGATCACGGTGCGCCCGTCATAGCCGATGGCCCAGGCGTCGCGATAGCCGTAGGAGGTACCGGTCTTGAAGGCGATGCGGCCGGCAGTGCCGTTCACTGGCGGCGGAACGTCGGCGAGGATGGAGGTAACGTACCACGCAGCGACCGGATCGAGCACCGGCGCGGCGCTGGCGGCGTCCGGAGCGGGGATACTGACCCCATCCTCGAGGTGCACCGGGCTGCCGCCACGGGCGATGGCGGCATAGAGCGATACGAGGTCGCGCAGGGTCAGGCCGACACCGCCGAGCCCGATCGCGAGGCCGGCAGAGGTGTTGGCTGGGAGCTGCGGCACCGCGTGGGCGCGCTTCATGCGCTGCACCAGCCGCGGCGTGCCCACCGCGTCGAGCGTGATGACGGCTGGGATGTTCAGCGACTGGATCAGGGCCTGCCGCACCGTCACGGTGCCGCGGGTGAAACCGTCGAAGTTGACCGGTACCCAGTTGCCGAAGCCTGTCGGCCGATCCTCGATCAGGCTCTCGGGATGCGCGACGCCGAGCTCGAAGGCGAGGCCGTAGATCAGCGGCTTCAGCGTCGAGCCGGGCGAGCGGACGGCCGAAGTCATGTCGATGAAGCCGGCCGCCTCGTTCCTGAGGAAACCGGCCGAGCCGACCGAGGCAAGCACGTCGCCAGTCTCCTGGTCGGCGACCAGCACCGCGACGGAGACGTTGGGGCCGAGCTTGGTGGCTCGGGTCGAGGCAAGGTGTTCGAGCGCCGCCTGCAGCCGTCCGTCGATGGGCAACTCGATCACGCGTTCGCCGGGGTGCGCCTTGATTGCCGCCTGGGCAAGGTGCGCGGCGAGCATGGGGAATTCCTGACGCGCCTTGGGCACCGGCTCGCCCTTGGCCACCTCGGCTTCCTCGGCTGAGATAACGCCGGCCAGCAGCATGCGGTCGAGGACGTTGTTGCGGCTCGCGAGCGCGGCGGCAGTGTCGCGGTCGGGGCGACGCGCCTCGGGCGATTGCGGCAGCGCCACCAGCAGCGCGCTCTCGGCGATCGACAGCCGCCGCGGCTCCTTGCCGAAATAGGCGAGGCTCGCGGCGCGCACGCCCTCGATGTTGCCGCCATAGGGGGCGAGGGTCAGGTAGAGGGTGAGGATTTCGTCCTTGCTGAGCGTCGCTTCGAGCTCGGCCGCATGCACCATCTGGCGCAGCTTGCCCCAGGCCGAGCGGGTCCCCTCGGACTGCACGAGGCGCGCCACCTGCATGGTGAGGGTCGAGCCACCCGAGACGATCCGCCCCCCTGCCCCCGCGAACTGCAGCGCGGCGCGCGCCATCGACGACCACTCGATACCGTGGTGGGCGCGGAAGGTCTTGTCCTCGTAGGCGACGAGCATTTCGAGGAAGCGTGGATCGACATCGGCGATCTCGACCGGCAGCCGCCAGCGTCCGCCATCAGCAGTGAAGGGGCGAAGCAGGCCGCCGGAGCTGTCCACCACCAGCGTCGACACCGGCACGGTCGCGAGGTCCGGTACCGGCGGCAGGGAGTGGCGCAGCTCGTTCACCACCTGGTTGCCCCAGACGAGCGAGGCCGAGCCGCCCACCATCAGGGCGAGGGTGGCGAGGCCAAGAAGTCGCGATCGGCTAGCACGCTGCATGGCGAGTCCCACTGCCGTGTCATCCCTGCGAAAGCAGGGACCCACATCATCACCTGCGCGGGCGGCGAGGTGGGTCCCTGCTTTCGCAGGGATGACACCTCGGGGCGCGAGCAGTCGTCCGGATCAGTTACGGACCGGGGACATTCCCCGGTCCGCGATACCCATCGATCATCACGGGCCCGCCGTGACGATCTCGATCTGGCCGGCGTCGGTATTGCCGCGCAGCTCCGGCCGGTACATGTCCTCCACCGTCGCCCCCGGCAGCACGAAGCTGCCCGGCGAGACGGCGCGGACGAGGTACGCCGTGGTGACGCTCGGTACCGCCGAGTAGACGCGGAACGCAGCGACATATTGGTCGGTGCGCGACTCGACGTTGGCGGGCGTATCGAGCGAGAGCCAGCTCGACAGGTCGCCGACGCCGCCCGCGCCGCCGAGCAGGTTCGGGTTTTCGATCTCGAACCCGGCCGGCAGCGGATCGGCGATGACGTACTGGCCCGAGCCGAGCGTCGTCGGCACAGCCGTCAGCACGACCACGAAGCGGTCGTTCTGGCGCACCGTGGCGAGGTCGGCCGGCGTGCCGTCGACGAGGTAGTAGTCGCGCGTGATCGAGAAGCCGTCGCTGCTGGCCGCCGGCGGGGTGGCCGGAATGCCGGTGACGGAGACAGTCATCTCGGTGGCGGTATTGCCCTCGTTGGTGACGGTGACGGGCGAGCCCGAGATCACCACGTCGTCGTAGCGGCGATAGACGGTGCCCTCGAGCGCCTCGCCATCGACCGTCACCTTGCCGACGCTGGCCGAGCGGGCCAGGGCCGAGGCGGCGACGAGCGTCCAGGCATCTTCCTGCGTCGAGCTCCAGCGGGCAGCGTCGCGGAGGTCCGCCAGTTGCTGCGTGAGTGCGCTCAGGTCGATGCCGGCCGGGCTGAACTCGGCGGCGAGCGCAAGCACCGCAGCGGTGTCACGCAAGCGGCTGCCATAGTCGGCCCGGTAGCGGTAGCGATCCTCGGCGACCTTCAGGTCCTCGACCGCGGCGGCGAAGGCTTCGGCGGCGCGGGTGCGATCGCCGTAGAGGGCGAGCGCGGCACCGAGCTGGGCCTTGGCGAGCGGCGACGAGAAGGCGTCGAGCTTGGCTTCGAGGTAGTAGCGCAGGTCGCCGATGGCGGCCCGGCCGGCCCGCGCGAGATCGAGCAGGGCGTAGGCGAGGTCCTCGCCGCCCGACGAGAAGTCGGAGGCGTAGGACACCTGATTGCCGAGGTTGTCGAGCGCCATGGTCATCGCCTGGTCCGGCACCGCATAGCCTTCGGCGCGGGCGCGGAGCAGGAAGTCGGTGACATAGGCGTCGAGCCACAGCTCGGAGCCCGAGAACGGGCCCCAGAGGCCGAAGCCGCCGGCGCTGTTCTGCTTGCTCAGTTCATCCGCGATGGCGTCGCGGATGCGCTGGGCCAGCGCGTCGTCAGTACCGAGCCCCATCATGCGGGCCACGTCGTTGAGGTAGAGCAGCGGCAGGGCGCGGCTCGCCGTCTGCTCGGCGCAGCCATAGGGGTAGCGGTCGAGCGAGAGGAGCAACTCGGGCACGTCTAGGCGGGCGATCGGGCCGACCGCGAAGGTCAGGCTGCCCGAGCGCGGGATCAGGCCGTCGAAACGGCTGCCGTCGAGGGTTACCGACTCCCCCGGGCCGATCGGCACCAGTACCGATGTGGTGACGGGGCCGGACGCGGCGCGGACGCCGAGCACGAGGTCCTTCACCAGCGCGTTGCCGTCGGGATCGGTGACGATGAGCTTGAGGCTCTGGTCGCCGATCGCCGTACCGGTCAGGCCGAGGTTGAGCGCGGTCCGCTCGCCGGTGGGCAGTTCGACAGTCTGCGTCGCCGCATCGGTCGAGAGGCCTTCGCCTGTGATCAGTTCCACCTTGTAGTCGCCGGGGGCACCAGAGAGGTTGTTGATCTCGACCAGCAGGCGCGAAGTGTCGTCGAGGCGCAGGAAACGCGGCGGCGTCATGGTGACCACCACCGGATCGCGCACGATCACGTCGGTGGACGCATGGCCGACGGCATTCGCCGTCCAGGCGATGGCCATGAGGCGCACCGTGCCGTTGAAGTCGGGCATGTCGAAGGTGACTTCGACCGTGCCGTCCTCGCCCACCGTCACGATGCCCGTATGCTGGGCAACGAGGACGGTGGTCGGCGGCGGCGTGCCGCCGGCAAAACCTTCGCCGTCACCACCCGAGCGCACCGCGCCAAGCACGCCCTGCGTCGGGTCGATCAGCGCGCCGTAGAGGTCGCGGAACTCGACGCCGAGCTGGCGCTGGCCAAAGTACCAGCCATCCGGGTCGGGGACCGCGAAGCGGGTGAGGTTGAGGATGCCGAGATCGACCGCGGCGACGGTGACGTAGGCCGTGTCGCCGGGCTGCACATTGGCGAGCTTCACCGTGGCGGAGAGCGGCGCGCGCGGCGCGTACACTTCCTCGGCCTCGATCGAAACATCGAGCTGCAGGTCGCCCGGCTCCACGTCGGCATAGGCGACGCCGAGCGCACGCGCCGGCATCCGCTTCTCGGTGGCGTCGGCCGGCCGGTAGAGTGTGGCCGTGACATAGGCGCCCGGGCCCCACTGGTCGGTGACCGGTAGTTCCACGGAAGTCCCTTCGGCCGGAACCTCGACCGAACGCATGTCGATGATGCCGTCGTCGACCACCAGCACCAGCGCGGTGCCCGCAAACTGCGGCTCGAGCTTCAGGATGGCGGTGTCACCCGGACGGTACGCCGTCTTGTCGAGCGCGACGTCGAGCTCGTCCGGCGTGTCGGACCCGGCCTCGGCGTAGTAGTAGCCGGCGTAGAACTCGTAGGTGGACGAGGCGGCGCTGTCGCCGGTCGAGTTGACCTCGAGCCGGTAGCGGCCCCAGGTGACCGGGGCGCTGACGGTCACCGGACCGCTCGCCACCGCATCGACGCTGCCGTTGCCGACTTCGCGCGTGGTGGTGACGGCTTCCCACTTCCAGGTGCCGTTGTTGCGGTACCACTGGTAGTTGGTCTCGATGCGGCTCAGCGTCCACTCGAGGCCGCTCTCGGCCTTCTGCTGGCCGTCGGTGCCGACGACGATCACGTCGAAGGCGGCATTGCTGCCCTCGTCGAGGCCGTCATCCTCGCTGAACTGCGGCTTGAGGCCGATCAGGTCGGTGAGAGGTGTCACCGGACGCGTCAGGTTGCGCTGGATGGCGCGGCCCGACGTATCGATCAGGCGCACGGCCAGCGTCGCGGTGAGCGGCCGGGTGGTGGCCGGCGGCTCGGGCACGACGATCTCGGCCGTGGCGTTGCCTTCCTCGTCGGTGCTGCCGACGCTGCCGAGCGGCTGATAGTCGGTGGTGAAGGTGTCATCCTCGCGGCCGAAGACGTAGCCGGGGAAGTCGTTGAGGGTCGGCACGGCGCGGACGATCGAGTCCGCCTCGATGTCGAGGCCGGGCGCGGTGGCGCCATAGAGGTAGCGGGCGGCGACCGACACTTCGGTCACCTCGCCGGCGGTCACCGGCCCCTGTGCCGCAGAGATCTCGAAGGCCAGGCGCTCGGGCTCGAAATCCTCGACGAGGAAGCTCGTGCTGCTCAGCGCCGGTGCCTTGGGGTCGGCGTAGAAGCGAACGGTCCACGAGCCGCGCATCGCCTCGGAGGCGAGCGGCAGGGCCACGCTGTAGCCGCCGGCGCCGCCATCCTTGATGACCTGGCGGTCGGCAACCACGCCATCGGGGCGCTCGAGTTCGAGCGTCAGCGGCAGCTTTTCGATCGCCTTCGCCTTGCCATCGCGCAGCAGGGCCGTGAGGAACACGGTCTCGCCGGGGCGATAGACACCGCGCTCGGTGGTGGCCCAGAGGTCGAGCGGACCCGGGGTCGGGCGCCCGTCGACACCACGGTCGGTGAGGTCGAAGGCCGGGCGGGTGTAGTCGATGAAGGCATAGTCGCCCGCCTCGGTCTCGGCGACGACGAGCTGCGGCGCGCGGCCGCCTTCTCCACGCGCGAGGCCCGCTGCGAACACGGCTTCGCCGTTGGCGTCGGTCGTGGCTTCGCCGAGGACCTCGTTGTTGACAGCGACGAGGCGCACCGTCGATCCGGCCACCGGTTGGGCGCTGGTGAGCGAGCGAACAAAGGTGTGTACGCCGTTCTCGCCCGACACGGTCGACAGACCGAGGTCGGTAACGATGAACCATTGCGTCGCCATTTCCTGCCAGTACTCGGCACGGCTGCCGGTGACCTTCGCAGTAATGACATAGGCGCCGGGCTCGAGCGTGCCGAGCGTCTCCTTCACCGGAATGGCGGTGATGGTCATGTCGTTCTGCTGGCCCTTCGACAGGTCGACGGTGCCCTCGAACTCCTGCTGGCCGTAGCGGTCGGCGATGTCCTCGGCGGAATAGCCGTCGAGCGTGCCGCGGAAGATGCCCTGGCGCACGGCGGTGGCGATGTTGCGGTCGCCGATGCGGTAGATGGCGATGTCGGCCGAGGTGGCGTTCACCGAGGTCATCGGCAAGCCGCCGCCGAGGCCGGCAGGCATCACGTAGGCGTTGTTGGCGAAGCCGACGAACGGCGTGCGGTCGGGCACATAGACGTTGAGTTCGGCATCGGCGCGCAGCTGCTCACCGGCGGCCGAAGGCAGGCCCGAACGGACCCTGATGGTGTAGCGCTGGCCATGGCGGACGCCGGTGATGCAGAGCTGGCTTCGCTCGGTCTCGACAGCTACCTGCGGCGCGCCATCGACCACGACGTAGCTCGAAAGGTCGGTGTCGCCGGCCGGCAGCGGATCGGAGAACACCACGCAAATGCGCGGGTCGGCCGCTTCGGAATCGACCTGGTTGGAGGCGATGCGGAAGCCGTGCTCGGCCACCACCTGGTCGAGGCGGCCCTGCAGGCCGGCATCGTCGACCAGCGCCAGCGAAGCGCGGTAGGTGGCGATCGACTCGCGCCACATGGTGCGACGTTCGAGCCCGGCAGCGAGGCGGGCAAGCGCCTTGGCGCGCTCGGCGACGCTCTGCGACAGGAGGAAGGCGTTGGTCGCCGACCAGGTCGAGCCCTGCGCGAAATCGTAGGCGGAGGAGGAGTTGTTGTTGCGCAGGTCAGCATCGGCGCGCTCGAGCTGCACATCGGCAAGCTTCAGCCACAGGGCGGGGTCGTTGCGGTTGAGCGCCAGCGCCTGGCGGTAGGAGACATTCGCGGCTGCGACGTTGCCGGTCGCGGCGGCCTCGTCACCGGCCTTCACCAGGTCGGCATAGGTGAGGTTCGGCGGCGGGACGTCGGTGGTGGGGAGCTGCTGGGCGAAATACTGGGCATAGTAGACGAGATCGGATGCCGGGAAGGGCAGCTCGGCCTGGCGCTCTGCGGCCAGCGCCTGCTCGACGGCCGGATCGATCTTTCCCGAGGTGGCACCCTCGAAGGCAGTCTCGGTGCCGGCAGCGCCCTTGAGGAAGCACCACTTGGCTTTCTCGTTGAAGGTGAAGGCGCGGCACAGGCGGTCTTCGCTGCAAGCGGCGGAACAGGCGTCGAGCGTCGTGCTCTTGATCACACCATAGTCGAAGCCGGGCAGGTCGGTGCCGGGCAACAGGCTGATCGCCCGATCCTGTGCGCTTGCCATGCCGATGTTCATCGCCAGGACCAGCATGGCAACAAGCCAGCCGGCCGACCCAAGTAGCCGCTTCATCATATCCCTCACCCAAGATGCCCCTTGCGAGGCTAAGCACTCCAGAACTGTGTCTTTTTCTGGCAAAGTGCTCGTGACAATCCCAAATGTTTCCGCTTTCCGCCACCCAAGATGAACGGCGGATGAAG
>JAEYYP010000255.1 GCA_023428425.1 Pseudomonadota bacterium
GTCCAGCACGAAGGCCGCACCTAGCCGGATCTCGGCCTCGACGGCAGCCTTGACGGCCGGGTCCACGCGCACCCCCGCGCTTTCGAGCAGGGACAGGCACGCGATCAGATTGATGACTCGATGGGACGCCGAATAGGGGTGCCACACGTCCCGGAACACACCACGCGACGACCACGGATTCTGTGCGGTCATCGACGCGATGAGACTGCCGATAACCGGTACGGCCGCGGCCCCGTGGCGTTCAACGAAGGGCACCAGATAGCCCATATAGGACAGGTTCATCCGCCACAGGCGGTTATTCTTCTCGCCCAGCTCACGACGCCACTCGACACCCGCGAGGTCGCCAAAGTCGATCTCGCGGTTAAGCAGGGTGAAGCGCCCGTCCGCGATGCCGTCGAGAAAGGCACCATGGACGGTCTGCTGGAGCTGACGCACATGCTCGATCGTCGCGCTTAGCCGGGCCGACGCGAAGTCGAACGGCCCGATCCGGGCGCTCTGCCGCGCAAAATAGGCAGAGGCCTGCGACGGCAGCGACTCCATCGCGACGAACTTTCCGCGACAGACGGGCCGCCACGCCAGTTGCGACGCCGTAAGGTGCCGCAACGTGCGAAATGTGCGCGCGAAGCTCATCGATTAGTCGCCGTCCCCGATGAGGGTGGAGAGGTCGACCGGGCGCCCCAGACGCAGCGAGTCGAGCACGGCGAGAGTCGCAGCGCTCGAGTCCACGAGCGACTGCTCGTCGACCGGAGCCTGGCCGGAAATCACGCCGGACACAAAGGCGGCGATCTGCGCGTTGTGACCCTTGTCCTGCGACATGGTCGTCTTCTTCGTGACCTGCTTTCCGTTGGCCACCACCAGCAGCTCGCGGAAATTGTCGATGCTGCAGACCGCTCCACCCTTGTAGCACTCGATCAGCTCCTTGCTGAACGAGGTGTCACCCAGCGCGGTGTAGATGATCGTCGCGAGGCTGCCGTCGGCGAAAACCAGCGACGTGCTGACATCCTCGCACAGACCGCGGGCAGCGGTGCCGCTGGTCGCCGAGACCTGCTCGATCGGCGAGCCGACCAGGAACATGGCAAGATCGATGAAGTGGCAAAGCTCGCCGAGGATGCGGCCGTTGCCCTCCTCCGCGTCGCGCTGCCAGCTCTCCGGTGGCAGCTGGCCGGCATTCACGCGGATCGAGACGACAGAGCGCCCCTGCTTCGACTTCATGAAGTTCTGCGCTTCGATCACGTAGGGCGCAAACCTGCGGTTGAAGCCGACGGTGAAGAAGGCCGGCGAGCTGGAGCGGGCCTCGACCACCGCTTCAAGCTCCTCATGGGTGAGGGCCAGCGGCTTCTCCACGAAGACGTTCTTGCCCGCCTTCAGGAACTTGGCGACCATGCTCGCATGCGTCGCATGCGGCGTGGTGATGACAACGGCGGAGGTGGCCGCGTCGTTCAGCAGGTCATCGATGTCCGTCGACGCCTTGGCGAAATCGAACCGGCCGGCGCTGCCTTCAGACGAGACGCCGCGGGAGGTGACGAGGGTCGACAGCTCGGCACGCTTGTCGTCCTTGAGCGCCGGCAGGATCATCGTCTTGCCGAAGCTGCCGGCGCCGACGGCACCGATCACCGCCTTGCCGGCAGCCGCCTTGGGGGCGTCGTGCAGGACGAGCGCCCGCGTCGGGACGGGATCGGTCGAGTCGTACTTCAGCACCACGCCGAGATGGGGCTCGGTGCCATTGAGCACGAGATCATAGGCCTTTTCGGACTCGGAAAAGGCGAAGCGATGCGAAATGAGCTGATCGACATCGAGCCTGCTCGACAGCGACGGCGACATGAGCCGGGCGCATTCGCGCAGGTTCTCATTCTCCGTCCAGCGCACATAGCCGAGCGGATACTTGACGTGCTTGTTCTCGTAGTCGCGGTCGTAGCGCCCGGGACCGTAGGAGCGCGAGACGAGGATGCTCAGCTCCTTCTGCATATAGGGACGATACGGGAACTCGGTGCCGGTGATGCCGACGAGGCAGACCTTGGCGCGATCGCGCGCGATATCAGCCGCCGTCTGGAACGGCTCGGAGGTCTTGGTCGCGGCGGCGACCAGAACGGCATCGCAGCCAATGCCGCGCGTGACGTCGAGCACGCTCTCCACCGGGTCGCCGGCCGAGAGGTCGATCGTCATGTCGACGCCGAGGCTCTTGGCCAGGGCAAGGCGGCCCTTGTTGAAGTCGAGCACGATGACGCGGGCGCCGTGCAGCTTGGCGAACTGGGCGGCGAGCAGGCCGACAAGGCCAGCTCCGAGCACCGCAACGACGTCGCCGAGGACCGGCGAGATCAGGCGCACCGAATGAAGGGCAATGGAGGACAGGGTCGAGAAGCAGGCCTGCTCCGCAGTCACGTCCTCAGGCACCGGAACCACCAAGTTCTCGGGCACGACGTTGTATTCGGCATGGTTGGCGATGGCGATGCCGGCACAGGCGACCAGCTGGCCGACCTTGTAAACGCCCTCCAGACCGGGGCCGACTTCGATCACCCGCCCCGCCGAGGAGTAGCCAAGCGGCAGGGGCTCGTCGAGACGCGCGGTCACCGACTTGAAAGTCGCCATCGGGCCGTCGCGCCGAACCTTGTCGACCACCTTCTTGACAAGGTCGGGCCGAGCGCGGGCCTTTTCGATCATGCTGGACTGGGCGAAGCCGACCATCTGGCGTTCGGTGCCCGAGGAGATGAGTGACGCCTCGGTCCTGACCAACACCGAACGCGAAGACACGCCCGGCGCCGGCACATTCTTCAGGCGCAGCTTACCACCCTTGGCATTCTGAATGACCTGCTTCATTATTCAAGTCCCTGCCCTAAAATTGGACTGCAGCCGCAGTACAGCACCAAGCGGATACTGGAGCCTCCCCGCGCACGGGGAAGATATTCGTCACTCCGACCCGCATCATTCATCGAGAGCAACGTAGAAATCGCGCTCCAGCTTGAGGTAGTGAGCTTCCCAGGTCCATTTGGCGAGCACGTGAGCCCGCGCGCGCTGTCCGAACTCTTCGGCTAGAGCTGGGTTCGCCAGGAAGTCGAGAACCGCGCGGGCGAAATCTGCCGGCTCGTCCGCCACGACAAGGGTATCCGCCGGCGCGGCGACACCTTCATTCGCCACTGAAGTCGCGACGATCGCCTTTCCGGTGGCCATGAACTCGATCAGCTTGTTCTGCATGCCGCCACCGGCCTGCATCGGATTCACGCAGACCGAGGCCTCCGCCATGAGCACAGCGGGATCGGGCACCGTGCCCGTGACCGTCACGCCAGGCTGCCGACCCAGTTCCAGCACGTCGCCCGTCGGCTCGCGCCCAACGACGGAGAAGGTCGCATTGGGGCGTTCGGCGCGGATCAGCGGCCATACACGGTTCACGAACCACTGCGCCGCCTGCACATTGGTCGGCGTGCGCATCACGCCCGAAAACACCAGATGATCGGGCTTGATCGGAATGTCGGTGCGCGGCTTGAAACGGCTGACGTCGGTACCGTGGGCACCGAACACGAAATTATCGAGCTCCGGGCGACCGCGACGGCGGCAGGCCGCCTTGATCTCCTCGACGTCGCTCTTTCCGATCAGCACCGAGCGGCTGAAATGCCGCCAAATCCGCGCCTCATAACCTTCGACGAGCCGGCTCTCGACTTCGTAAAAGAGCTTGTGCGCAAGATCCGGTGCATTCTTGGCGATGCGGCGGGCGTTCAGCGTCTGCGACAGCTGGAAGGCGAGGAAGGAGGCAGGACGACCGGCCCGCTGCGACCGCGGCGTTCCCGGGAGATAGCCGAGGTCCTTCGTGATCTCCGCGCTGCGGAAATAGTAGGTGTACAGGATGTCGTACTTATTGGTCGCGACAGCCTTGTGCACTGCCTCCTTCTGCCCGGCATGGGAGAATAGCCCGACCTGGAAAGGCGTCAGCCCCGTGACCACCCGCGTCAGCCCCCGAAGCGCGGACAGCTTGTCCAGCTTGAACGCCTCCGCGCGCCGCGTGTGCGAGGCGATCCACTGCCGGTCTTCCGGTGTCGTCTCGCCTCCCGTGTCGATGTAGAAGAAATCGACTTCATGTCCGCGGGCGTGCAGAAAAGCCAGCAGATGGGCGACTGTCATCTGGTCGGCGCGCCGCATCGGCAGCGGCGTGCGCCCATATACAACGCAGATGCGAAGCGGCCGCTCGGCACGCTCCACGTCCTGCCGGCGCGGGAACTTGGCTGCATCGACGTCGGCGGGCGCCGGAGAGCCAGCGCCCGTCGAGCCAGCGGCCTGAAGCGCGCTCATGGCAGGCGATCCAGGCTGATGACGTTGTTGGACGTGAGGGCGAGTGACGCGGCACGGCCATTGGTGTCGATCACGCGGTCATAGGAACCTGCCTCGGCCTGCTCCTTCGAGACCAGCAGGGCGTCCATCGACGGCAGATGCGTGAAGCCATAGCCGAGGTTCTGGCCGACCAGCTTCGAAGGTTCGAGCGTGTCGTCCCAAATCGAGAGTTCGAACCCGGCCTGCAGCAGCTTGCGCGCCAGATCGAGATTGGGGCTCTCGCGCAGGTCGTCGGTGTCCGCCTTGAAGGCAAGTCCGACCATCAGCACCTTGGCCCCCTTCGCCAGCCCTTCCGACGCGTAGGAGAACAGGTAGTGCTTGTGCGCGTCGTTCGACCGGATGACGTTGTCGATCACCGGAACGGGGACGCCGATATCGGCGGCAATATACTGCAGAGCGCGCACGTCCTTCGGCAGGCAGGAGCCGCCGAAAGCACCGCCGGGGCGCAGATAATAGGGCGAAATATTCAGCTTGGTGTCGGACACAAAGATTTCGTGGACCTTCGAGGCCTGGATGCCGAGATCAAGGCAAAGACGGCCGATCTCGTTGGCATAAGACACCTTCAGGGCGTGGAAGGTATTGTCGACGAACTTGGTGAACTCGGCCTCACGGAAACCGGTGTAGAAGGTGGGCGCGTTCAGACCTTCATTCAGCTTTTCCATATTCGCTGACGGCTGGCCGTCCGCGGTGCCGATCACAATCTTCGGCGGCGCGAAAAAATCCTTGATGGCGATGGACTCGCGCAGGAACTCGGGATTGTACACCAGCTCCACATAGGCTTCCGGCTGCTTCAGCACCGCCGCGAAGATCGGCAGCACCAGTTCCTCGATCGTGCCGGGGCGGACGGTGGAGCGATAGACAACGGTAAGCGGCGTCGCGCGCGGCCCTGCAGCCTCTAGCGCATGAGCGATCTGTCGCGAGACTTCAGCGATGTAGCCCATGTTGTGCGAACCGTCCGGGGCGCTGGGCGTGCCCACGCAGACGATGGCTATGTCAAAGTCCTTGAGCCCGCCCTGTATTGACTGGACCGCACTCAGCTGACCGCTGCTGACCGCATCCGAGATCAGCTTGTCGAGGCCGGGTTCTGAAATAGGAGTTTTGCCGGCGTTGATTGCTTCAACTTTATTGGCACTGACATCGACGCCAAGAACTCGATGGCCGCTATGCGTCAGGCATCCCGCAGCTGTTAAGCCTACATAGCCCAAACCATAAATTGCAATATTCATGATTTCTCGCCACCCCTCAGTTAGGCACTTACAGCAGATTCGGAATGACTGGATCGGCCAATCAGTCGCACATATCAATCGACAATGAAACGCAGTTCCGACGCATATATGACGGTGCGACCTTATGCTCTAAGCGGGCTTTGACCGTGGCTCCAACTCCTGAGAAGTCGGAGCCATGACGCGCGGGACGACGAACATATTCTCTCCGGACGTGCGCGGGCGAAGAGTTCAACTTTTGCTCAACTACGCGACACCCAAACGCGCGAGGCTGCTCCAGCGGACTGGGGCATCCATCGCCGAATGCTCGGAGGCACCGGCGAGATGCCGCCGACGGGAGTGGTTCCGGATTGAGATTGCGCGGAAGCATCAGGACGCCGGCCTCAAGCGCTGACGCCGTCAGTCATGCGGCTGATGACCTTGGTGGTGCTGCGCCCCGGGACAAGCTCGAAGCGCAGAACACGCCCGCCTCGTGCGAGCACGCTGTCGGCCCCGACGATCTCGGAGACCTGGTAGTCCGCCCCCTTCACCAGAACGTCCGGCTGGAGTTCCTCGATCAGTTCCTTCGGCGTGTCCTCGTCGAACACCACCACTAGATCGACGGCACCGAGGGCGGCGATCACCTGAGCCCGATCCGTCTCGCCGTTGACCGGACGGGTCGGCCCCTTGAGCCTCTTCACCGAGGCATCCGAGTTCACCGCCACGACGAGCCGATCGCAATGGGCCCGGGAGAATTCGATGATGCCCACGTGCCCTACATGGACGATATCGAAGCAGCCGTTGGTGAAGCCCACCGCCAGCCCGTGGCGCTGCCAGGCTTCGACTTGCGCCGCCGCATCTTTACGCGAGACCACCTTCACCGCCGAGGGATTGCCCTCGGTCACGCTCTGCCGGTCCAGCTCTGCCAGGAGCTCATCGCGGGACACCGTGGCCGTGCCGCGCTTGGCAACCACCACGCCGGCGGCGGCATTGGCGATATAGGCAGCTTCCTGCAGATCGCCGCCGGAGCCGACGACAAGCGACAGGGCCGCGATCACCGTATCGCCGGCACCGACCACGTCGGCCACCTCGCGGGCGGCGGTGGGGATATGCACCGTATCTGCTGTGCGCTGCACCAGCGTCATGCCCTTTTCCGATCGGGTCACGAGCACGGCGCCAATATTGGTGTTGTCCAGAACCTTGCGGGCAGCCGCCACGACCGAAGCATCGTCGTCGCCCTGAATTCCCGTCGCCAGATAGGTCTCGTGCAGGTTGGGCGTCACAACGCTCGCCCCGTCATAGCGCGCGAGATCGGAACTTTTGGGGTCCACGATCACCGGCGCCCCACGCCTTGACGCAAGCTCCACCACCCGGCGGATCACCCCCGCGGTGAGCACACCCTTGGCATAGTCCGAGAGCACGACGACGTCGTGCTCCGGCAGCGCAGCGGCGATCTGGGCGACGAGTTCCTCCTCGACGTCCGGCAGGACGGGTGAGCTATCCTCGCTGTCCGAGCGCAGCATGTGCTGCCCTTGGGCCACAAAGCGGATCTTCTCGGTGGTCGGGCGCTGGGCCACCTCGACGAAAGCGGTCGTGACGCCTGCCGTCTCATTGAGGATGCGCTTGAGTTCCGCGCCGCACGCGTCCGTCCCGATGACCCCCACGAGCGTGCACCGGCCGCCGAGGGAGGCGATGTTCCGCGCGACGTTGGCCGAGCCGCCGGCAATGGTGGTGCTGCCCGTTACGGAGAGGACCGGCACCGGGCTTTCCGGCGAGATGCGACGCGCAGCGCCCATGACGAAGCGGTCGAGCATGACGTCGCCGACGCAGAGCACACGCACGCGCTCAAAGTGATCGATAACCGACATCTCGCGTCCTCACGGCGATTAGAACCTTTGCCAAACCTTCATCCCGCCCCCCGTTGGGGTGGCGGGGCAGATAAGCCCCTCTTCAGAGGAGCCTTGAGCGCCGCAGACCCTGCTCACCAAGATCAGAGCCGGGCCCTGCCCCCGAACGGGGACCGAAGCCCGGCTGGGGGCCAGGAGCTGAACCAAGCCCGGCGTTTTGCCCTCGTCCCGGCCCGGAATTCGGCCCGGGAGATACGTCGCCCACGGAAGAGGGGAGAAACTTGATCAAGATGTTCACGCCCCACAGAAACGCGAGGATGATGGGCATCTGCCGGCTGAATGTGGAAAACAGGGCCGCAAGATCGCCCTCGACGAGGAGCAACATGACGGACGTAAGGAAGAGGCCCGTCACGTTGTGCTTCAGGGGGCCGCATAGCTTGTCCAGAAACCAGAACATGAGCCAGATGAAGGGGCCGGTCAGCAGGAGGGAGCCAACGATACCTCCCACTGCGATCGAACTGGTGACGACCCCCATGACGGGCCGGCCAATGATCGGCTCCTTGCGATAGCCATAGTACCAAGCGATGCGATCCACGCTGGCCACAACCGTCTTTTCGCCGACGAGGAATGAAGGCAACAGATTACCGAGATCCTGGAAGGCGTCATACGCATCCATGGCACCCAGACTCTCCCAACCCGTCACAACAACGTTGATCGGCTGGATCATCGCAAAGCGGTCATAGTTGCCCGTTTGGGGAAAGAAGTAGTTGTACGCCGGGTTTTTCGACACGCCGATGTCAGCCAGCGTCAAGGACAACTGCTCCTGGAGCGTGAACGGATTGTAGTCCGCCTTGGCGAGAACGTCCTCCGCGAGCTCGATGCGGTCCATGACCGGCATCGTCTTCGCCTGACCTCGGGTAATGTGGATCGCCGGAGAGACGTAGAAAATTAGCAGGAAGGCAAGGAGTCCGCCGCCGATCGCCTCACGCCACAGGTTGACCCGGTTCGCATTCACGATGACAACAACGACCACCGCGGCAAAGTTCATCAGAAACGATTGCTTTACGTTTCCGGCGACGCCGAGCGCGAGAATAACGAGGAGCATCAGAGCGAGCCGGCCGATGCCTCGCGACGAGCGCCCATTCTTGTCAAAGACCAGCGAAGCCTCGCAGACCACGGCAAACGTCGTCACGAACGCAAAGGTGCCGAACATGCCAATGCCGCCTTCCGTAGCGGCAGACGATACTTCAGCCACCGGTCGCAACAGCACATGAAGTGTTTCGAACACGATACCGATGGGGAAGAAAACCAGCGAGCACCACTCAAGATTCTTTTTGTGATTGAGGTTTTGCTCAAATTGGTAGGTCAGCTTGAATCGTGTCTGGCCACGTGCCAGCAGATAGCCAATCGTGATCGACGCAAAACCCAGGAAGAGCGCAAGGCTTGTATTGAAAGGGCTCGTGAGATTCTCGTCTACGGGTTGCCCGAGAACCGTCTTAACGAGCAGACTGAAAAGCCCATAATAGATCACGAAAAGGAAATAAATCACATCCGGCGCACGAATTACCTTTCTCTCGAATACGAGAACAGCGCACGCAGACACGATATAGAGGCACGCAAGGACAACAATATCCGCTTCCATCAGAAGCTGGATCACAGCAACAAGCGTGATCGCCAACAGATAGAGCTTTGATATTGTCTTTGTCATTGCGCAGCTTTCGTCAGCGGCAATCGATCCAACGATGCCCCGCGCGCGTCGATCCCGCGGCGCTCGCAAGCAAGGTGCGCGCCAGCATCATAGACTGAAGTGGCGTCGAGACCACACGGAGCGCCGAGGCACGAGTCTTCTGAGCCCACGGGAAGATGAGCGGCACCGCCAAAATCCGCCACAACCTTTGCTACCGCTCCAGATCGCATCATGCCCTTACTGACCGCCGACGCATCGGCTCGAAGCTGCCGATACGTCACGAAGGAACGGGAGCCTGGATCACCCTGAGGGCGCGGCCACGTCAGCACACCGGCGACTTCGAGACATTGTACAGCCGATGAGCGGCGGAACGTACTTTCACTAGGTTGAACCGCTCTGGCACGCACGCTAAGGAAGTTGACGAAACCATCGCCAGTGCCGAGGGACGGATCGGCATCTGAGAACCTCCCCGTCATCATGCGTTGCCCCGCAAGGTTTTAGTAACGCTCATAGGCGTTTCGAGGCAGCTGTATCAGCGCCACGTCGCCCCCGACATGCCGTCCGTCTATTGTTCAATGCAATACAAAATGCGGCGGCATTTTGCAATGCAAAATCGCCTTCCCGACGTGCTGCTAAGCCGGGCCGACCCGCTCATGAATGCGAGCCCGCGCCCCCAAACGAAATCCATAAGCGCCCCACCGTGAGCGAGCCTTCTTTTCGCAAAATGCAGTGGAATTTCCTGCTGCAGTTAAGGGTTAGGCATCTGCCGAGCGTGCATTGGCGAGAGCGGCGCGTCCGCGTTCATGCGCCGAGCCGAGGTGTTCGGCGACACACCTTTCGGCCAGATCGGTGCCCCGATCTGGCCGGCGCATTCCGACGGGAATGACGCGCCGCAAAAACGTCATTGAGAATTCACAGCTATGCCCCTAAGCAGCAGCCTGACACGCCGCGGTTCTGGTTAGCGAAATCCTGATCGGGAAATTTATCATGCGTATCGCGATGATCGGAGCGGGATATGTCGGCCTGGTCTCAGGCGCGTGCTTCGCGGATTTCGGTCATACCGTTACGTGTGTTGACACACATGCCGGCAAGATCGAAGCCCTGAAGCGGGGCGAGATGCCGATCTATGAGCCCGGCCTCGTCGAGCTTGTCGGCAACAATGTGAAGGCCGAGCGCCTCTATTTCACTGCCAGCCTCGCCGAAGGGGTCAAGGACGCCGATGCGGTCTTCATCGCGGTCGGCACCCCCTCGCGCCGCGGCGACGGCCATGCCGACCTGTCCTACGTCTATCAGGCCGCGCGTGACATCGCCGGCGCCATCAGCGGCTATACGGTCGTGGTGACCAAATCCACAGTGCCGGTGGGCACGGGAGATGAGGTGGAGCGCATCATCCGCGAAACGCGCCCTGAAGTTGAATTCGCCGTCGTCTCCAACCCGGAATTCCTGCGCGAGGGTGCGGCCATCGCCGACTTCAAACGCCCCGACCGCATTCTGGTTGGCACCGAGGACGAGCGCGCCCGCCATGTGATGACAGAGCTTTACCGTCCGCTCTTCCTGAACCAGTCGCCGCTGCTCTTCACCTCGCGCCGTACCGCCGAGCTGACCAAGTATGCGGCGAACGCCTTCCTCGCCACCAAGATCACCTTCATCAACGAGATCGCCGATTTGTGCGAGCAGGTGGGCGGCAATGTGCAGGACGTGGCCCGCGGCATCGGCCTCGACAATCGCATCGGCTCGAAGTTCCTGCATGCCGGCCCGGGCTACGGCGGATCGTGCTTCCCTAAGGACACTCTCGCTCTGATGAAGACGGCGCAGGACTATGGCACCCCCGTCCGCATCGTCGAGACTGTGGTGGCGGTGAATGATCAGCGCAAGCGCGCCATGGCCCGCAAGGTGACCGAGGCGCTCGGCGGGTCGGTGCGGGGCAAAACCATCGGCGTGCTGGGCCTTACCTTCAAGCCCAACACCGACGACATGCGCGATGCCCCGTCCATCGCCATCATCACCGCCCTCCAGGACGGCGGCGCCATCATCAAGGCTCATGATCCCGAAGGTATCGAGCAGGCCAAGCTCGTCCTCGACAACGTGACCTATGTGGACAATCCCTATCAGGCGGCCGAGGGCGCCGACGCCCTGGTGATCGTCACCGAGTGGGACGCCTTCCGCGCGCTCGACCTGAAGCGGATCCACGGCATGATGGCGCAGCCGGTGGTGATCGACCTGCGCAACATCTATCGCCCGGACGAGATGGAAGCCCTCGGCTTTCGCTATTCCAGCGTCGGCCGGCGCAGCCTCGCGGACGCCTGAGCAGCATTGCTGCCCGATCGCACTCTTTGTGCACCGCGGGGCCGCATTGCGGTAAACTGACTCGATCCAACGTCAGGCGCCTCTCATGACCAGCCAAACTCTGCCCGAGACCCACCCCGCCGACGGAAAGATCATTCCGGTCGTTCTGGCCGGAGGATCGGGAACGCGTCTGTGGCCGCTGTCGCGCAACAGCCTGCCCAAACAGTTCCTGCCGCTCGCTTCGGAAAAGACGCTGTATCAGGATACGCTGCTGCGGTCGGCGCCTGACGATGTGTTCGGTCCGCCCGTGGTGGTGGCCAACGAGGAGTTTCGTTTCTTCGCGCAACGTCAGGCGCGCGAGATCGGCGTCGATGCCACCGTCATGCTGGAGCCTGCGCGGCGCGACAGCGCCCCTGCCCTTCTCGCAGCGGCCCGCCATGTGGCTGACACATACGGTCCCGAGACGCTGGTGCTCGCGCTGGCCTCCGACCACGTGGTGCAGGACAAGGCGGCCTTCCGCGAGGCTGTGCAGTTGGGTGCGAAGATCGCACGTCTCGGCCGCATTGTGACGTTCGGCATCTCCCCCACGGAGCCGCGCACCAGCTACGGTTATATCCGGCTGGGCGCCGAGCTCGACCCCATCGGCGCGTATGAGGTGGATTCCTTCGTCGAAAAGCCGGATCGCGCGACCGCAGAGCTTTATGTCCAGGCTGGCTACCTCTGGAATTCGGGCAACTTCCTCTTTCCCGCCGGTCTCCTCCTGGCGGAGGCCGAAGGCTATGAGCCAGCCATCTCGGCGGCCGTTACCTCGGCCGTGGCGAACGCCAAGATGGATCTCGTCGGCTTCCTCAGGCTCGATCCGGCGGCCTTCAAGTCGTCGCCGGCCAAGTCAATCGACTTCGCCGTGATGGAGCGCACGCGCCTTGCCGCTGTGGTGCGCGGCGACTTCGGCTGGTCGGACGTGGGCGCGTGGGACGCGCTGCACGAGATCGGCAGGCGGGACGAGAACAGCAATGTGACGGTCGGGTCCGTCCAGTTGCTGGACACCTCCAATTCCTATGTCCGTTCAGATGGTCCGCTGGTGACAACCATCGGGATCGACGGCCTGTCCGTGATCGCGACCTACGACGCCGTGCTGGTCATGCCGTCCCACCGCAGCCAGGACGTCAAGCACCTCGTCAATTTGCTGAAGACGCACAACCCCCGGGAGGTCGACGAGCACCTCACCGTCCACCGGCCGTGGGGCACGCTGGAGAGCGTGTGCGAAGGCGAGCGCTTCCAGGTGAAGAAGATCGTGGTCGAGCCCGGTGGCGTGCTCTCGCTTCAGAAGCACTACCACCGGTCCGAGCATTGGGTCGTGGTTCATGGAACGGCCGAGGTTACGCTGGAGGATCGCACCTTCATCGTGCACGAGAACGAATCCACCTACCTGCCCATCGGCACCGTCCATCGTCTCAGGAATCCGGGCAAAATTCCGCTGGAACTCATCGAGGTCCAGACCGGCTCCTATCTTGGCGAGGACGACATCACCCGCTTCGAGGACATCTACCAGCGCGCCTAGGGGCGCTGGTCTCGAG
>JAEYYP010000289.1 GCA_023428425.1 Pseudomonadota bacterium
CCGTGCGGCGGCGCGGGCCTCGGATGCGGCAGCAGTTATCCGGATTCAGCGCGAGCTTGCATTCGTGGATGCGGCAATCCTCGACGAGCAGGCCCTGGGCCAGCACGAGAAGGACGAACTGGCCATAACGCGCGCCATGAAGCGCACGCCGGATGCCAGCAATGTCGAGGAGATCAGTCTGCTCGACGACCCGATCCGGGTATCGGACTGACGGCCCGCTGGCTTGCCAATAATGCTGGGGAACGAAGGTTGGTGGGTGTGCACGGACTCGAACCGTGGACCCGCTGATTAAGAGTCAGCTGCTCTACCATCTGAGCTACACACCCGGCTGGACGATGCGTCGTCCGGCGGCCGGGTGACTAACAGGGTGAGGGGGGCTTGTCTACACCCAATCGCCATCATCATGCGGCTTTGTTTGGCCAGCGGCCGGCTGGGCGGTCCTGGTCGCCACCGCAGCCGGTCAGCGAGGGTGACGGCGTTCGCGAGGAACACAGCCCTTCGGCCTCGGCCATGTGAGCGGTCCTCGCGAGTGCCCAGAACGAGTGCGCCAGCTCGAATCTGGAGCCGCGGAACAACTATCGTTCGCAGATAGTTGGAGCTGGGGCCTTCACATGCCCGTTACCTCGCCGTAAAGAACCTCATCCCAGCACAGCCCAGACGGAGACAGCATGCTCGGCATCGATGCATCGGCGTTGGCAGCGTTCTTCAACGTCATCATGATCGATCTGGTGCTGGCGGGCGATAACGCCGTGGTCATCGGCCTGGCTGCGGCAGGTCTCCCAGCCGACCTGCGCCGACGTGCGATCCTTATCGGCATCGCCGCCGCGACCGTGCTGCGTATCGTCTTCGCGCTGATCACCAGCCACCTGCTGGCCTTGGGCGGCGGCCTGCTGATCGCTGGCGGCCTGCTGCTGCTGTGGGTGTGCTGGAAGATGTACCGCGAGATGGTGGTCTCCCGGGAGGCCGAGCACGAGGCGCAGGAGGCGCTGGACAACGCCGATATCAACGCGGACGGCACCGTTGCCGGCAGGGCGCCGCGCAAGACACTGCGCCAAGCAGTGATCAACATCATCATCGCCGACGTCTCGATGTCGCTCGACAACGTTCTGGCCGTGGCTGGCGCGGCGCGGCATCACGACGTTGCCCTGATTTTCGGGCTCGGCCTTTCCGTCGTGCTGATGGGTGTTGCGGCATCGCTCATTGCCGGTGTGCTCACCCGCCATCGCTGGATCGCGTGGATCGGCCTCGTCATCATTCTCTACGTCGCGGTTCGCATGCTCTACGAGGGCGCCGACGCTGCTCTGTTCGCGCACGGCCTGCCGGAGATCCCGCTGATCAAGGGGCCGCCGGCGGCTGCTACACCGCACTAAGCCTCTTGTAACCACTCCCACAATTCCCGCGCGGTTCGGCGTTGGCGTCAGGGATATCGACACCATCGCCGCTCTAGGGTCCCGCCGATATCTGGCCGGACCCAATCATGTCGCTCGCTGCCCGCATTAATGCCGATAGTCCCGAGGTCGTGTCGATGCCGGTGGCGGCGTCGTTCACCATGCGCAGGGTCGAGCCGGCGTCCTGGGATGCTGCGATCGTCGGCTTCGACGAGGTTTGTCAGGAGCAACTCGCGGTGTTTGCCGCCACGCGCTGGCCAGGCGTGCAACTCGAACCGATGGTGTTCACCGAGGGCGGCGAAGTTGTCGGTGGGTGCCTTGTCATGGTGCAGCCGCTGCCATTCGGGCTGGGTGCGATCGCAGTTTCCAAGTGGGCGCCGATGTTGGCGCGCGCCAACCGGCCCGACGCGCTCCTGATCTACTCCCGGATGATCGATCTTCTGGTGCAGGAGTACGCCGAGCGCCGCCGGATGATGCTCTCCATCCTGCCGTCCGCCGCGGCGGGTGTCGGCAATCCCAGGTTCGAGCATTTGTCCGGTCGCGGCTTCAAGGCCGGCGCGACGCTGCTGTTTCCTAACCGCTACCTGGTGAATCTTCGCCTGAGTGACGAGGAACAGCGTCGCAGCTTTCACCAGAAGTGGCGCTACCACCTCAGCCGGGCTAGCGGGGCCGAACTGACGTTCGAGCACGCCGAGGCCGCGCGATTGCCGGAGTTCGAGGCACTGTACGCGCAGATGGTGGACCGCAAACGCTTCCCCGATCATTCGGCCTACCAGACCGTGCAAGCGTTGATGCAGATCGGCGACCCAGCGCTCCGGCCGGAACTCTTTCTGGTCGGCCATCAGGGCAAGGTCGTCGCCGGCGCCATTATCTTCAAGGCGGGCGACCGGGCCGTCTATCTCTACGGCGCCACCAGTGCTGCAGCACTGGAGCTGCGAGCGGGGTACTGGCTCCACTGGCACATCATCCGGTGGCTGCGCGATAACACGCGCGCCCGATGGTACGACCTCGGCGGCACCGATGGCTTCCAAGGGCTGCACCAGTTCAAGAAGGGCATGGTCGGCGACCGCGGCCTCATCACCCCGGTGCCCCCGGTCGCAAACTATGCGCACCACCCTTGGCCGCGCCTGATCGGTGAAGCGGCCTTCGCCGGGCGAGAGTTGGCCCATCGGTTGAACCGTGTGGTCGACCGGCTGCGTCCCGACAGGGCCAAGCCGGACCAGAAGCGCCAGGGCGGAATCGCGTGATGGATCTCCGCAACCGCCTGCTGTCGCAATCGGTCGTGCTTTTTGCGTCCCGTGTGTTCGGCGCGGGGCTGATCTTTGCTGCCCAGGCGGCGATTGCCCGGTTCTGGGGCGCCAGCGTTCTGGGCGAGTACCTCTTGGTCATCGCCGTGGCGAACATCCTCGCCGTCGGGATGCCGCTCGGCTTCCAGACCGTCGGAACCTATTTCGCAGCAGAGTACCGCGCGAGGGGGCGTGGACAGGCGCTGAACGAGTTCATGTCACGTGCCTACGGCCACGTGCTGATCTGCGGCGCGCTGGTGACAACCTGCTGCTACCCGCTCACCAGCTTTCTCGGCGAGCCGGGCAGGGTGGTGGCCGAGCACTGGCTACCGGCCTGTCTCATGGCGATCGCGACTGCCGTCGTGTACTGCAACAGCGCCCTGCTTGTCGGGCTGAAGCGCCCCTTGGCCGGGTTCTTCGCGGATACGATCTTCCGTCCGCTGCTCATCGTCGCCTGCATCGCCATCGCCGGTCTCGCCATCGGCGCCGATGCGCGGCTCGGAGAGCTGATCTGGCTGTTGGGTCTCGGCTTTGCAGCGATTGCCGCCGGGCAGCACTGGTGGGTGCGCCGGGCGGCGCTCGAACTGCCACCGGGCCCGGAGGCAACGCCAGGAGACGCCGCGCGTTGGTGGCGCTTCGCTCTGCCCTGGGCGGTCGTCGCACTGGCAACGGACTTCTTCTTCGACATCGACCTGTTGCTGCTATCCGGCCTGCTGGATCGCGAGGCGCTGGCAGTGTTCGGGGTGCTGACTCGGGTCTTTTCACTCGCCGCATTCGGTGTCGCCGCCGTCTATGCGGTCGTCCTGCCCGATATGCTCGCATCGAACGCGTCTTCCGATCGGGCTGCGTTCGCTCGTCAGGTCGGTGACGCCAACCTGATGGCGGGCGTCGTCTCGGCTGGACTGTTCGTCGCGGTGCTCCTGGGCGGTCCGACACTGATGCTGTTGTTCGGACCGGAGTTCTCCGTCGGCGCGATGCCCCTTGCCGTGCTGTGCCTTGCACTATGCATTCGGTCGGTGTTCGGTCCCGCTGCGCTTGTACTATCGCTTCACGATCGTCCCTATGCCACGCTTCCCGCTATCGGATTGGGCATGGGGGTACTCATCGGCGCAAACCTCCTGCTTGTTCCGATCCACGGGCTGCTCGGAGCCGCCGCCGCTGCACTGGCGGCGCAAACCTTCTGGTCAGCGGCGATGTGGCTGACAG
>JAEYYP010000321.1 GCA_023428425.1 Pseudomonadota bacterium
TCCTCCTCGGCCTTCGCGGCAGCGGCAGCCTCGGCAGCGAGGCGTTCCTCCTCGGCCATCGCGGCAGCGGCAGCCTCGGCGGCCAGGCGCTCCTCCTCGGCCTTCGCGGCAGCGGCGGCTTCAGCAGCGACGCGCTCCTCCTCGGCTTTCTGGTCAGCAGCGGCCTTGTCGGCGGCGGCCTTCTCCTCGGCAGCCTTCTGTTCGGCTGCCGCCTTCTCGGCATCGGCAGTTGCCGCCGGGGCGGCAGGGGTCTGCGCCGGAGGCGGCGGTGGCGACTGGTTGTTGCCGCATGCAGCGAGCGTCAGGCCGACGGCCAGCAGCAGCGGCAGGCCAAGGGAGGTGGAGAGCTTCATCTTGGATGGTCCTCTTTGCGAGCGGCTCGGTCCGGCAGGCAATCGCCGGTTGATTCCATAAGACACGCCGTCTTCTGGCTGCACAATGGCCATGGCGCAAACGCTTTGCCCGAATCTCGATAGTCCGGCGATGTGACAGCCACGTTGCCAGGAGCGCGGCGGGAGTATCGCGCAACTCACTCGCCTCGACGCTTGCCCGCCCCGCCATGCGATGCTAGCAAGCGGCCGGACTGCCGGTATAGCTCAGTTGGTAGAGCAACTGATTTGTAATCAGTGGGTCGCGGGTTCAAATCCTGCTGCCGGCACCACTCACCCCATTGCAGTTACGGTAGTGCCTCGCCCAAACGGGCGGACCTTGCTCGTCGCCAGCACCTCCGGGGCGATGGCCTTCAGCCCCGGTTCGTCTTCTTCCAGCGCTTGATCGCCATGTCGCGCTTGAGACGCGACAGGCGCTCGAGGAAGAAGATGCCGCTCACCTGATCAATCTCGTGCTGGGCGATCCGCGCCGGCAGGCCTTCGAGATCAAGTTCGCGGCGTGCGCCGGTTTCGTCATCGTAGGCGATGCGGGCACGCCATGGCCGCGACACGGCCACCTGCAGGCCGGGCATCGAGACCGAGCCTTCCGGCCCTTCGCTGGCATCGCCACCGAGCGCCAGGATTTCGGGATTGTACAGCACGAGGTATTCGCGCCTGTCGGGGTCAGGGTCGACGCTGATCACCGCGACCGGGGCCACGGCGCCGATGTGCACCGCGGCCAGCCCATAGGCGGAGGCGGCCTCCGCTGCTGCTCTCAGGCGCTCGCCGATGGCGCGCAGGCCGTCGTCCACCGGCCGGGGATCGGCCCTGTGGCCGAGCCGCGGATCCGGCCACGAGACGATGCCGATCAGAACAGCCCCCCTCGGCCGACCGAGAAATCGGTGTCCTGGTCGAACGAGCCGTCGTTCTCGATGTTCATGAACGCGTTCGAATCGACGCCAATGACCGAGGTGACGAGGTTGGGACCCGTACCCGGCTTGAAGGCCTCGTAGATCGCCGCTTCGCCGCCCATGGCCTTCACGCCGCTGGCCGGGTCGATCCAGACCTGGCTCATACCACTCGGCATGTTGAAGGGGGTCGGCGGCTTGCCCTTGAGCGCATCTTCCATGAAGTCGGCGAAGATCGGCACCGCCATCTCGCCGCCGGTCGCCTGTCGGCCCATGTTCTTGGGCGTATCGAAGCCGATGTAGATGCCGGTCGCCAGCTCGGGCGTGAAGCCGATGAACCAGGCGTCCTTGTAGTCGTTGGACGTGCCGGTCTTGCCGGCCACCGGACGACTCAGCACCTTTGCCGCGGTACCGGTGCCACGCTGGACCACGCCTTCCATCATCGATGTGATCTGGTACGCGGTCATCGGATCGAGGACCTGCTCGCGGTTGTCGATGATCAGCGGCTCGCCCTGGTTGTTCCAGCTATCGGCGACGCAGCCGTCACAGAGCCGCTCGTCATGCTTGTAAATGGTCCTGCCGTAGCGATCCTGGATGCGGTCGATCAGGGTCGGCACGATCTTCCGGCCGCCATTGGCGATGGTGGCGTAGGCAGCCGTCATCCGCATATCGGTCGTCTCGCCGGCACCGAGCGCCATGGCCAGCACCGGGTTGAGGTTATCGTAGATGCCGAACATCTTGGCGTAGTCGGAGATCAGCGGCATGCCGAGGTCCTGCGCCAGCCGCACCGTCATCACGTTGCGCGATTTCTCGATGCCGACTCGCAGGGTCTGCGGGCCGTAGAACGCCTGGGCGTAGTTTTCGGGGCGCCACACCGAGCCATCGGCGTTCAGCACTTCGACGGGAGCGTCCAGCACCACGGAGGCCGGCGTGTAGCCGTTGTCGAGCGCCGCCGAATAGACGATGGGCTTGAAGGACGAGCCCGGCTGCCGCAGCGCCTGCGTGGCGCGGTTGAACTCGGATTCGGCGAACGAGAAGCCACCCACCATGGCGAGCACGCGGCCCGTGCGCGGGTCCATGGCGACGAGCGCGCCCTCGATCTCAGGCACCTGCTCGAGCGTGTAGTGGTCGGGCTTGTCCTGGACCGGGGAGACGTACACCACGTCGCCGGCCTTCAGGATGGTGCCGAGCTTCTGGCTCACCCACTTGATGTCGGGTCCGGCGAGCGTCCCCGTAAGGCGCTCCGGCAGGATCTTGCCGTCAATGTCCGTGCCCGGCCGAATCCCGATCGTGCCCTCGTTGGCGCCCATGTCGAGCACCACCGCAAGCTGCCATTCCGGCACGTCGGAGAGGGGCTTCACTTCGTTGACGGCCTCGCCCCACTCCTTCTGGGCGATGTCGACCGAAGCGACTGGGCCGCGGAAGCCGACATTCCGATCGTAGGCGATCAGTCCATCCATGAGCGCGCGGCGGGCATACTCCTGAAGCTTGGGATCCAGCGTGGTGCGCACGCTGAGACCGCCGCCATAGAGCTCGCTCTCGCCGTAGAGCTTGCCGAGCTGGCGACGCACTTCCTCGGTGAAGTACTCGGCCGAGTAGAGCTGGCTGCCCGAGGTGCGCGGCTTGACGTTGAGCCCTTCCTGCTTGGCAGTGGTGGCGATGCTCGCTTCGAGCACACCGTTCTCCACCATGCGATCGAGAACCCAGTTGCGCCGGTCGATGGCCTGCTGCGTCCGACGGAAGGGGTGGTAGTTGTTCGGCCCCTTGGGCAGCGCCGCCAGGTAAGCGGCCTCGGACGGCGTCAGTTCGTACAGCGCCTTGTCAAAGTAGTTCAGCGCAGCGGCGGCCACGCCGTAGGAGTTGAGCCCGAGGAATATCTCATTGAGGTAGAGCTCGAGGATCTTGTCCTTGGAGAACGTGTCCTCGATGCGCAGCGCCAGGATGGCCTCCTGGATCTTGCGATCCCAGGTCTGTTCTGAGGTGAGCAGGAAGTTCTTGGCGACCTGCTGGGTGATGGTCGAGCCACCGCCCTGGATGGCGTCCGAGCCGTCCATCTTGGCCATGATGTTGTCGCGGAGCGCGCGGACGATACCGTCGATGGCCAGGCCACCGTGGCGATAGAAGTCCTTGTCCTCAGCCGAAATGAACGCGTTGATCACCAGCGGCGGGATGGTGCCAATGGGCTGGAACAACCGCCGCTCACGCGCGTACTCGGCCAGCAGAGTGCCGTCGGCGGCATGGACGCGAGTCGTCACCGGCGGCTGGTAGTCCTTCAGCACCGTGTAGTCCGGCAGGTTGGCCATCACCTGATTCAGGTAGACCGCGGCAACGGCGCCCGCACCGAGCAGGCAGAATACGCCGAAGCCGAACAGCCAGCCTAGTAGTCTGAGCATCGTGACCTGAACCTTGGAGAGAGAAGCAAACGGCTACGCGCACGTAGGCCGCCAATCCGCTGAATCATAGCAGAGAGCGGCAGAAATGTGGACGTTGCCAGCGAGACGGGCATTTCCTGCCACTGTGAATGCAGGTTCGTCACGGCGCCGCCGCTACCTGCTGGTTCTGTGTGAAGTATTCGGCGATGCCGCGCGCCAGCGCGTCCACGGTCCGGTCACGCCAGTCCGATTTCTGCAGGTTGGCGATATCGGCAGCATTGGAGAGAAAGCCGAGTTCGACCAGAACCGATGGCACATCCGGCGCCTGCAGCACGAAGAAGTCAGCCTGGCGGACCGGAAACTTGCGCAGCGTCACGCTGGGCTCGAGCTGATGGACGATCGCCTGCGCCGCGAGGAACGAGCTCTTGCGCATCTCGCGCCGCATAAGGTCGACGAGGATGTCCATCACCGCCGGGGTCGATTGCGGCACGGCGAAGCCGGCAACGATGTCGTAGCGGTTCTCGCCATCGGCCAGCACCTTGTCGAGGACGTCGGTGGCGTTCTCGTCGCGGGTGTAGAT
>JAEYYP010000324.1 GCA_023428425.1 Pseudomonadota bacterium
TGCTACAATCGACCCGACATGGCGCGGTCGAATATCTCGAGCGCGAGGGGGCGGGTCAGTTCGACAGGGTTGCCGCCGGCGGTCGGGTCGACGATCGCCATGTCGCCGATCTTGTCACGCTGCGCCGCGTCGACCTTGAAGTCGGCAAGGGTGTGCGGCACGCCGAGCTTAGCCCTGAGGTCGAGGACGGCGGCGAGGAAGGCGTCGAAGCTCGGCTCGAGGCCGAGATAGGCGGCGAGGCGCGCGATTCGGCCTTCGATGGCGGGCCGGTTCACCACGAGTACGTAGGGCATGAACACCGCGTTGGTCATCCCGTGATGCGTGTCGTAGAGCGCGCCGACCGGATGGCTGAGGGCATGGATGGCGCCGAGGCCCTTCTGGAAGGCGGTTGCGCCCATCGCGGCGGCGCTCATCATGTGGCCGCGCGCCTCGATGTCGCCGGGATCGGCGGCCACCTTCGGCAGGTTCTCGAACACCAGCCGCACGCCCTCGACACCGATGCCGTCGGCGAGCGGATGGTAGCCGGGCGCGCAATAGGCCTCGAGGCAGTGCGCCAGCGCATCCATGCCGGTGCCGATGGTAATGAAGCGCGGCATGCCGACGGTGAGTTCCGGGTCGGCGATCACCACCTTCGGCATCATCAGGGGGTGGAAGATCACCTTCTTGGTGTGCGTCGTCTCGTCGGTGATGACACCGGCGCGGCCGACTTCGGAGCCGGTACCGGCGGTGGTCGGCACGGCGACGATGGGGAAGATGCCCTTCGGGTCGGCACGGGTCCACCAGTCGCCGATGTCCTCGAAATCCCACATCGGCCGGGTCTGGCCTGCCATGAAGGCGATGACCTTGCCCGTATCGAGCCCCGAGCCGCCACCGAAGGCGATGACGCCATCATAGCCGCCGGCGCGCAGCACGGCGATGCCCGCCTCGACATTGGCCGAAATCGGGTTCGGCTTCACGTCGGCGAAGAGGCCGGCCTCGATCCCCGCAGCCTTGAGCAGCGCGAGGGTGTTCTGTGTCACCGGCAGCGGGGCGAGGCCGGCGTCGGTCACCAGCAACGGCCTGGTGATCCCGGCGGTCCTCAGCGCCTCAGGCAGCTCGGCGATACGGCCGGGGCCGAACTTCACGGCGGTTGGGTAGTTCCAGTTGGCTTTCGTCATCATGCTCTCCGGCGCAACGGCGCCTGGTTTTCACGGTTTTGGGCGCCGCGCGCCTCATGCCTCTTTGAGGTGATAGCTCTTCGGCTGCGTCAGGTTGGCGTAGCCGAGTTCGCTCAGCGCGCCGCCCTTGCCGGTTTCCTTGACGCCGGTCCACACGAGGGCCGGGTCGAGATAGTCGCAGCGATTGGCGAACACGGTGCCGGTCTCGATACGGGCACCGAGCGACGCCACGGTGTCGAGGTCGGCCGACCAGACAGAGGCGGTGAGCCCGTAGGGGCTGTCGTTCATCAGGGTGATGGCTTCCTCGTCGTCGGCCACCTTCATGATGCCGACGACCGGCCCGAAGCTTTCCTCGCGCATCACCGCCATCTGGTGATTCACATCCACCAGCACCTGCGGGGTGAGATAGGGCGAGCCGGGCTTGTCCTGAGCGTGCTTGTCGCCCATCAAAGCCTTCGCACCCTTGCGGAGCGCCTCGTCGGTCTGGCTGCGCACGAGATCGGCGAACTTGGCCGCTGCCATCGGACCGACGACGGTGTCGGTCTCGAGCGGATTGCCCAGCGTCCAGCCCTTGGCGTTCTCGACGAAGCCTTCGACGAAGCGGTCGTAGACGTCGGCGTGCACGTAGATGCGCTCGACGCCGCAGCAGGACTGACCGGAGTTGAAGAAGGATCCGTCGACGAGGTTCTCGATGGCGCTCGGCAGGTTGGCATCGGGCCGCACATAGGCCGGGTCCTTGCCGCCGAGCTCCAGCCCGAGAGTGGCGAAGGTGCCCGCCGCGGCGCGCTCGATGCGGCGGCCGCCTTCGACCGAGCCGGTGAAGTTGATGTGGTCGATCTGGCCCGAGCCGATCAGCTTTTCGGTGTCGGCATGGTTGAGCACCAGGTTCTGGAACAGTCCGTCCGGCAGGCCGGCGACCTGCATCGCCTCGGCGAAACGCTCGCCCACCAGCAGGGTCTGGCTGGCATGCTTGAGGATCACGGCGTTGCCCGCCATCAGCCCCGGAACGATCGAGTTGACCGCGGTGAGGAACGGGTAGTTCCACGGCGCGATCACCATCATTGTTCCAAGCGGCTCGTGGGCGATCCAGCGGCGGAAGCCGTCCTTGGCCGGACGCATCGAGGGAGCGAGCGCCTCCTCGGCGATGGCGATCATGTGGCGCGCGCGTTCCTCGACGCCGCGCTTCTCGCCGCCGAAGCGGACCGGTCGGCCCATCTGCCAGGCGAGCTCGGGAACGATGTCGTCATTGCGCGCCAGCAGCGCGTCGACGAAGTGCGACAGGAATTTCGCGCGCTCGCGCACGGTCACGGCACCCCAGGCCTTGCGGGCGGCCGAGGCGCGGGCGACGGCTGCCTCGATCTCGGGACCGGTGGCGACTGGCCGCTCGGCGTAAACGCTGCCATCGATGGGCGATATGATCTTGACCGTTTCGGCCATGGGACACCTGTCAGAAATGCGAAAACTCAGGACCGTTCGAAGCCGCGCTTCAGTTCCCAGTCCGTGACGCGCCGGTCATACTCGAACTGTTCCCATTCGGCAGTACGCACGTAGTGGTCGACCACATCCTGGCCGAGCGCCTCGACCAGCATCCGCGAGTTGCGCAGTGCCACCGTGGCGTCGCGGAGCGTCTTGTGCACTTCGCGAAGCTTTGTGCCGGCATAGGCGTCGCCCTCGAACACGGGTTCCAGCGCCAGCTTGTCCTCGATGCCCTTGAGTCCGGCGGCGATAAGCGCGGCGAACGCAAGGTACGGGTTGAGGTCGGCGCCGCCGATGCGGCACTCGACGCGGACGCCCTTGGTGTTCTCGCCGCAGAGACGGAAGCCGGCCGTGCGATTGTCACGGCTCCACACCGCCTTGGTCGGCGCGAAGGTGCCGGCCTGGAAGCGCTTGTAGGAGTTGATGTAGGGCGCAAGGAAATAGGTGATGTCGCCCGCATAGGTCAGCTGGCCGGCCATGAAGTGCTTCATCAGCTCGGACATGCCGAGCGGATCGGTCTCGTCGACGAACTGGTTCCTGCCGCCCTTGGCGAGCGACATGTGAATGTGGCTCGAGGAGCCGGCGAGGCCGAAATCCCATTTCGACATGAAGGTGACGGCCTTGCCCTGCAGGTAGGCTATCTCCTTGGTGGCGTTCTTGATCACCACGTGCCGGTCGGCCATGGTGAGCGCCTCGGCATAGCGGACGTTGATCTCTTCCTGGCCCGGGCCCCACTCGCCCTTCGAGTTCTCGACCGGAATGCCCGACGCGGTCAGCTGCCGGCGCAGCGCTCGCATCACCGGCTCTTCCTTGGTGGTCTGGAAGATATGGTAGTCCTCGATGTAGTAGCCGGCCGTCTTGAGGTTGCGGTGGCCCTTCTCGTGGATGGTGCGGAAGTCGTCGTCGAAGAGGTAGAACTCGAGTTCCGACGCGAAGTTGGCGGTGAGCCCCATCGCCTCGAGGCGCTTGAGCTGCGACTTGAGCACGGCGCGCGGGCTGTGGGATACGGGCTGATGGTGATAGTGATCGACGACGTCGGACAGCACCAGCGCCGTCCCCTCGAGCCAGGTGCACTTCATCAGCGTCGCAAGATCGGGCTGCATGACGAAGTCGCCGTAGCCCTTGTCCCAGCTGGCGGCGGCGTAGCCGGGGACCGGCTCCATGTCGATGTCGTCGGCCAGCAGGTAGTTGCAGCCGTGGGTCTCGTCGATGGCGCCCTCTAGGAAGAACTCGGCCTGGAAACGCTTGCCGATCAGCCGGCCCTGCATGTCGGGAAAGGCGACGAGGACGGTGTCGATGGTGCCGGCTTTGACGTCGGCTTTCAGCTGGTCCAGCGAGTAGGCGGTCACTTCAGGGACTCCCGCGATGCGTGTCGCGACAATGAGAAAGGGAGCGGCCGCACCGGGATGATGCGGCCGCGCAATGGTTCAGTACCGGTACGGAGGTCCGGCCTTCTCCATTTCTTCGTTGTACTTCTTGATGATCTCGACGACGCGGCCGCTGCGCGGGCTCTGGGAAGCGATCTCGTCCCAGAACTTCACCGCCTCGGTCTCCACCGTCTTCCACTCCTCGGCGGGAATGGAGGTGAGCTCGAGCGTGCCGTTGAGGCGGTAGTTGGCCTCGCCGGCCCAGTACCAGTGCTGGCGGTAGTAGTGCGAGCTGTCGATCATCATGCGATAGAGCTGCTGCAGGTGCGGCGGCAGCTCGTTCCACTTTGCCGTGTTGACGAAGTAGGACCCGGCCCAGGCGCCCGAGAGCGGGTTGGTGCAGAAATATTTCAGTACGTTCGACCAGCCCACGGTGTGCATCTCGGTGATGCCGCACCAGCAGACGCCGTCGAGTTCGCCGGTCTGGATGGCCGGCTCGACGTCTTCGTAGGGCAGCGACACCGGAACGACGCCGAAGCGCGACAGGAACTGGCCGCCGGTCGGGAAGGTGTAGACGCGCAGGCCGTTGAGGTCGGCCAGGCTGCGGATCGGCTTGGTGGTGCCGAAGTTGCAGGGGTCCCAGGCGCCGGTCGAGAGCCAGGTGACATCGGGGATTTCGGCGTAGGCTTCTTCCCAGATTTCCTTGAGACCGCGCCAGTGCCACAGCGCCGGAACGTCGAGCGAGTAGCGCGAGGCGAGCGGGAAGTAGGCGCCGAAGGCCTTGACGTCGACGGGCGCCGATGCGGAGTCGTCGTCGCTCTGGGCGGCGTCGATGGTGCCGGTCTGCACGGCGCGGAACAGCTCGCCATGCGGCACGAGCTGGTCGGCGGTGTAGAGCTCGATCACCATCTCGCCGTTGGCGGCGACGTTGAACCAGTCGATGGCATTTTTCACGACATGCTCGGCGAGCGCGGGACCCGCATAGGTCTGCATGCGCCAGCGGATCGGGCTCTGCGCCTTCACGTAGGGCATTGCCAGCGTGGTGGCGCCGACGGCGCCGGCAGTGGCAAGGCCGGCCCTCTTCAAGAAGCTGCGTTTGTTGAGAGTCTCAGTCATGTGCTTCATCCCTGTTTCTGATAACCCCGGCAGGCTAAGGCTCCTGCCGGATCCCCTATCGTCGCAACGGCAGTCAGTGCGGCTGGCGCCTCCCCCAGACCGTAGTCGGCTTCACTCGCAAGGGTGCGCGCATCACGAGGCCCGCCCGCGGTAGAGCTCGGGCAGCCAGAGCGCGATCTGTGGGAAGATCATGAGAATGATGAGCGCCAGCACCATCAGCGCCATGAAGGGCAGGATGGAGCGGTAGATGTCGCCAAGGCTGATCTCGGGCGGCGCCATGGCGCGCATCAGGAACAGGTTGTAGCCGAAGGGCGGGGTTATGTAGGCGATCTGGCAGGTGATCGTGTACAGGATGCCAAACCAGACGATGTCGAAACCGAGCATCTTGACCAGCGGCACGTAGAGCGGCGCGACTATCACCAGCATGGCGGTGTCGTCGAGGAACATGCCCATCACCACAAAGCTGACCAGCATCAGGATCAGGATGCCCCAGGCGTCGAGGCCGAAGGTGTTCAGCAGCAGGTTCTCGATGGCCCGCACCGCGCCCAGCCCATCGTAGACCGACGAGAAGCAGAGCGCGCCGAGGATGATCCAGAGGAACATGCAGCTGATCAGCAGGGTCTGGCGGGTCGTGGTCTCCAGTACCTTCCAGTTCAGCTTGCCTGACAGCGCCGCGGCCAGCGTCGCGAGCAGCGCGCCGACGGCCGAGCTTTCCGTAAGGCTGGTGATGCCGGTGAGGAACAGGGTCATCATGATGGCGAAGACGGCCACCGGCATGATGCCCTCGCGCAGCAGGGCCAGCTTCTCACGGGTGGTGATCTGGGCGCGCTCCTCGGCAGACATGGGCGGGCCGAGCTCCGGCTGGATACGGCAGCGGATGTAGATGTAGATACCGAACATCGCGGCCATCATCACGCCCGGCAACAGTCCGGCCAGCCAGAGCTCGGTGATCGGCGCCCTGGCGATCATGGCGAAGAGAACCAGCACCACGCTGGGCGGGATCAGGATGCCGAGGGACGAGCCGGCCTGCACCACGCCGGTCACCATCACCTTGTCATAGCCGCGCTTGAGGAGCTCCGGCAGTGCGATGGTGGCTCCGATCGCCATGCCGGCGACGCTCAGCCCGTTGATGCACGAGATCAGCACCATGAGCGCCACCGTGCCCAGCGCAAGGCCGCCACGGACCGGGCCGAACCAGACATGGAACATGCGATAGAGGTTCGAGGCGATGCCGCTCTCGCTCATCATGTAGCCCATGAA
>JAEYYP010000328.1 GCA_023428425.1 Pseudomonadota bacterium
AAGGTGGCGGCAGCCGGATGAGGGGTTCGGCGCGAAGCGCCGCGGACCGTCCTCAGTGTTTCGACGTCGCGGTGAACACCCCGTCCCAACCCGGTGCCGGCGGGTTGGCCCTGAGCTCGCCAATGCGCTCTTCGTACATGTCGTAGAGCTTCGCCACATCCCCGACGCCATGCGCCCGGGCGCGCGCCAGCGCGGCTGCCGCCCGATCCGGATCGGCACTGCGATAGGCGTCAATCAGCTCGGCATGATCCGCCGCCAGCGCCTTGAACTTCTCGGTGGTGGCCATCGCCTCATCACCGATCAGCGTGTGGATCGGCACCGGCTCGGCGCGCCCTACCACTCGCACCAGGTCGACCTCGAGGAAAGCCAGCCCGCCGGCCGCTGCCTTCGTCGTGTCGGTGACGAGGATCGAGACACCATACCCCTTGGTCAGCCCCTCGACGCGGGACGCCAGGTTCACCCCGTCCCCGATCGCCGAGTACGAAAACCGCTGCGCCGAGCCCAGGTTGCCCACGCAGCACGGCGCCGTGTTGAGCCCGATGCCGACCTTCAGCGGCTTTTCGCGCCCTGCATTCAGCGCCTCGAGCGACGCAACCATCCTGAGCGCCGCGAGGCACGCCTTGCGCTCGTGGTCGGCAATGTCGAGCGGCGCGTTCCAGAAGCACATGATGGCATCGCCCATGTACTTGTCGATCGTTCCCTCCGAGGCCAGCAGGATATCGGTCATCGGCGTCAGGAAGCCGTTGAGCAGCGCCGTCAGCTCCGTCGGGTTCATCTTCTCCGACAGCGAGGTGAAGCCGCGAATGTCCGAGAACAGCACCGTCAGCTCCCGCTCCTCGCCGCCCAGCGCCAGCGCCTGCGGATTGGCGGCGAGCCGCTCCACCAGCGTCGGCGACAGGTAGCGGCCGAACGCCCCACGCACGAACGCCCGCTCGCGGTCGCTCATCAGCAGCAGGATCGGCGTGGTGACGAGGAAGCTCAGTCCCACCGCCAGCCCCGGCAGCAGCGGATCGAGCAGCAGCCGCTGCCCCGCGAACGCCCACCACGAGGCCACCACCGCCACCCCGATCAGCACCAGCGCCACGCCCGACGTCACCAGCGCGCCGGTACGCCCCGCGACGAACAGCAGCAGCACCCCGAGCAGCGTCGCCGCCGCCAGTTCCGCCCCCGGCGCCCAGTCGGGCCGGGTGAGGAAGGTCTGCCCCACCACCTGGTCGATGATCTCGGCATGCACCTTCACGCCGGGCACCGAATAGCCCATCGGCACCGACACGATGTCGCGCAGGCCCACTGCGCTCGTCCCCACCAGCACGATGCGCCCGCCGACCGCTGCCGACAGCGCCGCCATGTCCCCCGACAGCACGTCGATCGCCGGCACGGTCGGCATTGAGGCGAGGCCCGAATAGTAGATCCAGAAATCTCCCATCGGCCCGGTCGGCACGTCGAGCGCCCCGTCGCGCAAGGCAACCATTGCCGGCCGGCCGGTGTCAGCCTCGCCGCTCGCCCCGGTCGAGCGCACCACGAAGCTCCCCGCCCCCTGCGCCACCCGCAATGCCTCTAGCCCCAGCGAGGGATAGAGATTGCCCTGCGCCGAAAACACCAGCGGCACCGTCCGCACCACGCCATCGGCCGCCGTCGGGAACGAGAACGAACCGATCCCCAGCGCCGGCCCTGTAATCTCCGGGATATTGCCCACCCCGCCCGAGAAGCTCGGCAGATAGGTCTTGGGGTCGGCGCCGCCGAAGGCGAAGCCACCCTTGGGCGCCGGCAGCGCCGCGCTCGTCTCGTTGCTGATGGCGATGCCCAGCGTTACCGAGTTGCGCGCGATCGCCTCGGCGAACACCGCATCGTTGCTGATCGCCCCGGCCGCCGGCAGCGTCACCTCGGCGCCCGACTGCCGCAGCAGTTCGGCCTGCACCGCCATCGATGTGCGGTCGGCCTCTGGGAACACGATGTCGAACGCCACCGTCGCCGCGCCCGCCTGCCCCAGCCGGTCGACCAGTTGCGCCAGCGTGGTGCGCGGCCACGGCCACTGCCCGAGTGCCGCGATCGACGCCTCGTCGATATCCACCACCGCCACCGGCGCGCCCGCTTCGGCGCGCGGCATCAGGCGCTGGTAGCTGTCGAACACGAGGTTGCTGAGCCGGTCGAGCGCCTGCCGCTGCAGCGCCCCGAAGGTCAGCACCACTGCCAGCGTCGCCAGCCCCGCGACCCACACCCACATCGCCCGCCGCCTGTCGGCCCGCGAGCGCGTGGGTTTCAGCGGCCCCTTCAGCATCGGGCTAGATCATTGGGGGATTGTCGGCGGAGGTGTGACGGTATCGCCCATGAAGACACCACTCGCCGTGTAGTTGCCGAACCGGTTGAACCCGAAATTGCCGATCACGCCGGCCGCTATGTCGTCGTCATTGTTGACGAAAGCGCCCTGCACGATGCCGCTCGAGCCATAGCCGTAGATCCTGCCGCCGAAGCCGGTCTGTTCATCGAACGAGATGACATGGCCGCCCAGGCTGGTGCCGGCGCCGTTGTTAAGATGGTCGCGGTCGAAGTTCTTGATGCCGACGGTGCCGGTGCGCTCGGCAAAGTCCCAGGTCATCTTGAGGTCGCCGGTGGCCGTGTACACAGCGCCGTTGTTGTTGACGGTACCGATGGCATCGCCGCGGTAGGTCGCTGAGGCGGTATCGCCCGCCTTCACGTTCAACTGCTCGGCAGTCGTCAACGCACCGTTCACCCAGGTCGCATCGAAATTGACGTCGCCTTGAAGGGTGCCGACTTCCAGGCCTTCCTTCGAGAAGCCCCAGAAACCCCACCGGATGAAGTCGTCGCAGCTGACGCAGTCGAGCTGGTCGGCCAGCATCGTGGGCAAGTCGTATTCCTCGACGCCCGTGCCGGGAACCACTTCCGCCACCGCAGCATCGTCGTGGTTGAGCAGGTAGCCGTCGACATCGACGGAAGTCGGCGGCTCGGGCTCAGAGCCGGTCGGCGTGAAGGTGAGCACCCCCGCGCCGTTGCCTCCCGCATAACTGAGGCAGCCACCGATATATTCGCAGGGCGCGCCCAGCGTCCCCATGGTGGCCGAAACCGCCACCGGTTCGTTGTCGGCATTGAAGGCGAACTGCGCGAACAGCGGGTTGGGACTCCCCTCACCATCCTCGCCGTCGAAATCGAAGGCATTTTGCAGCGCGTTTGCGTAGTTACCTTCGGAATCGACGGTCAGCACGCCGCCCACCAGGCCATACGGGTTCTGGTTGTTGAGGATGAAGCGTCGCAACTCGTCGTAATGCGCCGCGGCGTATAGCAGGGCGTCCAGCTCTTCCTGGCTGAGGTCGCCGTTACCGGTGTTCTTGTCGACGCCCTTGCCGGAATTATTGCCCGCGACCTCGGAGTTCTGCACATCGCCATCGCTCGGCCCCATTGGCGCGCCGCCGATGCCGCCCCGGCCCGCCAGCGCCGCCTGGATCTGGCTGCCCCAGCCCGGCGGGGTCTTGAGCACGTCGAAGGCGCCACCGTCGCCCAGCGCCAGCGAGTAGCCGCCGGCATAGAGCCGGCCGAGCAGCTGCTGCCCCTGTTCCAGCGTCACCTCGTTGCCGAACAGCATGTCGATATGCGGCGGCGTGCCTTCGGGCGGATCGAGCACCACATCGACCATGGCGCCACGAATACCCATGGTGCCGACCGGCGTGTTGATCGTCACCCCGTCCGGCGTCTTCGAGGTCTGCCCGCCGATGAAGCGCAGCACACCCTTGGTGAAGCTCGCGGTCACCTGCGCGGTGCCGGCATTGGGGTCGTAGACGAAGCTGTCGATGACAAGGTCGGAGTTCGGCCCCACCATGAAGGTGGTGCCGTCGGCCAGCAGCACCTGCACGAGGCCGCTGCCCCCGGTCTGGATGCGCTGGTTGAAGACCACGCTGTCGCCCAGCGAGATCGTCTTGACGGTGCTTCCCACCGTGCCGGTGGCGTCCTGGTTCACCGCCGCGGTGACACCGACACTGGTTTCGGCCAGGGCGGGGGCCGCGAGGGTCAGGGCGATAAGCGCGGTAGCCGTGATGAGCCGCATGGTCAGAACCTCTTGCTCACGCCGACGCTGACGGCGGTGTTGTCGTAGTTGGAGAGGTCGTAATTGGATTCCGAGATCGAGTAGGTCACGCTGGAATTGAGGACGAAGCTATCGCTCACCGGCACGATCAGCCCGGCGGAAACGAACCCGGTGTTCTTCACTTCGGCGTCGGGCGAGAGCATCGGGTCGTTGGCGTCGGCGAGTTCGCGCTCGAGGCCCGCCGAAGCCGTGAGCAACCAGTCCTCCTTGCCGCCGGTCGGCGAGCCGACACTGACCGCGACACCACCCGACGCCGAGGCCTTCCAGCTCGACAGGTAGTCCACCGCCGCGACCGTTCGCGAGGCCTCGAGCAGGGTGAACAGCGCCACGTCGGGCGTCAGCATGTAGTCGATGCGCGTGCCGCCGGTGTAGCGCTGCCCGGTGCGATCGGACGAGTTCGGCCGCAGGTCGCTGTCGAAATACTCCTCGTGGCGCGCATTCACGCTGAGTGTCACGCGCGTGCGGGCATCGAGCGTCGTGATGTAGTCGGCTCCGAGTCCCGCCGAGGCGATATAGGGCTGGCCGGACAGCACGGCGGCACCGACGCTGCCGTGGATCGCCAGCCGGGCATTGTCGATGCCGATCGCCGCCAGGTTGTAGTTCGGGCCGAACTTGAGGTCGATCACGCCGGTGTTGAGCTGCTCCTCGCTGCGGTAGAGCGCGCCGTAGGCCGACACGTCGATGTCGAAGCGATCGCCCTGCCCCGCCAGGTCCATCGAATTGTGGAAGCGTGCCGTGACGTAGCCGTCGGTGTCGGCGGTGCCCATCGCCCCCGGATCGAGCTCGAACTCGATGCCACCGATGTCGATGAAGGGCGAATTCGGCCCGGCATTGGCGTTGGTCTGGTAGCGCAGGCCCACCCCCACCTCGCCGAAGGACTGGCTGCCCTGCTCACGGGTGGCGATCTGGCCCATGTAGGCGCCGATCTGGTTGCGCACGTCGTCGGGCACCACCGGCTGTTCCATCACGGTGGTGAAGTAGGATTTCGCCGTGCTCCACGAGCCCAGCCGGTAGTAGAGCACGCCCAGTTCGAACTGCAGCCGCGGCAGGCCGGGCGCGAACACCAGCATGCGTTCGAGGGTCGAGATCGCCGCCTCGAGGTCGCCGACCTGCTCGGAGAGCGCGGCATACTCGAAGGCGAGATCGAGGTTGGAGGGGTCGGCCAGCATGCGCTGGAACACCTGCTGCCGCCGCGCTTCGGCGGTCGCGCGGTCGGCCGTGCCGCTGCCCACCACGTTCTGCCGTGATGTCGCGTCGACATTCTGCGCCTCTGCCGCCGGCACCAGTGCCAGCGACAGCGCCACTCCAAGCCAAAGATGTGCGTGCACCCGCAACATTCCCCAAGCCCACCCGATGTTCGTCTGTTGGTCAGACGCGAATTACTTCAACGTTTCAGTATTGCGGCAGATGCCATGCGTAGCCGCGGAACCCTCACCTGACTCCGGCGGCGCTGTCAAACCCAGATTAACGAATTGTTTCCGCGCGGTTCTTTTGCGCAACAACCGTCAACCGAGGCGCACGGCCCCGGCTTGGTCGCGGGCGATGTAGCTCTGGATCTGCCGCACGATCTGCGCCGCATGCTCCCCGGCGAGCCGGTCGCTCAGCTCGGCGTCCCGCGCCTCGATCGCCTGCACCAGCAGTTCGTGCTCTTCGACATACTGGCGCGGCAGGCGGTCGTCGAAGCTCGAATAGTAGAGCCGCAGGATGCGCCGGCCCTCATCGAGCAGGCGGGTGAACAGCTGCGTAAAGTACGGATTGCCGCCAGCCTCGGCGATGGCGACGTGGAAGTCGCGGTTCGAGGCGATCATGGCCAGCGCGTCCTGCCGGTCCACCGCCTCGGCGAAAGCCGCTTCGAAGGCACGCACCGGGATCAGCTGCTCCGGCCGGTGGTTGCTGGCTGCCAGTCGCGTGGTCACGCGGTACATCAGGCTCAGCGCCTCGAAATAGACCGGCAGCCGCACGAAATCGATCGAGGCGACGATCGTGTTGCGGTTGGGCAGCGTTGTCACCAGGCCCTCGGCGCCCAGCCGCACCAGCGCCTCGCGGATCGGCGTCCGCGACATGTCGAACTGCGCTGACAGGCTCACTTCGTCGAGCGGGCTTCCCGGATCGAGCTCCAGCTCCAGGATGGCCTTGCGGAGCGTCTCGTAGACCTTCTGCGCACCCGAACCGCGCACCCGCGGTGCCTCTGCGGTATCGTCGGTCTGTGTGTCTCGAAACGTCGCCATGGTCAGCCTTCCAGCCTGTCGCCCAGCGTTCTAGCCCAGCACCATGCCCCGCGCCACCGCTCCATTTGGCGCGGCACGATCCCGACGAAACGCCATGTCGACAATTTGCGTGCAGAATGCTAGGCAGCGCCCCGATCTCAGATTTGAAAAGGACATCGACACGTGTGGCAAGGTGTAATTCCGGCGGTCACCACCAAGTTCACCGAGGACGGCGCGCTTGATTTCAAGGAGATGGAACGCTGCTACGGCCTGCAGGTCGATGCGGGCGTCGATGGCCTGATCGCCTGCGGCTCGCTCGGCGAAGGCCCGATGCTGAGCCATGACGAGCGGCTCGATGTCCTCAAGGCAATCCAGCAGGCCGCGAAGGGCAAGCCCGCCATCCTCACCATCGCCGAGGCCGCCACCTACCAGTCCTGCAAGCTGGCCGAGCGCGCCGCGAAGGCCGGGGCCTCGGGCCTCATGGTCGTGCCGTCCATGGTCTACCACAC
>JAEYYP010000356.1 GCA_023428425.1 Pseudomonadota bacterium
GTCCATGACGCCCCGCGCTAGTCTCGTCTAGTTGGGAACTTGCAGATGGCTTCCACGATTCCCCTCTTCCGCATGGAAGGGATCTCCAAGCGCTATGGCGGTGTCCGTGCTCTGGAGCGAGCCGAACTGACCGTCGAGGCCGGCCGCGTCCATGCCGTGGTCGGCGAGAACGGCGCCGGCAAGTCGACGCTCATCAAGATCATGTCGGGCGTCGTCGTTCCCGACGAAGGCCGTATGCTGCTCGACGGCAGCGAGGTGAGCTTTGCCGACCCGGCCGCCGCCAACGCCGCCGGCATCGTCTGCATCTTCCAGGAGCTCTCGCTCATCCCCGATCTGTCGGTGGCCGACAACATCGTCGTTGCCAATCCGCCGACCCGCTTCGGCATGATCGACCGCCGTGCGCAGCGCCGCATCGCCGAAGAGGCATTGGCCCGCGCCGGTGGCGAGGACATTCATCCGAGCGCGCTGGTGAAAGACCTGCCGCTGAGCCGCCGCCAGATGGTCGAGATCGCCAAGGCACTGGCCCGCAAGCCGCGCGTGTTGATCCTCGACGAGGCAACATCGGCGCTGACCGCCAGCGACGTCACCAAGGTGTTCAAGGTGCTGAAGCGCCTGCGCGACGAGGGCATCGCGCTTCTCTACATCTCGCACCGCATGCACGAGATTGCCGAGCTCGCCGACGACTGCACCGTGTTCCGCAACGGCCGCAATGTCGCGAGCTACAAGGCCGGAACGAAATCCGACGAGGAAGTCGTCGAGCTGATGATCGGCCGCGAGTATCACAACGTTTTCCCGCCCAAGCCCGAACCGATGTCGAAGGGCGCGAGCCCTGTGCTCGAGGCGCGCGACCTGAGCTGGCCGCCCCGCCTCAACGGCGTGTCGCTGAAAGTCCGACCCGGCGAGGTCGTCGGCCTGGGCGGCCTCGACGGCCAGGGCCAGCGCGAGCTGCTGCTTGCCCTGTTTGGCGTGCTGCGCGGCGTCGGCGGCGACATCCTGATCGACGGCAAGGCGCAGGCCATCAATTCACCCCGCGCCGCCAAGGATGAGAAGATCGGCATGGCGCTGATCCCCGAGGACCGCAAGACCGAGGGGCTCATGCTGCCCATGGCGGTGCGCGACAACCTGAGCTTCGCCGCCATGAGCCGCTTCTCGACAGGCGGCATCATCGACTCCACTGGCGAACGCCGTGCCATCGACGAGATGATCAAGCTGCTTGCCATCAAGACCGACGGCACGTCGGTTCCGGTCGGTTCGCTTTCTGGCGGCAATCAGCAGAAGGTTGTGATCGCCAAGTGGCTGATGCGCAGGCCGCGCATCATCCTCCTCAACGACCCCACGCGCGGCATCGACGTCGGCACCAAGCAGGAGATCTACGCCCTGCTCCGACGCCTTGCCGACGAGGGCGCGGCCATCATCCTCTATTCGACCGACTACGATGAGCTGATCGGCTGCTGCGACCGCGTGCTGGTCATGTACGACGGCGCCGTCAGCGCCGAACTGTCGGGCGATGGGCTCACCGAGCGTGCCCTGATCGCCAACGCCCTCAACCTCGGCGAAGGCGCCCGCCTGGGAGCATCGGCATGAAGGAATTCCGTTTCTGGTTCAGTGAGCAGCGCGGCACGCTGCTGGCGCTCGCCATCTTCATCGCGATGTTCGCGATCTACCTCACCAACCACCCGGCGATCCTCAACAACGGCTACACCGTCAACGGCGTCGGCAATGTCGTGCAGACCGCCGCCAACAAAGGCGTGCTGCTGGCGCTCGTCGCCATGGCGCAGACCTTCGTGGTGCTGACCGCCGGCATCGACCTCTCGGTCGGCGCCATCTTCATCCTCGCCAACTGCCTCGCCTCTTACATTCTCGTCGGTTCTCCGTTGACGGTGACCGCGGGCGTCATCGGCGTGCTGGCTTCGGGGGCAGTGTGCGGCGCGATCAACGCGGCGATCGTCATCTATGGCCGCCTGCAACCGATCGTCGCCACCATCGCCTCGGGTGCCGTGATCTTCGGCGTCGCCCTGTGGCTCCGCCCCTTCCCCGGATCGAGTCCCGATTTCGCGGCCGGGCTGGCGAGCGCGATGACCGGCAAGCTGTTCGGAATCATCCCGACGAGCCTGGTTTTCCTCGCCGCGGTGGTGATCCTGGTGTGGATACCCTTCCGGCGCTCCGTGCTAGGCCGCGCCGTATATGCCGCTGGCTCGTCGGAAGTCGCGGCCTACATGTCCGGCATGCCGGTCAAGCGCGCCAAGTTCGCCGCCTACGTGCTGTCCGGCACCTTTGCCGCACTCGCTGGCCTGTTCCTCACCTTCTTCACCTACTCGGGCGAGGCCTCCGCCGCCAACGGCAACACCTACACGCTCTATTCGATCGCGGCCGTGGTGCTGGGTGGCGTCTCGCTGTTCGGTGGCCGCGGCAGCGCCATCGGCGCGATCTTCGGAGCGCTGGCGTTCCGCGCCATCGGCGACCTGCTCTTCGTGTTCGAGGTCGATCCGCTATGGCAGCCGCTCTTCCAGGGGCTCGTGTTGCTCATCGCCGTTTCCATCGGTTCGGCGCGGCTGTTCCGCGTCCGCAACCGCCTCGAGCTTTTCGGTTGAAACCATGACAGACCAGACCTCCGCCGCGCCCGCCCGCCTGCCCTTGCGACAGCGCATCGACCTGCCGGTCGTCACGGCTTTCGGCTGCATCGTGCTGTTGCTGGCTGTCGGCAGCCTTTACTCGCCGAACTTCCTCTCGCCCGAGTACCTGCTGCTGCAGCTCAAGGTCGGTGCCTTCCTCGGCATCATCGCGACCGGCATGATGCTGGTAGTGCTGATCGGCCAGATCGACCTCAGCGTACCGTGGACTGTCGCCGTCGGTGCCATGATGGCCTCGGCCGCCACCGCCTATGGCGGCCTCGGCGAGGCATTCGCCATCCCCTTCGGCGTGCTCTGCGGCGTCATTATCGGCCTCGTCAACGGCTTCGCCGTCGCCTACCTGCGCATCCCGTCGATGATCATCACGCTCGCCGTCAACTCGGTCGCGCAGGGCCTCATGGTCGCCTATACCGGCGGCTTCGCCCCGCAGGACTCCGCCTCCCCCGCGATGAAGTTCCTCGCCGCGCAGTCGAGCTTAGGCATTCCGCATGCCGTGATCGTCTGGGCCATCGTCGGCGCCCTCGCCGTGTTCCTGCTCACCCGCACCACCTTCGGCCGCTCCGTCTACGGCATCGGCAACAAGGAGGCGGCAGCCTATCTCTCGGGCGTCCCTACCCAACGCGTAGTGATGATCGCCTTTGCCCTCTGCGGCGGCCTCGCGGCCTTCGGCGGCGTGCTGCTCGCCGGCTATTCGGGCAAGGCGGCCCAGTCGATGGGCGATGCCTACCTACTGCCCGCCATCGCCGCCGTGGTGCTGGGTGGCACGTCCATCCTCGGCGGCAAGGGCAACTACCTGGGCACCGTGGCAGGCGCCATTCTCATCACCATCCTGCAGTCCATCCTGAGCGTGATGCAGATCGCGGAGTTCGGCCGCCAGATCATCTATGGCGCGATCATCGTCGCCATGCTCCTGCTCTACGGCCGCGACAAGAGCATGCGCTAGGGACGCCGGCGCTCGACGACGTTGTGCGCCAGCACCATGACCAGCGCCCCGGCTGCGGCGAGCCCGCCGGCTATCCAGAACAGGGTCAGATAGTTGCTCGGCCCGGCAAACGCTCCGAACAGTCCGGCCCCCAGCAATCCGGACACCACCACGTTGACGTCGAGCAGAGACGTCGACAGTCCCACCCGGCCCCGGATCGCTTCCTGCATATAGCTGATCGGTACGCTCATCAGCGCCGCAATGGCCACTGCCGCGAGCACCTGGAGGGCCAGCACCATGACCACTGAGGTCGCCTGGGCCATCAGCACCATGTAGAGCCCGAAGATCAGCGCCGCCGCCGCGATCAGCGTCGACTTGCGGAAGCGCCGACCGGCCAGCCCCCAGAGCAGCATCAGCGGGATCTCGAGCAGCGCCCGGATGCCGTTTGCCCATCCTACATCGCCGAGGCTGCCGCCGTAGTTCGAGACCATCGCCAGGGGAGTCACTGTACCGCTGACCTTGATTGCGACGTTGATCAGCAGCACCCCGCCGATCCCCACCAGCATCGGGGGCGCAATCCCCTCGCGCCGTCCGTCGGCCGGCTTCGGCGGCGGTTGCACCACGAGCTTCGTACCCGGGTCGGTCAGCATGGCGAACGAGATGGCGGCGCAGACAAGGTAAGCCGCCGACGCCATCAGATACACGTCGAACACCTGGTACACCGCCGCGATCCAGCCCGCGAACGGCGGCACCAGCACCCACGAGGCCGCATAGATCGAGCGCAGCGTGGTGACGCGAAACTCGGAGTGCCCGGGCTCGCGCTGGTCGTAGTAGACGCGTGCGTAGGCAAAGGTCTGGCTGAAGGCCGTGTTGCCGAACGGCAGGATCACGCAATAGACCAGCGCGAACGCGAACGGACTGCGCAGCACATACATCAGGCCGAAGCCGAGTGCGCCGAGCAGCGCCATCGCCAGCACCAGCACGCGCCTGTCGCCGATGCGGTCCGACAACCAGCCCAGCGTCACCGAGGCGGCGACGCCGATGATCGACGCCGCGGTCAGGATCAGCGCGAAATCCCCATGGCTGATCTTCAGGTGGTCGATGGCAATGATCGCCTCATAGGGAGCCGTCGAGGCGTAGCCGATGCCGATGGCGAACAGCCCGGCCGAAATCGTCGCCGCCATCGGCAGGCGGGGCTGAGCGCTGGGTTGCATCTGTCGTGGCTCCCTGTCGCCAAGCTCCATAGAGCAGAATCACCAACAGAGCCAATGCCTTGCCGTCCCATGGATGGAACGGAAGACCCCGTTCCATTCCCCTGCGGCACTTAGACGTTTGTCCGAGCGTGTAGGCGCTTGACCGAGCCCCATCTTGGTGGCACCGTTCTGTATATGGACAGTCGTTCAACTAATTGAACACGCGGCGCTGCGCCGGAAACCGAACCCTGTCCCATCGCGCCCGAGGCTCGGAGACCTCGCGGCACTTTCCTCGGGAGGGAAACACGTGACCAAAACCACGACCAATCACTATTTGCCGAGCCGCCGAGCCGTGCTGGCCGGCCTCGCCGCTTCGCCACTGGCGCTCGCCGCCGGCAGCAACTTCGCATTTGCCCAGCCCACCAGCGGCACCCTGTCGATCGGTATCCTCGATTGGGCCGAAACCGGCATCAAGCCGGTGTTCGAGGCCTATGAGGCCGCCCGTCCTGGCGTGAAGATCGACTACTCGATCCTGCCGGGCGACGGTGTGCTCCTGCGCCAGACGCTGCTGTCGCGGCGTCTCGCCAACAAGCTGCCCGATATCACCTATCTCGCCGACATCTTCGCGACCCAGTTCGCGAACGCGCAGGTCACCGCCGACATGCGGCCGTTCCTGACTTCGGGCGGCCCGATCACGCAGAGCTCGCTGGCCAAGCCCTTCCTCGACCAGTACCTGGTCACCTCCGGTCCGAACAAGGACGGCATTTTCGGCCTTCCGATCGGCGCCGACACCGTCGTGCTCTACTACAACAAGAAGCACTTCGACGACGCCGGTATCCCCTACCCGGACGAGACGTGGACCTTCGAGAAGCAGATCGAGGTCGCAACGGCGCTGACCCAGAAGAACGGCAACGTCACCACCCGCTACGGCCTCGCAGCAACGGCGACGTGGCACGCCACCTATGTTCCGGGCATTGAGGCTTTCGGCGACACGCTGCTCGACGAAAACCACATGTACAAGCTGCAGAGCGAGGCCGCGCTCAAGGTCTTCACCATGTACTGGGACCAGGTGAAGGCGGGCGTAATCGCTTCGGGCCTGCAGCAGACCCAGCTTGGCGGCGGCTACCAGGCCTTCGGCGCCGGCACCGTCTCGATGCTGCAGTCGGTGCGTGCACTGACCCCGCTGATCCGCAGCGTTACCACCGACGACTGGGATGTGGCGTTCGTGCCCACCATCAACGGCGTCCGCAAGACCGGCATGGGCTCCATCGCCCAGTCGATCACGCCGCAGGGCATGGCGAACAACCAGGAACTCGCCTACGACTACCTGAACTGGTTCTACTCCGAAGACGGCGGCATGAAGATCCTTGCCGCCGGCTACGGCACCGTCCCGCCGGTCGAGGCGCTCTACACCAGCCCGATCTGGACCGACCTGCCGGGCCCGCCGCACAACAACCACGTCTTCGCGGACTCGATCCAGTACGGCGCCATGAACCCGACCTCGATCCCGGCCGACGTACAGGCCGTTGTCGATGCCGAGCTGCTCCGGGCCGAGGAAGCCGTCGTGCTCAACAACGTCCCCGTGGCTGACGCCCTGAAGGCCGCCGAGGCAGTCATCAACGAAGCCATGGCCCGCGTTCTGGCCGCTGGCGGCTGATCGAACAAGGCAGGCCCACCGCTTCCCCCGAACCGGTGGACCTGCCTTGAGCCGGCTGCGTCTCTCCCCCCGCCGGCCCTCCCCTTCTGCAACGGGGCACACCCTCTTGAGCAAGACCGACACCGCCGACGCAGGCATGGCCGCGACATCGCGAACCGCTCCGCGCCGCAAGACCAACGGCCGAACCGACACACCGTTCTGGGCCGCCCTGTTCGTTGGGCCAAACCTGATCCTGTTCACCGCCTTCATGGTGGTGCCGCTGGTCTGGGGCCTGGGGCTAAGCCTGTTCGACTGGAACCTGATCTCCGAGCCGCGTTTCGTCGGCTTCGACAACTATTTCGCGCTGCTCAACGATGCGCGCGCCGTGAACTCGGTGGTGAAGACCGCCTACCTGCTGGTTCTGGGCGTGGTGCCGACGGTCTTCCTGTCGTTCATGCTCGCGGTGCTGATCAATACCAGCTTCCCCGGCTACTCCGTGTTCCGCACGATGTACCTGCTGCCGATCGTCATTTCACTCGTCGCCTCGGCGGTGCTGTGGA
>JAEYYP010000401.1 GCA_023428425.1 Pseudomonadota bacterium
GTATAGCGGAAAGCGGGCGGGCTTAGGAAGCTTCCGTCACCCCATCCGCATCCACTCGTCCGATCCGCCGGCCTATTCTGGCCAGCGGTTGTCGGGCCGCCAGAAGGCGAGCTTGGGCGTGTTCCACTCGTCGGTCGGCAGGAACATCGTCCCCGGCGTCCTGAGCCCCGCTTCGATGGCGTCGAGGTTTATGTCGATGCCCAGGCCCGGCTTCTCCGGCACGGTGACGAACCCGCCGGCCATGTAGTCCTTGGGCAGGCCTGTCACCAGCCCCTCCCAGAACGGCAGGTCGAGCCCGTGGTGCTCGCAGGCGAGGAAGCTCGAGATCGCCGCCGCCGTGTGGATGTTGGCCATGAAGCCGATGGGCGAGCCGGCGCAGTGGAGCGCCGTCGGGATGCCCTCTTCCTCGGCGTCGTCCGATATGCGCTTGGTCTCCATCAGCCCGCCCGACGTCAGCAGGTCCGGGTGCACGATGTCGACCGCGCGCGTCCGGATCGCTTCGCGGAAGCCGTCGCGCAGGTACCAGTCCTCGCCCGCCGCGATCGGCGTCAGCAGCGCGTCCGAGACATGCTTGTGGCCCGGAATGTCGAAGCGCGACATCGGGTCTTCCATCCAGGCGAGGTCGTATTTCTCAAGCGCCTTGCCGAGCCGGATCACCTCGTCGGCTGTGAGATAGCCCTCACCGAAGTGGTCGACGCAGAGCTGTACGTCCTTGCCGACGGCCGCCCGCACCTCTCCCACGACATTGGCGGCGCGCTCGATGGTGGCGTCGGTCAGCTTCACCCCGCGGCCGGCCATCGGCGCCTTGAACCACTTGCCCATGTCGAACGGCGTCTCGTGCGGCGCATCGTGGCCGATCAGCGGATCCGCGCCGGTCTCGAACAGGCTGGGCCTGAGATCGAACTTGATCCAGGTCAGCCCACGCGCCCGCCGCCCCTTCACAGCCGCGACGAAATCCTCGGGCGTCGGATTGTCCGGCGTCGGCGTGTCGCCATAGAGCCGGACCTTGTCGCGGTACTTGCCGCCCAGCAGCTGGTAGCAGGGCACGCCGTAGACCTTGCCGATCAGGTCCATCAGCGCGATCTCGATGCCCGAGACACCGCCGCCCTCGCGGCCCCAACCACCGAAGCGCTTGATGGCACGGAAGATCATGTCGACATTGCACGGGTTCTGCCCGAGCAGCACTGACTTGAACTGCAGTGCGTTGGTGGCGTGCCCGGCGTCGCGCACCTCGCCGAGGCCATAGACGCCCTGGTTCGTGTCGATCCTCAGGATCGGGTAGTCGTAGTTCGCCGCCACCACGGCGAGCCGCATGTCGGTGATCCGCAACTCGGTCGGTTGCGAATTGCGGTTGATGGCGTTCTCGATCGTGTCGGTCCCAGTCACGTCTGTCTCCCTCAGCGGCGGTGCCGGTATGCCGGCAGCATGTATTCAGTCAGTCCGTCCATGATGGCCGCAGCCTCTTCCCGTGCATGATCGTCGAGCATGCGGAAGCCGGACTGGCGCACAGCGGCGTTGCCGATGACGCCGCGCATCTTCAGCACCTCCTTCATCAGGGGCATGCCGTAGTTGCTCTCCATGTCGAGGAGCGGCAGCAGGCGATTGAAGATGTCGCGCACGCGCGCGTCGTCCTTCGCCTCGATTGCATTCCACAGGGCCACGTGCACGTCGGCGATCTCGCACGCCGGCATGGTGCCGGAGACGCCGTGACGCACTTCCTCGAGCAAGGTCTTGCCGGCCCGGCCGCCCATGACGCCCTCGACCTTGTCGCCGCACAGCCGGATGATCTCGCCGACCGTCTGGGCCGGATAGCCCGACTCCTCCTTGACGAAGCGGGCCGTCGGCACCTCGTCGACCAGTTCGGCGATCAGCGGCGCGCCCATCGTCGTCGCCCCCTGGCCGATAACGTTCTGGATCACCAGCGGTAACCCCGTGGCTGCGCCTATCGCGCGGTAGTGCGCCTTGAGGTCGGCGACCGTCGAGGGGTGCAGGGTGGGCGGCAGCGCCATCACCGCGTCGGCTCCGATCGCCTCGGCGTGACGCGCGTAGTCTGCCGCGATCGAATGATGGGGCGCCGACACCGCCACGATCGACGGCACCCTGCCCTTCGCCCGTCCGACGACGATCTCGGCCGCCCGGCGGCGTTCTGCCTCGCCGAGGTAGCCGCCCTCGCTGGCCAGCGCATTGGCCACCACGCCATGCACCCCCGCCGCGAGGCAGAACTCCATCGTCGCCTCCAGCCCTTCCTCGTCGAGCCGCAGGTCGGCGGTGAACGGCGTCGTCACAATGACGAAAATGCCGCGAAAACTGCTCCGGTTCATTCTGTCTCCCCCTACGCGGCCGTCGATAGCGGCGCGACCTTGATGGCATCCTCATGCCCCCTGGCCTGAGCCAGGTCGTAGGAGGACTGCATTCTCAGCAGGGTTTCCGCCCTGAGCCCGAATGCCTTCTCGAACCGGATGGCCATGTCTGCCGACAGGGCCGTGTGCCCGTTCAGGAGGTTGCTCAGGTTCTGGCGCGAAACACCCAGATGCAGAGCCAGGTCCTTCACCGTCACTCCATTTGGCGCCACGACCTGACGCCGCAGCCACGGTCCCGGGTGAACATGGATCGACGGGTGAAGCTTGATCGCCATCAGTGATAGTCCTCCAGGTCCAGGTTGATGATCGTGCCGTCATCGGACAGGGCAAATGTCAGCCGCCAGTTCTTTGTGACAGTCATGGCAAAGCTGCCCCGCCTGTCGCCTGTAAGCGCATGGAATCCAAAGTTCGGAGGCAATCCGAGTTCCGCGACATCAGACGCCGCCACAAGGAACGCGATCATGTCCACCACGCGCCCGGCCTCGATGACGCCCTTGGT
>JAEYYP010000431.1 GCA_023428425.1 Pseudomonadota bacterium
GCCCCTTCGCCTTACGGCACCTTGTGTCCGGCGGCGCGGAACAGCCGGTACCATTCCTCGCGGGTGAGGACGACGTCCGACCCGGCGACGCTTTCACGGACGCGTTCCGGCTTGGTGGTGCCGAGCACGACCTGGATATTGGCGGGGTGCCGGGTGATCCAGGCGATCGCGATGCCGGTCGGCGTCACGCGGTACTTCTCGGCCAGTTCGTCCATCACGTCGTTCAGTTCGGCGTAGTTCTCGCGGTCGCCGATGAAGACGCCCTTGAAGAAGCCCTGCTGCACCGGCGACCAGGCCTGGATGGTCATGCCCTTGAGGCGCGAGTAGTCGAGCAGGCCGACATCGCGCGAGATGGACTGATCCAGCCCGTCCATGTTGGCCGCAATGCCCTGCGCGAACAGGTTGGCGTGGGCGATCGAAAGCTGCACTTGGTTCAACAGCAGCGGCTGCCTGACGGCGGACTTCAGCAGCTCGATCTGGCCCGGCGTCTGGTTGGAGACGCCGAAGTGGCGCACCTTGCCGGCCGCGTGGAGCTGGTCGAAGGCCTTCGCCACGTCATCGGGCTCGACGAGGGTGTCGGGCCGGTGGAGCAGCAGCACGTCGAGATACTCGGTGCGGAGCGCCTTGAGCGAACCTTCGACCGCCTCGATGATGTGCTCGGAAGAGAAGTCGAAATAGCCCTTCCGGATGCCGGCCTTCGACTGGATCATGATCTTCTCGCGCTCGGCCGGCGAAAGCTTCACCGCATCGCCAAAGCGCGCTTCGCACACATGCGGCGCGCCGCCATAGATGTCGGCATGATCGATCATGGTGACGCCGGCATCGACGGCAGCATCGTAAAGCTGCCGAATCTCGGGGTCGCTCATCTTGGCGATCCGCATCAGGCCGAGCACGATGCTGGAGAGCGTGAGATCGGACTGTGGCTGCTTGAAGGTTTTCATGGGGTGCCTGGGGTTGGTGTGGTCCGCCTTCGCTGAAGCTACGGCGCGACAGCCTTCACCCTTCAGGCTCCGTCTCGGCTTGCCGAGCCGAAGCCCGCAGGGCGAAGGCTGGTGGGCGTGGCAGGATTCGAACCTGCATCGGAAGTGTTATGAGCACTTGGCTCTAACCGTTGAGCTACACGCCCTCGACCCGGCTCTTAGCAAGAGCCGGGCGGGGTGGGAAGCGCTCAATCAGGTGACCGGGACTTGTGGGGCGCCTCATGCAATAGGGCGGCCACGCGAACTGTTGCGGGCGACGACGCGGGGGGTAACCACGAAACGTTCGGGGGTGGTGCGGCCGCGAATGCGTTCGATCAGGAGGCGCGCGGCCTGAAGGCCAAGAACCTCGCCTGACTGGTCGATGCTGGTCAGGCTGTTCTGGCTGAAGTCGCAGTAGACTGTGTTGTCGTACCCGACCACGGCGATGTCGTCGGGGATGATCAGGCCGAGCTCGCCGGCGACGCTGATGATCTCGAGGGCAATGAAGTCGGTCCAGCAGAAGATGGCGTCGGGCCGGTCGCGCCCCTGCAGCAGCCTGCTGCCGGCAGAGTGGACATCGCGCACCGTCTGTCCCGCCCGCACGATGGTGACGTGGTGGCCGAGGCCGAGCTCCTCCATGGTGCGCCGGTAGCCGATCTCCCGCTCCGCCACGATGGTGGAAGTGCTCGAAGCGAGGCTGAGCATGGTGACCTTGCGGTAGCCATTGGCGGCGAGGTGCTTCACCACCAGAGACGCGCCCAGCACGTCGTCATTGTTGACGGTGTCGAAATGCGCATCGGGCTCGGCGTAGTGGGCGATGGCGACAAGTGGTGTGCGCTGGGCGATCTCGGCCAGCTTGTCCGGCACTTCGGTGGTGCCCACCAGGATGATGCCGTCCATCTGACGGTCGATCATCGCGTCGATCAGCGCCTCTTCGATGAGGGGGGCCGACTGGCTGATGCCGAGCAGCGGTTGGTACTGCGTGCGCTCCAGCGCCTGGTTCACCCCGGCGAGGATGTCGGCGAAGAACGGATTGCGCAGGTCAGGCAAGGTGATGCCAAGCGTGAACGTCTGCCCGCGCATGCCGCGGGCCGCTGCCAGCGGCCGGTAGTTGAGCTTTTGCATCGAGGCCCGGACCTTGCCGCGCAGCGCCTCGCTGACGCCATAGGCATCGCGCAGCACCTTGGACACGGCGGCAACGGAAACGCCCGCATCTTCGGCCACCTCCTTGATGGTGACGCGCTCTGCCCTGGGCTTTGGCCGTGGTTGGTCCATGCGGAAGCTCCTGCCTCAGGCCTTGTCTCACGGATCGCTCAAAATGCCCATTGCCAAGTTCGCGGAAATGTAGAACGCTATACGTAGAACATTACACACGCCGGCAGAACGGCGGTTTCAGGGAGGAGCAGCACGTGGACAACGTGGTGGATGCGCACGCGCCGAAGTCGACTCGAACCGGGTGGGTTGCCAGCATGGTCAAGCCGCTCAGCGACAAGGGCGTTGGCACCCCAGCCAGCTTCATCGCCAAGCGCTTCACCCTCAAATCGGTCGGCGGAAACGAGACGCTGCGGATCAGTGCGCTGGGTCTCTACCGATGCTTCATCAACGGCAAGCGCGTCGGCAATGACCTGCTGACGCCGGGCTGGACCGTCTACGACAAGCGGCTGTCCTACCAGACCTATGCGGTGGCTGACCTGCTCACGGCCGGCGAGAACGAGATCGAGATCTGGCTCGCCGATGGCTGGCTGCGCTCGCAGATGATGTGGGGGCAGGCGCCGCTGTTCAACGTCTGGGGCAAGGACATCGCGGCCATCGCCGAACTGCGCAGCAACCCCGGCGACGCGACGCCGATCCTCGTCACCGACGCCACCTGGCAAAGTGGCGAACTGCCGGTCCGCAAGTCCGGTATCTATTTCGGCGAGACGTTCGATGCGCGGGTGGAGCCGAAGGTGACGGACGGCACGGTGGCGCTCGCGTTCGACACCTCGGTGCTGATCCCGCATGAAACCACCCCGGTGCGCGAGTTGCCCAGCATCGCCTGGGTCAAGTCCTGGGCAGATGCCGAGGGGCGCACGGTCTACGACTTCGGCCAGAACCACGCCGGCTACGTCGCCTTCACCGTCGTTGGCGAGGCCGGGGCTCGGGTGCTGGTGGAGCATGGCGAGGTGCTCGACAAGGAAGGCAACTTCTACAACGGCAACTACCGCACCGCCGAAGCGAAGTTCGACTACACGCTGGCCGGTAACGGCGAGGAGCACTACCGCCCCATATTCACGTTCCAGGGCTATCGCTTCGTCCGCGTCAGCATCGTCGGCAAGGCCAGCATCAAGACGATCGCATCAATCCCGGTGAGCTCGGTGAGCGAGGTCACGGCTGCGTTCGTGTCGGCCAATCCGCTGGTCAACCGGCTGGTGCTGAACACGCTGTGGAGCCAGCGCTCCAATTTCGTCGAAGTGCCGACCGATTGCCCGCAGCGCGACGAGCGGCTCGGCTGGACCGGCGACGCGCAAGTCTTTGCCGGTACGGCCTGCTACCTGGCCGATGCCCAGAGCTTCCTGACCAAATACGTGCGCGACATCATGGCCGACCAGCGCCCGGATGGTGCCGTGCCGCATGTCGTTCCCGATCCGACGCGGCAGCAGCCCGAGAAGTATCCCGGCTTCTTCGGCTCCACCGGCTGGGGCGATGCCATCGCGGTGATCCCGTGGCAGCTCTACCTTCACTATGGCGACACCGGCATCCTGACCGAGGCGCTGCCGGCGATGGTCAAGTGGGTCGACTTCGTCTGGTCGATCAGCAATGGCCCGATCGTGTCGCCACCGCGTCAATGGGGGGCGCGTGGCTTCACTTTTGGCGACTGGCTGCAGCCGAGCGGCCCTTCGGCCAAGCCGCTGCCGACCATCGGCGATGACGCTTCCGCCACGATCTATCTCTTCATCACCTCGGGCATGGTCGCCCGGATGGCCCGCATTGTCGGCGACACCGCGACGGCCACCCGCATGGAAGGCATCGCCGAGAAGGTGAAGGCCGCCTTCGCCACGGAGTTCATCACGGCGTCAGGCCGGCTCGCCTATGACGACCAGACCTCCTATGCGCTGGCCTTCCTCCATGACCTGATCCCGGAGGAGAAGCGCGAGGCGGCGAAGAAGTACTTCAAGGCCACGATCCTGCGCGCCGATGGCAAGGTTGGCACCGGCTTCATCGGCACCCCGGCGCTGCTGCCCGCGCTGGTCAAGATCGGCGAGCCCGGCATCGCCGCTGATCTGTTCCTGCAGGAAGGCGTGCCGGGTTGGCTCTACCAGGTGAAGATGGGGGCGACCACGATCTGGGAGCGCTGGGATGCGATGGCGCCCGACGGCACCATCTACAACCCACAGATGAACTCCTACAACCACTATGCCTATGGCGCCGTGTGCCAGTGGCTCCTCGAGGGCGTCGCCGGCTTCCGCCCGACTGCCGACGAACCGGGCTTTGCGACGATAGTCTTCGAGCCGGTCATCATCCCCGAACTGTCGCCGGTTTCGGCGCATCACGACAGCAGGCGCGGCACCATCCGGGCCGGCTGGACCGTTGAGGACGGCAAGGTCCGCTACGAGCTCACGGTGCCGACCGGCGCCCGCGGAGTGCTGCGGCTTTCGGCGCCGAACATCACCGTCGACGGCACCGCCTGGAGCGGTGGCGAACGCGAACTGGCGCCCGGCGATCACGTCGTCACCTTCGACCATGTCGCCACGGCCCGGCTGGGGATTGAGAAACTCGACATCAACGCCCGCACGCCCTGACGGCGGCGGCTGCACGAAATGGCCCGGCAGAACGGGTCCATAAGGGAGGAACCACAATGACGCATCTCAAGCGGCGCACACTCTTCGCCGGTTTCGCGACTGCCCTGCTGACGATGACGGCGCTCACGGGCGCCAGCTTCGCCCAGCAGGTGACCATCAGCTACCTGGTAGACAACGCCCCCAATACGGTCGCTACCGCCGAGGCTCATGTGGCGGCGTTCGAGGCTGCCAATCCCGACATCAAGGTCGAGCTCGAGACTCGTCCTGGTGGCGCCGATGGCGACAACCTGATCAAGACCCGGCTCGCCACCGGCGAGATGACAGACGTATTCTCGTACAATGCCGGTTCGCTGTTCCAGGCACTGAATCCGACTGCAAACCTTGTCGATCTGACGAACGAGCCCTTCCAGGCCAACATCCTCGACTCGTTCAAGACCGTGGTGACGGCGACCGATGGCACGGTGCGCGGCGCCCCGCACGGCACCGCCATGGGTGGCGGCATTCTCTACAACAAGAAGATCTATGACGAGCTTGGACTCGCGGTCCCCAAGAGCTGGGCCGAGTTCATGGCCAACAACGAAAAGATCAAGGCTGCCGGCAAGGCTCCGGTGATCCAGACGTTCGGCACTACCTGGACCAGCCAGCTCTTCGTGCTCGGTGACTTCTTCAACGTGCAGAAGGCCGTGCCGACCTTCGCGGCCGACTACACCGCCAACAAGGCGAAATACGCCACCACCCCGGCGGCCATGAAGGGCTTCGAGCGCCAGGCCGAAATCTTCAACGCCGGCTACCTCAACGAGGACTTTGCCGCCGCTACGTTCGAAGAGGGCGTGGTCAAGGTAGCGACCGGCGAGGGCGCGCACTATCCGATGCTGACCTTCGCGATTGCCAACATTCAGCAGCTGGCGCCGGAGAACCTTGGTGATGTCGGCTTCTTCGCCATCCCGGGCGACGACGCCGCCTCGAACGGTCTCACTGTGTGGACGCCGAACGGCCTCTACATCCCACAGACCAGCCAGCACCTCGATGAAGCCAAGAAGTTCATCGCCTTCATCGCCTCGACCGAGGGCTGTCAGATCGAAATGGACACGGTGGGCGCATCCGGTCCGTTCCTGATCCAGGGCTGCGAGCTGCCGGCCGACGTGCCGCCCGCCGTTGCCGACCTGCAGACCTACTTCAACCAGCAGGGCACCACCGCTCCGGCGCTCGAGTTCGTCTCGCCGATCAAGGGGCCGGCGCTCGAGCAGATCACCGTCGAAGTGGGTTCGGGCTTCCGCGCTCCGGCCGATGCCGCCGCGCTCTATGACGAGGACGTCAAGAAGCAGGCGCAGCAGCTCGGCATTGCGGGCTGGTGACGATCAGGCCGTGCCGGGCACTCGTCCGGCGCGGCCGTTCTTCGGAGGACTTGCATGACGGCGACAGCCACGGCCACCACTCCTGACCGCCGGAACGCCGCCTCGGCGCGCCGGCCGACGATGCGGTCGGCCTATCCGAACTGGTTCATGCTGCCGGCCGCCATCGTGGCGGGCGTGCTGTTCCTCTACCCGACGGTCGCCTCGTTCTTCTTCTCGATGACGCGCTGGTCGCTCAGCGAGGCTACCTTCATCGGGTTCGACAATTTCGCGCAGTTCTTCCGCGAGCCGTTCCTGGTCCAGGGCGTCACCAACACGCTGATTTTCGGCGTTGTTACCTCCGGGCTCAAGGTCGTGCTCGGCCTGTTGCTGGCATTGCTGCTGACCTCGGACATTTTCGGCCGCGCCTATCTGCGGGCCGTGGTGTTCTTTCCGGTGCTGGTCTCGACGGTCGGCGTCGGCATCACCTTCACCATAATGATGCATCCCACCCAAGGCATCATCAACGAGACCCTGGCGCTGTTCGGCATCAAGGGGCCGGGCTGGCTGACAGACCCGAAGCTGGCGCTGCTTTCGGTGGCGTTCGTCGATGTCTGGCGCGGCGTCGGCCTTGCGACGGTCATCTACATCGCCGGCGTGGTCTCGATCCCCCAGGAATACTACGAAGCCAGCAAGATCGACGGCGCCACCGCGATGCAGCGCTTCTGGAACGTCACCCTGCCTCTGGTGCGGCCGGCCACCGTGACGGTGATCATCCTGTCGCTGATCGGCGGTCTGCGCTCGTTCGACCTCATCTGGGCCATGACCAAGGGCGGGCCCGGCTTCACCTCGGACGTCATCGCATCGGTTATCTACAAGCAATACCAGGCCGGCTTCTACGGCCTCTCCACGGCCGGCAACGTCGTGCTGTTCCTGCTGGTCGCTGCCATCGTGGTGCCGCTCTCCGCCTGGCTCAACCGCAAGGAGGTCGAGCGATGAAAGGCCTGCGCCGCTATGTGCTCGGTGGCATTGCCATCGTGGCATCGATCTTCGTGTTCCTGGTGCCGTTCGCCTTCATCGTCATCAATGCGCTCAAGACACCGCGCGAGGCGGCGCAGCGCTCGTTCGACCTGCCGGCCGTGTCGCTGTTCTGGGAGAACCTGGTGCAGGTGGTCTCGACCCGCGACTACATGCTGGTCACCGCCTTCGTGAACTCGATCATCCTCACCGTCGCCAGCGTCACCCTCATGGTCGTGCTGGGGGCCATGGCGGGCTTCGTCATGCAGCGCCGCCCGTCATTGTGGACGCGCGTCGCCGATTTCGCGGTGCTGGCTGGCCTCATCATTCCGCCGGCCGTGGTGCCCACCATCTGGCTGCTGCAGAGCCTGGGCCTGTTCAAGACGCTGCATGGGATGGTGCTGATCGAGGTGGCCTATGGGCTCAGCTTCTCGGTCCTGCTGTTTCGCTCGTTCATCGCCACGATACCGCGCGAGCTCGACGAAGCAGCGATCATCGACGGGGCAGGGCCGCTGCGGCTGTTCTTTACCGTCATCCTGCCACTCCTGAAGCCGGTGGTGATCACGGTGATCGTCGTGCAGTCGGTGTTCGTCTTCAACGATTTCACCAACCCGCTCTACTACCTGCCGGGCAAGGAGAACGTGACGGTGCAACTGACGCTGTTCAATTTCCAGAGCCAGTTCAACACCTCGTTCAACCTGCTGTTCATGAACATCCTGCTGATCACCATCCCGCCCCTCGTCGCCTATCTGTTCTTCAATCGACAGATCGTGGCTGGGATGACCGCCGGTGCGGTGAAAGGCTGACGCCCTCGCCTAGACCGGCAGCATCAGGGTGTTCTCACGCGCGACCTCGGCGGCAAGGCCGGGGTCGTTGGCGTTGCGGGCGACGCGGATGACGAAGCGGCCCTTCTCCACCAGCCAGTGCTTTGCTCCGGGCGAGTAGAAGGCGAAGGCGCGATCGTCGAGCGCGATCTCGACCCGCCGTGTCTCTCCCGCCGCCAGCGCCACCTTGGCAAAGCCCTTGAGTTCCTTCTCCGGCCGCATCAGCGACGCTTCGGGATCCAAGACATAGACCTGCACCACATCGGAGCCGGTCCGGCCTCCGGTATTGGTCACATCGACCGACACCCTTGCGGCCGCGTCGGACTCGAAGCGCGATGCATCCACCGACAGGTTCGAGAGCGCGAACGTCGTGTACGAAAGGCCGAAGCCGAAGGGGAACATCGGGGCGATGCCCAGCCGGTCGTAGTGCCGATAGCCGATGAACAGGCCTTCCTCGTAGCGCACCTTGCCCTCGAGACCGGGATAGATCTCGCGGTCCTGCGAATGCACCGGATTGTCGTTCCAGCGCACCGGGAAACTCTGCGGCAGCCGTCCGCCGGGCTCGGCGGCACCCACCAGCACGTCGGCGATGGCATTGCCCGCTTCCTGCCCCGGGTACCAGGCAGAGATCACGGCGGCGACCTTGTCGAGCCAGGGCATTTCCACTGGCCCACCCGATTGCAGCACCACGACGGTGCGCGGGTTGGCGGCGGCGACCGCGGCCACCAGCTCGTTCTGGCGACCGGGTAGCGTGATATCGAGCAGGTCCGAGCCCTCGGTGTCCCATTCGCCGTTGCGACCGATGAAGACGACCGCTGTCTCGGCCTCGCGCGCCACGCGCACCGCTTCGGCGATCGCGTCGTCACCCAGCGGCCTGCCGATACCGGCGGCGAAGGCCGCAAGCCCGAGCGTTGCGAATTCCTTGGTGACGAACTCGATCACCACCTCATAGGCGCGACCGGCCTCGAGCGATATTTCGCCCACCACCTCGTCGCTGCCCTCCTCGAAGAAGGTGCGTCCCTTCTGCCAATTGGTCCAGTTGTCGGCGACGAGCCTGCCGTCGACGAGCAGTCGCGTCCGTCCGGCCGAGTAGATGCCGGCCCGGTGCACGCCACTTTCCTCGGGCGTGAACGAACCGGTCAGCCGCGCCGAAAAGTGTAGGGCATCGACCTTGCCGCCACCGACGAAGCCGATCCAGAAGGCCTGGGCCTCCTCTTGCGTCTCGACATGCACAGGCTCGCCCTCGAGAGCCTCATTGGCGAAGTACTCGACCTCGAACGGCCCGCGCAGCAGCGGCTCGAACCGATGATTGGTGGCGCCCACGGCATGGCTCAGCCGCTCCTCGCCGAGCGCCGAAACCAGCCCTTCCCATTGCGAGACGCGATAGTGCGGATTGAGCTGGGCCGAGCCGCCGCCCATGATCTGCGCGACCCTGGCATTGGGGCCGATGACGGCAACCTTGCCGGTGCCCGAGAGTGGCAGCACGCCGTCATTCTTCAGCAGCACGGCGCCCTCGGCACCGGCGCGACGGATGAGGGCACGATGCTCCGGCCGGTCATTGGCCCGCTCCTGCCATTCGCTGTGGTCGTCAAGTGCGCCGGTGCGCTCCATCAGGCGCAGGATGTTCAGCGCGCGTGTCCGCACCGTCTCCGCCGGGACTTCGCCCGCCGCCACGGCATCGATGAGCTTCTGGCCGCGATCGCGCGGCGGTCCGGGCATTTCGAGGTCGAGGCCGGCGTTCACCGTCGGCGCCGTCGAGTGCGAGCCGAACCAGTCCGACATCACCACGCCGTCATAGTGCCACTCGCGCCGCAGCACCTGGTCCAGCAGCCAGGGATTCTCGCTGGTGAAGGTGCCGTTGAGCCGGTTGTAGGAGCTCATGATGCCCCAGGTGCCGGCCACCTTCACGGCCGCTTCGAACGGTACGAGGTAGAGCTCGCGCATCGTCCGCTCGTCGATCTCCGAGCTGATCGTGGTGCGCTCGATCTCGCTCTCGTTGCCGACGAAGTGCTTGATCGTGGCCGAAATCCGCTGGCTCTGCAGTCCCTCGATCACGCCAACCGCCAGTGCTGCGGTGAGGAACGGGTCCTCCGAGTAACACTCGAAGTTGCGGCCGTTGGTCACCGAGCGGTGAAGGTTCACCGTCGGGGCGAGGCTCACGTGCGCGCCCTTAGACTTCACTTCCTCGGCCAGCGCCACGCCGATCTCGCGGACGAGACCGACATTCCACGTCGCGCCGAGCGCAATGCCGACCGGGAAGGCCGCCGACTTGACCCCGCCGATCAGCGAGCCGCCGCCGCGCGCGCCATTTGGCCCGTCGGTGACCCGCAGCTTCGGAATGCCGAGCCGCTCTATCGCCGGCAGCGACCAGAAATTTTCGCCCGACAGCAGGCTCACCTGCTCGTCGAGGGTCATCTCGTCGACGAGGTTCTCGATACGGTCGCTCACGGCAGTCTCCGGGATAGGGCAGGCGGGGTTGATGCCCCGCCCGTAGCACATCAGAACGCGCCGAACAGGGCCTTCTGCGCGATCTTCAGCGCCGCAATGGCATCATGCCGGCTCTGTGCTTCCTGAAGGGCGTCGACGTCGAGCGCGTCGAGGCCCTTGCCTGCCGCCTTGAGGAAGTCGATCGCGTGATTGGCCGTTGCCACGCTGTCGTCGCGGAATGGGAACTGGTCGAGCTGCCAGACGCCTTCCCACTTGTTCTTCTTGAGCACGTAGAAGAACTCGAACAGTTCAATCGGATGCAGGCTGCCGGCGACCAGATCGTCGTCCCACGAGCGGTAGTTGTCGTTCACATCCATGCCGAACAGCCGGCCATAGTCGATGGCGAGCTGGGCGCTGTCGGCAGCAGATTCACCGCCCATGATGGCGTGGCCGAAGTCGAGCAGGATGCCGATATTCGGCAGGCCGATCTTCTCGATGCCGAGGATGGTGCGGGCCACCGAGCCGAAGCTCATGCGCACGCGCGGCTCGCGCGGCTTGTATTCGATGACGAACTTCAGATCCGGGTTTTCGCTGGCCAGCTGGCCGACGCCATCCAGCGAACGCTGCCATTGCGTGCTGTAGTCGACCTGGAAGGGATAATCCCAGCCGTCCTGGCCGGGCCACAGCTTCACATAGTCGGCCTTGTGGAATCGCACCACGTCGCAGGCGCGCGTGATCAACTCATGCGCGGCGCGGCGGACGCCGGCGTCGGGGTTGGTGAAGGCGCCCTTGGAGAACTCACGGGTATAGATTTCCGGCGTGATGCCGATGACGCCGAGCTTGTTCTTGTCCAGCGCCGCCTTGATCTGCTCGTCGCTGAATTCCCCGCCGAAGTACGGCCAGTTGAGGTCCACCACCGACAGGTCGCGCACTTGCCCGGCGAGGTCTATGGCGTCGAGGATGGTTCTCGGGGCGCCGTAGCCGTCGGTGGCGTATCGATCGAGATACGTCGCAAAGTGCCAGATGCCGGCACCGAAGCGTTGAGCCATGAGGTTCCTCCCACTAATTGGCTGTCGAGTTGATTGGCGTGTGCAAGGTCCTGGAGACTGCGGACCGCCAGCGAGCGCGGCTGTCGCTCCTCTCATCGGGCGACATGGAGGGTTCGAAGCGGGTCGCGCCCGGCACGATGGGCACCGCGGCGCCGAGGCCGGTAAACGCCATGGCGGCGGCGCCGAGCGCGCTGACTTCGGGGGCCCGCGAGGTGACCACCGGGCGGTTGATCAGGTCGGCCTGGAACTGCATCAGGAAATCATTGCGGGATGCGCCGCCATCGGCCCGTAACTGGCTCATCGGGCTGCCGATGTCGTCTTCCATGGCGCTAAAGACGTCGGTCACCTGGAAGGCGATCGCTTCGAGGGCGGCGCGGGCAAGGTGCGCGGGCCTGGTGCCCAGCGACAGCCCGGTGATCGTCCCGCGTGCATCGTCGCGCCAGTGCGGCGCACCCATGCCGACGAGGGCGGGCACGAAGGCAACGCCGTTGCTATTGTCCACGGTGTAGGCGAGCGCGCTCAGGGCTTCGGCGTCCGGGAGGTTCAGCATGTCGGCCATGAAGGCGGCTGCCTGGCCAGATACCGAAATGTTGCCTTCGAGCGCATAGGCAACCCCGGCCGATGTGCTCCAGGCGATCGTACCGGAGAGACCGTGGCTGGAGCTGACTCGCTCGGCGGTGAGGGTCATCAGCGAGGAACCGGTGCCGTAGGTTGCCTTGACCGTCCCCGGAACACGGACGCCGTGCCCGAACAGCGCAGCGTGGGAATCACCCATCATGGCGTGGATCGGGGTGCCGCCGGGCAGGGCGGTGGCGCCCTCCGCCACCTCGCCGAAGCGACTGTCGGACGGCAGCACCGTCGGCAGCAGGTTCAGCGGCACGTCGAACAGTTCAGCCAGCCGCTTGTCCCAGCTCAGCGTGGCGGTGTTGAAGAGCTGGGTGCGCGAGGCGTTCGAGTGGTCGGTGGCATGTACCTTGCCGCCGGTAAGGTTCCACAACAGCCACGAATCCACCGTGCCGACGCGGAGCTTTCCTGCCGTCGCCTCGGCCCGGGCAGCCGGCAACTCATCGAGCAGCCAGGCGATCTTGGCGGCGGGGAACAGTGGGTCGAGCGCCAGTCCGGTCCGTTCGTTGATCTCGTCCGCGTGGCCGGCGGCACGCAGGTGAGCGCAACGATCCGCCGATCGCCGGCACTGCCAGATGACTGCGGGGCCAATCGGCCGCCCGGTCTCGGCGTCCCATAGCAGGATTGTCTCGCGCTGATTGGAGATTGCGACGGCAGCGATCGGTTCGCCGATCTCACCGACGACCTTCGCGATGACCTCGCGCACACTGCCCCATATGTCGAGCGGTGACTGCTCGGCCCAGCCGGGCTGTGGATAGTGGACATGCATGGCCTTTGAAGCCTGCGCAACGATGGTGCCGTCCGACCGCACCGCCAATGCCTTGGTGTTGGTTGTGCCCTGGTCGATGGCGAGAACCAGCCCCGTGGTCATTTGCGCTTCAGCGTCGCGCGGACATTCTCGGCGATCCCCGCGGCGGTCAGGCCGAAGTGCTCCATCAGGAACTCGACGGAACCGGTTGGGACGAAACCGGGGAAGCCCATGATCTTCATCGGCACCGGCCGGTGTGAGGCGACGACTTCGGCCACCGCGCCGCCAAGCCCGCCACGCACCGAGTGCTCCTCGACCGTGACGATGGCGCCGGTCTCGGCTGCCGCGAGGATGGCCTCTTCGTCCAGCGGGTTGACCGTCGACATGTTGAGCACCCGCGCCGAAATGCCCTCCGTCGCCAGGACTGACGCCGCTTCAACCGCTCTGTGCACCATGGTGCCATTGGAAATGATGGCGATATCGCCGCCCTCGACCAGCGTCTCGGCCTTGCCGATCTCGAACCTCGGGTTCTTTCGTTCTAGCGCCGGTACCGGCATGCGGCTCACCCGCACGAACACCGGGCCATCCATCGCCGCTGCCGCGCGGATTGCCTGCTCGGTCTCCCACGGGTCCGAGGGCACGATCAGCGTCAGGTTGTTGAGCAGGCGCAGCCAGGCCATGTCCTCAATGGAGTGATGGGTCGGGCCGAGTTCGCCGTAGGCGATGCCGCTCGACTGGCCGATCAGCTTCACGTTGACATTGGAGTAGGCGATGTCGGCCTTGATCTGCTCGAGCGCCCGACCGGTCAGAAAACACGAGGCCGCCGAAACGAACGGCACCTTGCCGCCATTGGCGAGCCCCGCGCCGACGGCGACCACTGTCTGCTCGGCGATGCCGACATTGACCATGCGCTCGGGGAAGCGCTTGCGGAAGTTCACCAGCTTGGACGAACCGACGCTGTCGCTCACCACCGTGACGATGCGGGGGTCGTTTTCGGCGAGGGATTCGATCGTCTGCGAGAAGGCGTCGCGACAATCGAAGTATCCGGTCTTTGCTGCAGCGGCCGCCGACATCACACCAGCTCCCGCATGGCTTGCTCGTACTGTTCCTTGTTGGGCACGCCATGGTGCCAGGCGACGTTGTCGTGCATGAAGCTGACGCCCTTGCCCTTGAAGGTGTTGGCGACGACGCAGAGCGGCTTGCCCCGCCCCTTCGGCGAGGCGCGTAGCACATCGTAGAGTTGCTGGTGGTCGTGCCCATCGACGACTTCGACATGCCAGCCGAAGGCGCGCCACTTGTCGTCCAGCGGATCGAGGCTCGCTGTCTCCTCGGTGCGCGCGCCCTGCTGCAGGCGGTTGCGGTCGATGATCAACGTCAGGTTCTCCAGCTTGCGGTGGCCGGCCGTGAGCGCGGCCTCCCAGTTGGAGCCTTCCTGCAACTCGCCGTCGCCGGTGAGCACGAAGGTGCGGAAGTCGGCATTGTCGATCTGGCCGGCGATGGCGATGCCGGTGGCGACCGGCAGGCCGTGGCCGAGCGGACCGGTATTGGTCTCGACCCCCGGCAGGTAGTTGCGGTTCGGGTGGCCGTTGAGTTTGGACAGCGGCTGCATGTAGGTGTCGAGTTCGGCCTCGGGGAAATAGCCGGCACCAGCGAGCACGGCGTAGAAGGCGCCGGTGCAGTGGCCCTTGCTCATCACGAAGCGATCGCGATGGGGGTCGCGCGGTTGCGCGGAATCGAAGCGCAGGACGCCGAAATAGAGGGTGGCGAGCACGTCGGCGGCGCTGAAGTCGCCGCCGGGGTGACCCAGCTGCGCCTCGTAGACCATGCGGAAGCTGCGACGGCGGATCCACAGGGCCTTTTCGCGGATCAGGGCGATGGGATCGTTGTGGCGATCGGTGGCTGCCAGACTGGACACGTGCTTTTCCTGAGGCTCGATGCTGGACGGAGGTTTACCGTCGCGTCAGCTTTCGTGCAATGCCGAAAATTTTCGTTTGTTATCGTTTTGCGCGCAAACGAGGTACCCGGCCCAGCTCCTAGGCGACGATGACGTCGATGCCCTTGGCCTCGAAGCCCTTGCGGTCCTCGTCGGAAATTCCGTCATCGGTGATCAGGGTGTGGATCAGGTCGATACTGCCGAGCGACGAGAAGGACATGCGGCCGATCTTGGTGGAATCGGCGAGCAGATAGACATGCGAGGCGGCCTTGATCATGGCGCGCTTCACGTAGATGTCCCCGATTGCGGGATAGGTAAGCCCGGCCTCGAACGAAATACCGGCCGTGGCGAGAAAGAGCTTCTCGGCATAGATGCCGACGAAGAACTCGACCGACTTCTCACCCGACAGCGACAGGGTGGGCGCCTTGAACTGGCCGGCCGGCATGTGGACCGTGTTGGTCGGGTTGCCGCCCAGCATCAGCGCGATGTTGAGCGCGTTGGTGATGATGTTGAGGTACTGCTTGGAACGCAGGTTTTCCGCGAACTGGCTGGTGGTGGTGCCTGAATCGATGATGATCGTTTCGTTGTCGGCCACCAGCGCCGCCGCCGCGGCCCCGATCTTGCGCTTGCGATCCATGTTCTCGACGTGGTGGAGCGACAGCGACTCCACCTGCTGCGGCACGGACTTGAGGTAGGCGCCTCCGTGCTCGCGGGTGACGTAGCCATCGCTTTCGAGTTTTTCGAGATCCTGCCGGATCGTCGCCTCGGTGACGCCGAAAGCCGCGGACAAATCTCGGACCCGGGCGCTGCCCTCTTCCTGGAGCCACTCGAGAATCTTGCGGCGCCGCGGCTCGGCCAAGAGGTTCTGTCGTCCGCCGCCATCTGCCATAGTTCTCAATTCCTTACGTCTCGACGGCAACCCATGCCGCCTTGCGAATGCATAGTGCATGTCCACAATCCTCGCAAACCGCAAGCAGATGACCTTCCGAACGGGCATTGACTTGCCCATTTTGACGTCGTAGCTCTTGGCAATCGCAAAAAAACGAAAATACACGAAAGTCGTTCGGTTGCGATGCGCCTTAGGGAGGCGCGGGAGGATGGGGATGCATCGGCGCCCGAGCGGCGTGGCGATGCATGCGTGCGACTGGTCACCCGTCCTCGCCGAAGGCCCCAATGAACAGGCGGCCCGGGAGGCCGACCAGCCAGGAGGAGACGACATGGCCACGACCAGCCGACACAGGATCAGCCGATACCTGCTTGCCCCACTGCTTGGCGCCCTGATGGGCAGCGCCGCCTACGCTCAATCCATGACCGATGTCGGGACGCCACGAGCCGAGACGCTGATCGTTCAGACGTTCGACGGCAAGGCGTCCAACCCCGACGCCCAGAACCCGCTCAACCAGTACGCCATCTGGCGCGGCTTCCGCGAACTGGGCTGGAGCTTCCTGTGGGAGATGGACACCTCGACCGGTGTTTCCTACCCCGAACTGGCTGCCGGTCCTGTGGAAGTGCTCAACGACGAGCACACCAAGTTCCGCATCACGATCCGCCCGGGCGTGTTCTGGAGCGACGGGGTGGAGTTCACGGTCGATGACCTGATCTACACCCTCGAGACCGCGTTCAAGTACCGTGACAAGCTCACCTTCGTCGCCCGCACCGTGAACTACATCAAGGAAGGCAGCTGGACCAAGGTCGACAACTACACGTTCGAGATCGAGACCGCTGCGCCGGCCTACGATTTCCAGACGGTGATGGGCGTCTACACCTGGGGCTCGCTCTTCGTCCCCGTCCCCAAGCACATCTTCGAGCCGCAGGGCGACAATGTCGTCACCTTCAAAAACGCCCCGGCGGTGACGCTCGGGCCATACAAGATCAAGGAATTCGATCCCAACGGCTTCTGGCAGCTGTGGGAACTCCGCGAGGACTGGCAGCGTGCCGGCTGGGGCAATACGGAACAGCCAAAGGCCAAGTACGTCCTCTACAAGGATTTCGGCGCCGAGGAGACCCGTACCCTGGCGTTCGTCCAGAACCAGTACGACGTCGACACCTTCATGAGCCCTGACTCGATCGCCGCCGCCAAGGCGCGCAATCCCAAGATCGAGACGTTCTCGCCGACGCTGCCCTACCACGACATGAACGATGCCTGCTCCTACGGCATCTACTTCAACCAGTTGAAGGCTCCGTACAACGAAGCTGCGGTTCGCTGGGCGCTGGCCCTCTCGATCGACATGCAGACCGTCGGCATCAGTGCCGTCAGCGGGCAGTTCAAGGCCTCGGCCCTGCCGCTCGCCGACACGCCGATCACCAACTCGGTCTACTATCAGCCGCTCGACGGGTTCCTGAACGAACTGACGCTCGCGGACGGCTACAAGCCCTTCAACCCGAACTTCGGCGCCGAGCTGATCGAAAAGCTGAAGGCGCAGGGTACCCCGGAATCGGAAGTCCCCACGGGTGATGCAGTAAAGCAGAGCTTCGGCGCTGGCTGGTGGAAGTACGATCCGGCGCAGGCGGAGAAGCTGCTGGCCTCGGTGGGCATCACCAAGGGTGGGGACGGGTTCTACACCAAGGCCGACGGATCGCCCTGGGTGCTGGACTTCGTCATCCCGGCCGACTGGAACAAGGTGATGCAGCGCACCGGCTTCTCGATCGCCGACAGCTGGCGCAAGGCAGGCTTCAACGTGAACGCCCGCCAGGTCGACAATGGCGAGTTCGCAACGGTGCAGAACACCAATGCCCGCCTCGACCTGATGGTTAACTGGTCGAGCTCGTGCACCTACAACTCGAACTGGTTCAACAGCTGGGCGACGTTCACCGACGCCAAAGCCTACAACCAGCCGGCCGACTCCAACGAGCCGATCCAGGGCAACTACATCCGCGTGACCGACCCCGAGATCTTCAAGCTCGTCGCCGATAGCAAGACGCTCGAGATCGGGTCCGAGCCCTTCGTCGCCAACGGGCAGGCCATCGCCAGGAAGCTGACCGAGGGGATGCAGCTCATCAACCTGATGAACATCCCGACGACGATCCCGACCAACAGCACCTATTGGACCAACTTCCCCAAGCAGGCCAACTTCTACGCTGCGCCCTACACCTGGTGGTCGTCGTTCAAGAAGACGCTGCTGAACATCGAACCGACCGGCCAGCAGTAAGCACCGGTTGATGCCGGGGCGACGTCCTCCTGTCGCCCCGGTCCCCCCTTTTTGAAGGACGAGTACCCGATGATCGGTGTCGTGCAGTATGTGGCCAAGCGAATAGGCCTCTACATCGTGGTGCTGTTCATCGGCCTCACCATCACCTTCTTCCTGCCGCGCCTCATGCCGACCAATCCGATCGACGGATATATCGGCCAGATCCAGGCACGCGCCTCCGGAGCCCTCACCGCCGAGGCCATCCAGAGCCTGCGCGAGAATCTCGAGGTCCTCTATGGCCTCAAGGGTGACCTGCTGACGCAGTATCTGTCCTACATGGAGCGCGTCGTGCTGCGCTTCGACTTCGGCCCGTCCTTCACCTTCTACCCCCAGCCGGTGTCGCAGATCATCTTCACGGCCGTGCCGTGGACGCTCGGGCTGCTGCTCTGCTCCACCGTGGTGGCCTGGATCCTCGGCAATGTGGTCGGGCTCGTGGCCGGCTACTTCCACACTAAGCGGGCGGCCAGCGTCCTAGAGATCGTCGGCATCCTGCTCTACCCGATCCCGTACTACATCCTCGCGGTGACGGTGATCCTGCTGCTGAGCTATGTCTTCCCGGTCTTCCCGCTCTCGCCCAGCTTCCCGGTGGGCCAGATGACGCCGGCGAAATTCGGCATGATCCTCTACAATTCGCTGCTGCCGGCGATCACCCTGATCCTCGCCAATTTCGGCTGGAACATCCTGTCGATGAAGGCCCTGGCGGTCGCCACCACCGAGGAGCCCTACGTGACCTATGCGCGGCTCAAGGGCAGCTCGAACTGGACGCGGATGACCCGCTACGTCTTCCGCAACGCCATGCTGCCGCAGGTGACTGCCCTGGCGTTGTCACTGGGCACCATCTTCACCGGCGCGCTGCTCACCGAGATGCTGTTCTCCTATCCCGGCGTCGGTCTCATCATGCGTACCGCAGCCTCGAGTGGCGACTACAACGTGCTCTACGGCGCCATCACCATCTCGATCATGGCGGTCGCGACCGCGGCACTGGTGATCGACCTGATCTATCCTCTCCTCGACCCGCGGATCCGTCACAAATGAGCTCGACCACCGTCTCGGCACCGGTGGCGGACGCCCCGGAAAAGGTGAAGGCGCGCGACAGCCTGATGTGGCTGCTCAACCCTCGCCTCGCGATCGGCCTGACGATCATCCTGATCATGGGCGTGGGCAGTTTCGTGCTGCCGATCTTCGCCCCGGTCGATCCTTCCGTGCAGGCGAGCTACCTGAAGAACCTGCCGATCTCGTTCGAGCACCCGCTCGGCACCAATGCCATCGGCCAGGACATCTTCTGGTTCCTCACTTTCGCCGTCCGCAACTCCCTGACCCTCGGCATTCTCGTGGGTCTGGGCGTCACGATCATCGCCACCACGATCGGGCTCAGCGCCGGCTATATCGGCGGCAATTTCGAGCGCGTGGTGATGTTGGTGGTCGATAGCTTCATCACCATTCCGCTGCTGCCCATCCTGATCATCCTGGGCGCCCTGATCCGGGGTAACTCCTCCTTCCTGACGGTCGGCCTCATCATCATGGTGTTCGGTTGGGCCTGGGGTGCGCGCACCATCCGTTCGATGGCGCTGACGCTGCGCGAACGCGAGTTCATCAACATGGCGAAGTTCTCCGGCGCCAGGACCTTCGACATCCTGCTGCGCGAGGTCTTTCCCTACGTCACGGCCTACATGCTGGTGGCCTTCATCAACACGGTGCTCTTCGCCATCAATACCGAGGCGACGCTGGCGGTGATCGGCCTCAGCAAGGTGGAAGTGCCGACCCTCGGCTCTATCATCTTCTGGGCGCTGAACTACAACGCGCTGTTCACCGGCAACTACGTCTGGATCATCGCGCCGATCGTGGCGACGGTGCTGCTGTTCCTGGGGCTTTTCCTCTCCTCGACGGGCTTCAACCAGGCCTTCGCCAACAAGCGTGGTGTCCTATGATCCGTCTCAACAACCTGAAGGTCAGCTACCGCATCGGCTCGCGCGTCATCGACGCCGTGAACGGCGTCACGCTCACCATCCCGGATGGCTGCATCGTCGGCATCGCCGGCGAGTCCGGTTGCGGCAAGTCCACGCTGATGAAGGCGATCTACGGCGACATCCAGTCGCCCATGTCTCTGTCGGGCGGCAGCATCGACTACGGCTTCACGGGCAGCGACGGCCAGCCGGTGACGAGCGCCAACATCCGCCGCGAGTGGTTCAAGTCCATCTCGTATATCCCGCAAAGCTCGATGAACTCGCTGAACCCGGTGATCCGCATCCGCGAGCAGTTCATCGACTTCGAAGGCACCGACACCAACAAGAAGCGAGTGCTGGAACGCGCCCGCGCCTATCTCGGCAAGCTCGGCCTGCCGCCGGAGGCGATGGACTCCTATCCTCACCAGTTGTCGGGCGGTATGCGGCAGCGGGTGATGATCGCGCTCGCCACCTTCTTCGAGCCCGGGTTGATCATCGCCGACGAGCCGACCACCGCGCTCGATGTGGTGGTCCAGAAGGAAATCCTCACCCTGCTGATGGATGTGCAGGAGCGCATGGGCAACACCATCCTCGTCGTCTCGCACGACATGGGCGTGCACTACCAGGTCACCGACAAGATGCTGATCATGTATGCCGGCCGCGTGGTCGAGTATGGCGATACCGAGAGCGTCTTCGCCGATCCCCAGCATGCCTACACCAGGATGCTGATCGACAGCCTGCCGACCATAGGTGACGACAGCATGCGCGGCGTGCTCGCCAGTCTCGCCGGTGCCGGTGGCGATCGCGCCTACCGGGTCGAACCGGAACTGATCGAGGTGAAGCCCGGTCACTACGTGGCGCGAGCCAGCGCAAGCGAGGGAGCCGCGGCATGACCGTCATCCTCAAGACCGAGGGGCTGAACAAGATCTACCGGCAGGGCGGACTGATGCGCTCACGCCAGGTGAAGGCCCTCAACGACGTCAACATCACGGTCGAGAGCGACAGGCCGGTGGTGATCGCGGTGGTGGGGGAGTCCGGCAGCGGCAAGACGACGCTCGCGAAGACCCTGCTTCGGCTCGAAACGCCAAGTTCGGGCCGCGCCATCGTCTATGACGCGGTGGTGACCGGACGGGGCTCGACCCTGTCGCGCCAGCAGTTCCTAGGTCTGGTGCAGCCGATCTTCCAGAACCCCTTCGAAGCCTTCAGCCGCTACCGCCCCGTCGACGCCTATCTGCACGAGACGGCGACCCGCGTCGCCGGCATGGAGGGAGGTGCCGGGGAAGCCGCTGTCGCCACGGCGTTGCAGAGCGTGGGCCTCGACTATGCGGCGGTGCGTGGCAAATACACCAACCAGTTCTCGGGCGGCGAACTCCAGCGCATTTCGGTGGCGCGGGCGCTGATCCCCGAGCCCAGGCTGATCGTCGCCGACGAGCCTGTGTCGATGATCGATGCGTCCCGGCGCATGATCATCATCAACCTGTTCAAGAAGCTGCGCGACGAGGCCGGCCGCAGCTTCCTCTACATCACCCACGACCTCGCCACGGCCTACTACATCTCCGACTACGTCGTGGTGATGAACAAGGGGCAGGTGGTGGAGTTCGGCCCCGCCCGACAGGTGATGAGCGATCCGCAGCACGACTACACAAAGCTGCTGCTGAGCTCGATCCCGACCACCAAGAGCCGCTGGCGGCCCCGCCGCACGGCCGCCTGACAACCCGCGTGCCCTTGCCAAGACAGGAATGTTGCCGATGACCAATACCGTCACGACCAGTGGTCCCGCGTCGCTCTGGTCCACCTTCGAGCTTTCGATCAACGGGCCGTCCGACGGCAACCCGTTCCTGGACGTCGAGCTGCGCGCCACCTTCCGGCAGGGCGAGCGCGAGGTGCGGGTGAATGGCTTCTACGACGGGGCAGGGGTCTACAAGCTACGCTTCCTGCCCGATACGACAGGCAGCTGGAGCTACGAGACCCGGAGCAACGCGCCGGCGCTGGATGGGGTGAGTGGCACGTTCGAGGTTGGAGCAGCGAAGCCTGATCACCACGGGCCGGTGCGGGTGAAGAACCGCCACCATTTCGCCCATGCCGATGGCACCCGCTATCTCAACATCGGCACGACCGCCTATGTGTGGAACCTGCAGGGCGATGCGCTGGAGGAGGAGACGCTGGCGAGCCTCGCCAAGGCGCCCTTCACCAAGATCCGCATGTGCGTGTTCCCCAAGCACTATCGCTACAACGAGAACGAGCCGGAGCGGTATCCGTTCAAGCTGCTGGCGACGGGCAAGAGCAAGTGGGACGGCAGCTTTGCCGGGGCGGACAAATACGGCTGGAAGTTCGACTTCACCCAGTTCGAGCCGGAATACTTCCGCCACCTCGAGAAGCGAATCAACCAGCTCGCGGAGATCGGGGTCGAGGCCGACCTGATCGTCTTCCACCCCTATGACCGCTGGGGCTTCTCGCGTATGTCGCCGTCCGAGGATGACCGCTACCTGCGCTATCTCACCGCGCGGTTGGCGGCGTTCCCGAACGTCTGGTGGTCGATGGCGAACGAATACGACCTGATGCCGCAGAAGACGCCGCAGGACTGGGATCGCTTCATCAACATCACGGCGGACAACGATCCGTACGGGCACCTGCTCAGCGTCCATAACTGCTTCAAGTTCTACGACCACAACCACCCGCGCATTACGCACGCCTCTATCCAGCGCTCGAGCGCCAATATGTCGGCGGTGTGGCGCGAGAAATACGGCAAGCCGGTCTCGATCGACGAGTGCTGCTATGAGGGGACGATCGCCGAGCTCTGGGGCAATATCAGCGGCCAGAAGATGGTGCGGCGGTTCTGGGATGGTGTCGTCAATGGCGGCTACGTCACCCATGGCGAGACATTCAACAACGACACGCAGACCATCTGGTGGGCCAAGGGCGGCAAGCTGATCGGCGAGAGTATTTCGCGCATCGCCTTCCTCCGCCGGATCATGGAGGAGGGGCCCGAGGAGGGGCTCGACCCGATCAAGTCCACCGGCGCCTATCGCATCGCGATGCAGGGTGGGCTCGATAATGTCGTGCTGCAGCAGCTGTTCGTGCCGCCGGCTGGCGAAGAGGGCTGGGCGCCGGCCATGGCCTGGTGGCCGACGGCCGGGCAGCCGCACAAGTATTACCTGAGCTACATGGGCGAGAACCAGCCGAGCGAGGGGACGGTCGCGGTGCCGCCGGACGAGCGCTACAGCGCCACGCTGATCGACACCTGGAACATGACCGAGACCAAGCTTGCTGACAGCGTCCAGCGCGGCGACGTGCTGCACTTCGCGCCGGCGCCGTACCTGGCGCTGCTGTTCAAGCGCATCGACTGAGGGGAAGAGAAATGACCAGCGTCGCCAAGTACGACATCTTTGAAGCCAGCTTTGCCGGACCGTCCGGCGGCAATCCCTATGTCGAGGTGAGTTTCGACGCGGTGTTCTCGCAGAACGCGCGCGAAGTCCGTGTCCCCGGCTTCTACGATGGCGAGGGCACCTATCGGGTGCGCTTCATGCCGGACAACGAGGGAGAGTGGAGCTTTCGGACCCGCAGCAGGACCGCTTCGCTCGATGGCAAGGCCGGCGGCTTCACGGCAACGGCCGCACGCGCCGGCCAGCATGGTCCGGTGGCTGTCGCCAACAAGTTCCACTTCGCCCATGCCGACGGCACGCCGTATTTCCCGTTCGGCACCACCTGCTATGCGTGGACGCACCAGCCGCTCGCCATGCAGGCGGAGACGCTCGAGACGCTCGGCAAGGCGCGATTCAACAAGATCCGCATGGGCGTGTTCCCCAAGGACTATCCGTTCAACGAGAACGAGCCGCTGCAGGACGTCTATCTGCCGGGCGCCGATGGCAGGCTCGACTTCGACCGGCCGAACCCGAAAGCCTTCCAGCATTTCGAGCAGCAGGTCGGCAAGCTGCGCGACATGGGAATCGAGGCGGACATCATCATGTTCCACCCCTATGACAGGTGGGACTACTCCAACATGACGGCCGAGCAGGATTTCCGCTATGTCGAGTACCTGGCGGCGCGGCTCGCGGCCTATTCGAACGTCTGGTGGGCGCTCGCCAACGAGTACGACTTCCTGCTCCACACCAAGCCCGTGGCGCAGTGGGACCGCTACTTCCACATCCTCGAAGAGAACGACCCGTACAACCACCCGAAGTCCATCCACAATGGCGACCAGTCGATGAACTTCGACCATCGCAAGGCCTGGGTCAGCCACGTCTGCATCCAGAACTGGGACGTGAAACGCACGCCCGAGTGGCGCGAGCAGTACGGCAAGCCCGTGGTCAACGACGAACCCGAATACGAGGGCAACATCTGGCCGAGCTGGGGCAACATCACCGCCCAGGAGCTGACGCACCGCTTCTGGACCACCGTGCTCCGCGGCGGTTATGCCGGGCATGGCGAAACCTACGCCGACCCCGAGGACCTGATCTGGTGGGCCAAGGGCGGCAAGCTGCATGGCGAGGCGTGGAAGCGGATCGGCTTCCTGCGCCAGATCATCGAGGAGGACGTCAGGCACGGCCTGACACCGATGGGGCACAACGCGGCCTGGCCGTGGAGCCGCATCTCGGGCGCCCGCGACGGCAAGGTGAGCTATATCTATTTCGGCGAGCACCAGCCCAACCAGTGGACGACTGGGCTCCCCAAGGAGGACGGCGACTACGAAGTCGACCTGATCGACACTTGGAACATGACGGTGACCCCGGCCAAGCGCATACCGGCGCTGATCCCGCACCCCACGCGCCACGGCGACGTGGTGCGCGGGGGGAAGGCGGACGCGGCGTTCGGCATCGAGCTGCCGGGCCGGCCCTATCTGGCGATCAGGGTGAGGGACAGGGGATAAGCTGGACGATCGTTGCCTGAGCAGCCGTGGGGTGTGGCCGGCGCGACAA
>JAEYYP010000418.1 GCA_023428425.1 Pseudomonadota bacterium
GGCGCCCTGCTTGCGGCCCGCCGCAACAAGCGCTTCGTCACGATGAGCGAGTTCGAGGATGCCAAGGACAAGCTGATGATGGGCGCCGAGCGCCGCATCCTCAGCCTTACCGAGGAAGACAAGAAGCTCACCGCCTATCACGAGGCCGGCCATGCGCTCCTCGCGATCAAGATGGACGCGTCTGATCCGATCCATAAGGCCACAATCATCCCGCGCGGTCGTGCGCTGGGCATGGTGATGCGTCTGCCGGAGCGCGATCAGGTTTCGCTCACGCGCCGCAAGGCCTATGCCGACCTCGCCGTCGCCATGGGTGGCCGCGTCGCCGAAGAAGAGATTTTCGGCTACGACAAGGTGACCTCGGGTGCTTCCGCCGACATCAAGATGGCCACGGGTCTTGCCCGCGCCATGGCGACCGAATGGGGTATGTCCGACAAGCTCGGCCCACTCCTTTACGGCGACGCGCAGGACGAAGTGTTCCTCGGCCGCTCGATGATGCAGCGCAATACGCATCTCAGCGACGAGACCCAGCAGATCGTCGATGCGGAAGTGAAGCGGTTCGTCGAGGACGGCTACACCACCGCGCAGAAGGTGATCCGCGAGAACATCGACGATCTCCACGCCATCGCGCAGGCGCTGCTGGACTTCGAGACGCTGACCGGCGACGAGATTCGCGGGCTGATGGAAGGCATTCAGCCGACCCGGCCGGACGGAGAAACCGTCACCAAGTCGGCGAGCGTCGTCCCGAGCGCCGGCAAGTCGGGCCGCAAGCGCCCGGATGCCGAACCGGACGCGGCGCCCGAGCCACAGCCGGGCAGCTGACACGAGCTTCAGGGCCGCCTTCGGGCGGCCCTTCTGTTTTGCGCCTTGCCATTCCGGGCGCGCTGACGCATCCCTTCGCCATGATCAGGAACACGCTCCGGCGGCATGAGGATCTCGACCTCTTTGCCCGCATCTTCAAGGTTTTCGCCGATACGCCCTGGCTGCACTACGGCCTGTGGCTGCCCGGCGAAACGCCCAGCATGCCGAAGCTTCTGGCGGCGCAGGAGCGCTATGTCCACAAGCTCCTGGCCCTGTTGCCACCCGCGCCCGCCAGCGTACTCGATATCGGCGGGGGCACCGGCGCCATGGCGGGGCGGTTGCACTCGCTGGGTTACGACGTCGAGATGCTCACTCCGTCCGAAGTGCAGGTCGGGCTTGCCCGGGAGGCATTGGGCGACACGGTGAAGGTGCACCACGCCCGGCTCGAGGAGTTTTCCACGAAGCGGAAGTTCGACGTCTGCCTGTTCTCGGAGAGCTTCCAGTACATACCGATGTCGGTGTCGCTGCCCAGGGTCAAGGCGATGCTGAAGCCCGGGGGCTGCGTGGTCATCGCCGACTGCTTCCGCTCGGAGAACTATCGCGGCGGCCGACAGATCGGCGGCGGACACCGGTTCACCAACCTGCCGCCGCGGGCGGAGGAGGAAGGTTTCCGGATCACGTCCGACGAGGATGTGACCGCCATGGCGGCCGGCACCATCCTGCTCGACCAGCGTGTCTACCAGGAGGTGGTTTCGCCCATCGTCAGCGACCTCGGCGCTTCTCTCCGGTCGCGCAGCAAGGTGTTGCACTGGCTTATCGGGGGCGCCTACCGGCTGCTCGTTCGCAAGGCCGAGCGGGAACGGATAGCCGACAGGTTGAAGGCCGAGCATCGGACGCCTGAGCGGTTCATCGAGATGAACACCTACCGCTTCCTGCGGCTTGAGCAGCAATAGAGCGCCTCGCGGCGGCGCTGCAACACAGCTGCCCAAAACACCGAGTATCGGTCGAGAGGCCCAAATCAAGCCGCGATTCAGCGGTTAACGAAACGGCACCAATCTGTTTCGTATGTTTGCCGGGCGGCGATAGGGTTTGCCGCACCGGTGCGAAGAGGGCATCCCATGGCGCGCAAGTATTTCGGCACGGACGGTATTCGCGGGCTCGCCAACGGCGACAAGCTGACGCCTGAGCTGGCCATGAAGGTCGGCATGGCCGCCGGGCTGAAGTTCGTCAACGGCGACCATCGCAACCGCGTGGTGATCGGCAAGGATACGCGTCGGTCCGGCTACATGCTCGAGAACGCGCTGACGGCCGGATTCACCGCCGTAGGCATGGATGTCTACCTGCTCGGCCCGATGCCGACGCCCGCCGTTGCCATGCTGACGCGCTCGCTGCGTGCCGATCTGGGCGTGATGATTTCGGCCTCGCACAACCCGTATGAGGACAACGGCATCAAGCTGTTCCGTCACGACGGCTACAAGCTGAGCGACGCGCTCGAGGACGATATCGAGCAACTCATCGATTCCAACATGCTCGGCTCGCTCTCCACCGGGCATGAGATCGGCCGGGCGCATCGCGACGAAGCCGCGCAGACGCGCTACATCGAGTACGCCAAGCGTACGCTGCCCAAGAACATCGACCTCACCGGTCTGCGCGTGGTGCTCGATTGCGCCAACGGTGCGGCCTACAAGGTGGCGCCGACGGCGCTGTGGGAATTGGGCGCCGAAGTGTTCACCATCGGCGTCGAACCGGATGGTTTCAACATCAACGACAAGGTCGGCTCTACCGCGCCAGAGGCCTTGATCGCCAAGGTGCGCGAACTGCGGGCCGATATCGGCATTGCGCTCGACGGTGACGCGGATCGCGTGATCATCGTCGACGAGAAGGGCGAGATCGTCGATGGCGACCAGTTCATGGCGGTGATCGCCGAGAGCTGGCACACGCGCGGCGAGCTGAAGGGCGGCGGGCTCGTCGCGACGGTGATGAGCAACCTTGGCCTTGAGCGCTATCTGGGCGGCATCGGGCTCAACCTCGAACGGACACAGGTCGGCGACCGCTACGTGCTCGAGGCGATGCGCGCCAAGGGCTTCAATGTCGGTGGCGAGCAATCGGGCCACATCATCCTCTCCGATTTCACCACGACGGGCGACGGCCTGATCGCGGCGCTGCAGCTGCTCGCAGTAGCCAAGCTCGCCGGAAGGCAGGTATCGGAGGTGTGCAAGCGCTTCGAGAAGGTGCCGCAGCTGCTGCAATCGGTGCGCTACAAGGACGGCAAGCCGCTCGAGCACAAGCTGGTGCAGCAGGCGATCAAGGAGAGCCAGGCCAGGCTCGGCACCGGTGGTCGTCTGGTGATCCGGGCATCGGGCACCGAGACCGTGATCCGCGTGATGGCCGAGAGCGATGACGAGGGACTGGTCGCGGCGGTGGTCAGCGAGATCGCGGCGACCATCAAGAAGGTCGCCTGATCGATCGATCAGACTTCGGACAATGGCGGCGCCCCCCGACAGCTCGGGTAGGGCGCTGCTTGTTTTCAAACAAGTATTCGCGCAAGTAACCGGTCGTTAACCCTCGCGCTTCATGCGGAATTAGGGTTAAGGCTTAGGGTTAAGTGAGCTTTAAGAAGTCGCGGGCATAGTAGGTCTCACTCGACTGGTGTCGGGGTGGCAAAAGGACCTTGTTAAATGCGTAAGCTTCTTGCTCTCGCGGCGGTAGGAACCGCTGCACTGCTCGGCGGCCAGGCCATCGCGGCCGATATGCCTGAGTACCCGCCGATCGACATTCCCGACGTGGACTACGACGTGGGCGGCTCGTTTTATCTGCGCGGCTCGGCGGCGCTGAACTATCACTGGGCCCCCGAAGTGGTGCACCCGTGGGATGCCGATGACGTCGACCCGATCGTCAACTACGGCTACGGCTACAGCTGGGGCGCGGGCTTCGGTTACGAGACCGGCAC
>JAEYYP010000033.1 GCA_023428425.1 Pseudomonadota bacterium
CCGCATACCGACGCCGAGGCGCCCGCCAGTCCCAGGAGTCTCCGCACGCACGGCCCCGATGCAGGCCTCGGCATCGGCGACGGTGCGCACATCGGCGAACAGGATGCTCTGGAAGCCCGAGCCGATCGCACGCATGGATTGATGCGTCCATTGCGTTTGCTCGACCTTGATCATGCCGCCGAGGTTCTTGAGCTCCAGTGCGCGGCCGAGATTGTCGAGATCATGCATGGTGAACGGCGCATACTCGGCCGTGAACTCGACGTAGTCGTAATTGCCGGCATCGCCATCAGCTCCGCATGGGTGCCAGCTTCCTTCACCGCCCCATCGGCCAGCACCACGATGCGGTCGGCCATCCGCACCGTCGAGAAGCGGTGTGAGATCAGCACCGCCGTCGTTCCCTCCGCCAGCGTCTTGAAGCGCTGGAACACCTCGGCCTCGGCCCGTGCGTCGAGCGCTGCCGTGGGTTCGTCGAGGATGATGATTTCCGCATCGCGCATGTAGGCGCGGGCGATGGCCAGCTTCTGCCATTCGCCGCCCGACAGATCCTGCCCCTTGGAGAAAGTGCGGCCCAGCATCTGGTCGTAGCCCGCAGGCAGCTTGCGGATCACCGGACCGGCGAGGCTCTGCTCCGCCGCCGCTTCGATCCGCCCACGGTCCGCCAGTGCCTCGATCCGGCCGACGCCGATATTGTCCGACGCTGTGAACGAGTAGCGCAGGAAATCCTGGAAGATGGCGCCCATGTGCCGGCGGATATCGGCCGTCGCGAATTCCTTGAGGTCCACCCCGTCGACGAGGATGCGGCCCTCGTCGGGGTCGTAGAGCCGCGTCATCAGCTTGACGATCGTCGTCTTGCCGGCCCCGTTCTCGCCTACGAGCGCCAGCGTCTCGCCGGCCGGTACGGTGAAGTTCAGCCCGCGCACCGCCCAGTTGTCCGAGCCCGGATAGCGGAACCCGACATTCTCGAACACGATGCCTTGCCTGAGTGGCACCGGAAACGGTTTCGGCGACGCCGGGTCGAGGATGGTCGGCTCGATTTCGAAGAAGCTGAACAGGTCGTCGAGGTAGAGGCTCTGCCCGGCGATCTGGGTGAACCCGATCAGGATCTGCTGGATGTAGCCGTTGAGCTGGTTGAACGAGGTGGCGAGGAACACGAGGTCGCCGATGGTGAAGTCACCATGCAGCGTCCGCCACACGATGTAGGCGTAGGCGGCGTAGTAGGCGACGGTGGAGATCGCGGCGAGGCCGCCGGTCTGCAGCGCGCGCCTGATGTTGAGGGCCTTGTTCTCTTCGAGAATTTGCCGGCTGAGGAGCGAGAAGCGGCCCGAGAGGAAATCGCCGAGCCCGAACAGCTTGATTTCCTTGGCGCTGTCGGCGCTGGCGCCGATCTGGCGCAGGTACTCGAGCTGCCGCCGCTCCGGCGAGCGGTTGTGGCTGATCCAGTAGGCCAGCCGGTTGAAGCGGAACTCTCCCCACACCGCCGGCACGAAGCTCACCGCCAGGAGCACGATTAGCAGCGGCGCGTAGATGAACAGGCCCGCGGCGAGCGCCACGGCGGTGATCATTGACTGGCCTTGCCCGAAGAGCTGCGAAATCACGGTGGAGCGTGACGAGGCCTGCCGCCGTGCCCGCTCCAGCCGGTCCTGATACTCGGACTGCTCGAAATGCTTGAGGTCGAGCTTCGCCGCGTGCTGCATCAATTCGAGGCTGACGGCATTCGAGTGGCTTTCGCCCAGGATGTTGTCGACCACGTTGATGGCGCGGTTGAACGCATCGCGCATGAAGACCAGCACGAACTCGGCGCCCAGCAGCAGCATCAGGAAGTTGAGACGACCCGACTCCAGCCAGTCCGCCACGTCCGGGCCGGGCGACCCCATCCCGCTCTGCTTCACCACCTCGTCGATGATCAACTTGGTGAACAGCAGCACCAGCGGCGGCTGGATCGCCACCACCAGTCGGAGGCCGATCGACAGTGCCATCAGCCACGGGCTTGTCCGCCACATCTGGGCGAAAAGCTTGCCGAGATGGCGAAAGGTCTTCAGCCGCTCACCCTTGTCGAACGGCAGCGCATCGGGAATGTCGGCATCACCGAGCCCCCCGCCCCCGCCCCGTCGTCCCCCACCCATCGGCCCGCGCGCCATCGGCATCTCCAGAAACAACTGCCCGGGCGACGAGCCCGGGCATTTGGTTTGCATCATAACGATATGAGACGGCGAAGGTCCCATCAAGCTCGCGAAACGGACCAACTTCCCAGTTGTCTCGGCTCTCCTTGAGATCAAGGCGCCGAGGTCTCCGGCGGTCCTCCACCGCGATAGCGGGGGAGGGGGACCACCCGCAGGGTGGTGGAGGGGGCGCTCGCCGCATCGCCCCCGGCATCAGCCCTAGTAGCGCTGCGGCCCGGCCGGCTTGTTGCCGACGATCTTCTCGATCTCCGCCAAAACCTCCGGCGTCATCTTCGCCTTGTGCTTCAGCGCCTCGAGATTGTCCTTCAGCTGGCTGAGCTTGGACGCACCGAGGATCACCGTCGAAACGTTCGGATTCGCATTGCACCACAGCAGCGCCAGGTGGTGGATCGGCATGCCGACATCGCCGGCAAGTTTCGCCAGCTGCTTCACCTTGGCCAGTTCGTCGCGACCCTTGTCGCTGTCGAGCCGTGCCTTCAGCCACTCGTAGCCGGGCAGGTTCATGCGGCTGTCGGCCGGCACGCCGTCATTGTACTTGCCGGTCAGGATGCCCGAGGCGAGCGGCGACCAGATCGTGGTGCCCAGCCCGAACAGCCGGTAGAGCGGCAGGAACTCGGCCTCGACCTTCTCGCGGCGGAACAGGTTGTACTCGGGCTGCTCCATGGTCGGCGGCGTCAGGTGCTCCTGCCGGGCGATCGCATACGCCTCGGTCAGTTGCTGCGCGGTCCATTCCGACGTTCCCCAGTAGAGCACCTTGCCCTGCACCACCAGGTTGTGCATCGCCCGCACCGTCTCCTCGATCGGGGTGTCGATGTCCGGACGGTGGCAGAAGTAGAGGTCGAGATACTCCACCTGCAGGCGCTTCAACGCTGCATGCGCCGCGTCGGTGACGTGCTTGGCCGACAGGCCTTTCTGCGTCGGCTTGTCGCCACCCCAGAACACTTTCGACGACACCGCGTAGCTGTCGCGGCTCCAGTTCAGCGCCTTCAGCGCCTCGCCCATGACGATCTCGGCATTGCCGCGCTCATAGCCCTCGGCGTTGTCGAAGAAGTTGATGCCGTTGTCGTAGGCGTGGCCCATGATCGACTGGGCGGCGTCCTCGCCCACCTGCTTGCCGAAGGTGACCCACGCACCGAACGAGAATTCGCTGACCTTGAGGCCGGATTTGCCGAGGCGACGGTATTCCATGACGATATCCATGAGTTGTGTGGGAGGGGGAGGGGCCTTCTAGACCCCTGCCGCCGTCACGGACAAGTACCGCTTTTGGGCAGGTTGATCTGAACCGATCCGCCCCACCTCTCATTCCTAATGGTGCATTGCCGGGCGCTTGGTCACGCGCCATGGTCGCCGCTCACTGGTTCGGAGGCTCCTCCCATGCGGTTCATCATCTACGGCGTCGGCGCCATCGGCGGCACGTTCGCGGCCGCGCTGGCGCGCGCTGGACACGACGTCATCGGCATCGCCCGGGGCCGCATGCTCGAGGCGATCCGCGCTGCTGGCGGCCTCACCTTCCGCACGCCGGCCGGCAGCGACCGCGTGAGTTTTCCTGTCGTCGCCGCGCCGTCGGATATCGCCTTCCGGCCCGACGACGTCGTCTTCCTCGCCATGAAGGGACAGGATACCGCTGCGGCGCTCGAAGCCCTGCGCGCCGCCGGCGTCACCACGCAGGCCATCGTCTGCGCCCAGAACGGCGTCAACAACGAGCGTGCCGCCCTACGCCTCTTCCCAAACGTCTATGGCATGACAGTGATGCTGCCGGCCGACTACGTCACTCCCGGCGAGGTCATCTGCTACGGCACGCCGAAGCTCGGCCTCGTTAATCTCGGTCGCTATCCGCAGGGCCTCGACGACACCGTCGCCGCGATCGCCGCCGCCATGGACAGCGCCGGCTTCGCCGCCTTCCCGCTGGAGCACGTCATGCGCTCGAAATACGGCAAGCTGCGCGATAATCTCGGCAATGTCGTCGAGGCCGCCCTCGGGCACGGCGCCCGTTCGGGTGCGCTGATGGAGCCGATCCAGGCCGAGGCCGACAGGGTCTACGACGCGGCGGGCATCGAGCGCATCGCCGTCGGCAATGCCGACCCGCGGCGCAAGGGCCTGATGGAAATGGGCGCGGTCGATGGCGTCACCCGCACCGGCGGCTCGTCGGTCCAGAGCCTGAAGCGCGGCGCCGGCAGCATCGAGACCGACTGGCTCAATGGCGAGATCGTGCTCCTCGGCCGGCTCCACGGCGTCCCCACGCCGCTCAACGCCGGCCTCGTCGCCATCGGTCACGAACTCATCGCCAAGGGAGCAAGGCCCGGCAGCATGAGCGAGGCCGACCTTCGCGCCCGCATCGGCCTCGAGGACTGATCGGCCCCATCGCTAGCATTCCGTCAACCGCCCTGCGCTACTTTCCCCGCTGGAGGGAGGATGCGATGTCCGCACTGCAGGCTTCGGGATGGTTCGGCGGAGTGTTCATCGCGCTCGGCATCGGCATCGCCGTGATGGTGCACGCCGTCCCGGACGCGGCGACCGTGCCGCTGCTGGTCCTCGATGCGGTGGCAGCGACCTTCTTCTTTGCCGGCGCGTCGGTGGTGGCTCGTGGCTTCGGCATGGAACTCACCGCACGGCTCTGCGCGCTGGTGATGCTCTACCTGTTCGCCGTGCCCGGCCTCTGGCTCTTCCTAGGCGACGACGTGGCGACCTGCACGGTTTCGGGCACGCTGTCCGGCGCGACCATGCGCGGCGAGGGGGGTGAGCTTCTCTGCCGCTCCATCGTCGGCATCGGCGCGGTTCTCACCCTCGTCGCCGTCGTGGCCTTCACCGTCTCGTTCGTTCGCTGGCTGAGGCGCCCGCGCGGCTAGAACAGCACCACGCTGCGGATGCTCTCGCCGTGGTGCAAGAGATCAAAACCCTTGTTGATGTCCTCGAGCCTCAACGTGTGGGTGATCATCGGGTCGATCTCGAGCTTGCCGCTCATGTACCAGTCGACGATCCTCGGCACATCGGTGCGGCCCCTCGCGCCACCGAACGCCGTTCCCATCCACGTCCGCCCGGTCACCAGCTGGAACGGCCGCGTCGAGATTTCCTGACCCGCTCCCGCGACGCCGATCACCACCGACTTGCCCCAGCCGCGATGGCTCGCCTCGAGCGCCTGGCGCATCACCGTGGTGTTGCCGGTGCAATCGAAGGTGTAGTCCGCCCCGCCGATCTGGTCGGCCCCGCGCTTCGTCATGTTGACGAGGTGTGGCACCACATCGCCGTCGATCTCCTTCGGATTGACGAAGTGCGTCATCCCGAACCGCTCGCCCCACTCCTTCTTGTCGTTGTTGATGTCGACGCCGATGATCATGTCCGCCCCGGCCATGCGCAGGCCCTGGATCACGTTGAGCCCGATGCCGCCGAGCCCGAAGACCACGGCCGTCGCGCCCTGTTGCACCTTGGCGGTGTTGAGCACCGCCCCGACGCCCGTCGTCACCCCGCAGCCGATGTAGAACACCTTGTCGAACGGCGCCTTCGGATCGATCTTGGCGAGCGCGATCTCGGGCAGCACGGTGTGGTTCGAAAAGGTCGAGCAGCCCATGTAGTGGTAGATGGTCTGGCCCTTGTAGGAGAAGCGCGAGGTGCCATCGGGCATCAGCCCCATTCCCTGCGTGGCGCGTATGGCGGTGCAGAGGTTGGTCTTGCGGCTGAGGCAGCTCGGGCACTCGCGGCATTCGGGCGTATAGAGCGGGATCACATGGTCACCCGGCTTCAGGCTCTGGACACCCGGCCCGACCTCCAGCACGACGCCCGCGCCCTCATGGCCGAGGATCGAGGGAAACAGCCCCTCGGGATCGGCGCCCGACAGCGTGAAGGCGTCAGTGTGGCAGATACCGGTGGCCTTGATCTCGACCAGCACTTCGCCGGCCTTCGGGCCTTCAAGGTCGAGCTCCACGATCTCGAGGGGCTTCTTCGCCTCGAACGCCACGGCCGCACGCGTCTTCATTTCCTGTATCTCCGGTCGAATCTCGGAGCGCACCATAGCGGCTCATCTCGGCAAGCAAAGCGCCCACCTTGCACATCGCCGTCAGAGCGGCTATATGGACGTCAACATCGATGCTCTCATTCGAGAGTGGGTGCCCTGACCGGCCCCCGCTCTTTTTGTTTACCTGGGCGAGTTGCGAGCCGTTACGCGAGCGACCGCCAAACAAACAAGGGCCCAAGTGGCTTTCGACCTTACTGAAAAACGCTACGTGAAGGAGACCTCGCTCGAGGCGCGCATCTCGCGCATCGTCGAGCCGGTCGCCAACGATCTCGGCTACAGCCTCGTCCGGGTGAAGATGACCCAGGAGAACGGGCTCACCCTGCAGATCATGGCCGAGGACGAGAACGGCCGCTTCACCATCACCGATTGCGAGGCGCTGTCGAAGGAAGTGTCGCCGGTGCTGGACGTCGAGGACCCGATCGACCGCGAGTACCATCTCGAAGTGTCGTCGCCCGGCATCGACCGCCCGCTGGTCCGCGCCCGCGACTTCAACGCCTATATCGGCCACGAGGCCAAGATCGAGCTGTCCGATCTTCTCAATGGCCGCCGTCGCTTCCGCGGTTTCATCAAGGGCGTCGACGGCGACACCGTCATCGTCACCCTGCCCGATGTCCCCAAGGACACCGACCCCGATTTCAAGCTGCCGCTCCACCTCCTGGCCGAAGCCAAGCTGGTGATGACCGACAAGCTGATGAACATGGCCCAGGTCGATCAGGAAGAGTTCCCGATCGACGAGGACGACGACATCGAGACCGTCGAGCTGCCTGAGGAGGCAGATTCCGACGAAGACGAAGACTCTGCAAAGGAGACCAACTGAAATGGCCGTTAGCGCGAACCGTCTGGAGCTGCTCCAGATCGCCGATGCCGTCGCCCGCGAGAAGTCGATCGATCGCATGATCGTCATCGAGGCGATGCAGGACGCCATCGAGAAGGCGGCCAAGGCCCGCTACGGCGCCGAGACCAACATCAAGGTCGACATCAACCCGCGCTCCGGCGAAACCCGCATGTGGCGCCTGCTCGAAGTGGTCGACCACGTCGAGGAATACGGCCGCCAGATTGGCCTGAAGGACGCGCAGGCGCGCAACTCCGCCGCCAAGCTCGGCGACTTCGTCACCGAGCCGCTGCCGCCCATCGAGTTCGGCCGCATCGCCGCCCAGTCGGCCAAGCAGGTCATCGTGCAGAAGGTGCGCGACGCCGAGCGCGACCGCATGTACGAGGAGTACATCAACCGCGTCGGCGAGATCGTCAACGGCACGGTGAAGCGCGTCGAGTACGGCAACGTCATCGTCGACCTCGGCCGTGGCGAAGCCATCATCCGCCGCGACGAGCTGATCCCGCGCGAGCTCTACCGCTACGGTGATCGCGTCCGCGCCTACATCTACGACGTGCGTCGCGAGCAGCGCGGCCCGCAGATTTTCCTGTCGCGTACCCACCCGCAGTTCATGGCTGCGCTCTTCCGCCAGGAAGTGCCGGAAATCTACGACGGCATCATCACCATCCGCTCGATCGCCCGCGATCCGGGCAGCCGCGCCAAGATCGCGGTGACCTCCAACGACAGCTCCATCGATCCGGTCGGCGCCTGCGTCGGTATGCGTGGTTCGCGCGTGCAGGCAGTGGTCGCCGAACTGCAGGGCGAGAAGATCGACATCATCCCGTGGACCGAGGATGTCGGCGGCCTTGTCGTGTCGGCCCTGCAACCGGCCGATGTCGCCAAGGTGGTGCTCGACGAGCAGGCCGAGCGCATCGAGGTCGTGGTGCCCGACGAGCAGCTGAGCCTCGCCATTGGCCGTCGCGGCCAGAACGTGCGCCTCGCGTCGCAGCTGCTGGGTTGGGATATCGACATCCTGACCGAGGCCGAGGAGTCCGAGCGTAGCCAGAAGGAATTCACCGAGCGGTCCGCTCTGTTCATGGCCGCCCTTGACGTTGACGAGATGGTTGCCCAACTACTGGCTTCCGAAGGCTTCTCCTCGGTCGAGGAACTGGCCTATAT
>JAEYYP010000213.1 GCA_023428425.1 Pseudomonadota bacterium
TCGTGGGGTAGAGCGCATAGCTCTGGAACACCATGGCGATGTCGCGATCGCGCGGCGGCACCTCGGTGACGTCGCGGCCGCCGATGACGATGCGGCCGCCCGAGGTGGTGTCCAGCCCGGCGATGCAATTGAGCAGCGTGGACTTGCCGCAGCCCGAGGGCCCGACGAGCACCAGGAATTCGCCGGCGCCCATCTCGATGCTGATATCCTTCAGCACCTCGACGGCGCCGAAGCGCTTCACCAGGTTGCTGACCTCCAGGACCAGCGGTTGCGGTTCGATTTTTTCGGCTAGTGCGGCCATCCTGCCCTCCCAGTCAGTGGCGCGGCGCCCGTCGAGGCGCGAACAATCAGGTCGGCGCTGACCATGCGCTGCAGGCGCATGGGATCGGTGCCGGAAATGCGGGCGCCCATCATTTCGGCGAGCGCCGCGCCGGCCATGCGGATCGGTGAGCGGGTCACCGTCAGCGGCGGGTTGAAATGCTCGGGCCTCAGATGCGGCAGCACGTCGTCGTGGGCGATGATGCTGAGATCGCTGCCGATGGCGAGGCCGGCAGCGCCCGCAGCGCGGATGACGCCCAGCGCCTGCAATGTCGAGGAACAGAGGAACGCCGTCGGCGGCGGGCCGAGCCGTCCCGAGAGCATCTCGGTGGCATGCAGAAACGCCTGATCCTCGCTCATCAGGTCGTGGCTGACGAAGCGGTCCGGAATGTGCAGCCCGCGCATCGCCGCGACGCGGCGAAAGGCGATCTCACGCTGGACGACAAAGGCGAGGTTGGCCTCTCCATTGAGCAACGCGATCCGCTGGTGACCGAGTTCGATCAGCAGCACGGTGGCGGCGGCGAAGGCGGCATCGTTGTCGATGTCGAAATAGGCGTAGCCGACATCGTCGCCGGTGCGGCCATGGACGACGAAGGGAAAGCCGCGCTCGCTGAGGGTGGTGATGCGGCGATCGTTCAGTTCCGGCGCCGACACGATCATGCCATCGACCGAGCCCGACGAGGCGAAGCGCTCGTAGTGGGCGAGCAGGTCGCGCTGTGGCGCGGTGTGAATGACGAGGTCGAGGTCGCGATCGGCGAGCCCGGTCGAGAGCCCGGCGAGAAAATCTACGAAATGCGGATCGACGAGCAGGTTGCGGCTGGAGCGGAAGATCATTCCGACCATGCCGGACTTGCCGGTGGCCAGTCGTTTCGCGTTGGAGTTTGCCTTGTAGCGCAGCTTCTCAGACGCTTCGAGCACGCGGACGCGAGTCTTCTCACCCACCTCGGGATAGCCGTTCAGCGCCCGGCTGACGGTTGCCGGGCTCAGTCCTAGATGTTTCGCGAGTTCGCGAAGCGTCGTCAAAATCCGTCCCCCGGCGGTTCCAAACCGTTTCGAAACTTGCACATCGCCTGCCGCTGCGCAATTCTGCCTGGCCTGATCGAGGGCAAATTAAACCGGTTTGAAAATCGTTCGGAGCGCGGCTAAGGTGGGTGTGGATGGCTGCCGCCGCCGGGAGGAACGAAGGGCGGGCGGCGCCGGGGCTGTTTCAGATTCGCGTTTTCTACCCGACTGCCGATCACGAGGCCCGCCGCAGGGCGGCCCGATTGCTGTGGGGCGGCGAATGCGGATGGGCCTGCCCGATGAGGATCGGGCCGGACCATAGCGTCGGCGCAACCGGCGAAGCGACGCAACCGAGCAAAACTGTCTGGGAGGACAATTTGACCAAGACCGCATTGAAGACACTCGCACTGGGGCTGGGCCTGCTGCTCGCATCCACCTCGATCAGTTCCGCTTTCGAGGAGGGCAAGCTCGTCGTGTGGATCAACGGCGACAAGGGCTTCACCGGGCTGGAGGCCCTTGGCGCCAAGTTTACCGAGGAACTCGGCGTCGAGGTGGTCGTCGAGCACCCCGAAGCCGTCACCGACAAGTTCCAGCAGGCTGCCGCCACCGGCGATGGTCCGGATATCTTCATCTGGGCGCATGACCGCTTTGGCGAGTGGGCCGCCGCCGGACTGATCCAGCCGGTCGAGCCGAGCCAGGAAGTCCGTGATGGGATTTTCGATTTCGCGTGGGACGCGGTGACCTTCGACGGCAAGACCTGGGGCTATCCGCTGGCCGTGGAAGCCGTGGGCCTGATCTACAACAAGGATCTCGTCGCCGCCCCTCCTGCGACGATGGAGGAGATCGCGTCGCTGTCGCTGCCGGACGGCGTTGCCCCGATCCTCTGGGACTACAACAACACCTATTTCACCTTCCCGCTGCTGATGGCCAATGGCGGTTATGCCTTCAAGAAGGACGACGCCACCGGCAGCTACGACCCCAAGGATACCGGCGTTGCCAATGATGGCGCCAAGGCCGGCGGCGCGCTGCTGCGCAAGCTGATCGACGATGGCGTCATGCCGTCGGGCGTCGACTACGGCGTGATGGACGCCGCGATCAACAAGGGCGAAGTCGCCATGGTGATCAACGGGCCGTGGGCCTGGGCGAACCTTCAGACTTCCGGCATCAATTTCGGCGTGGCGCCGATCCCGTCGGTCAATGGCCAGCCGAGCAAGTCGTTCGTCGGCGTCCTCGCTGCCAACATCAATGCGGCAACGCCCAACAAGGATCTCGCCGTCGAGTTCATTGAGAATTACCTCGTCACCGACGAGGGGCTCAAGATGATCAATGACGACGTGCCGCTTGGGGCAGTGGCCGACGAGAGCTTTGCCGAAACGCTGGCCGGTGATGCCAATGTCGCAGCCACGCTCGCCAACGCGCAGGCCGGTGTGGCAATGCCGTCGACCCCGGCTATGGGCAAGTTCTGGGCCGCCATGGGCCCGGCTCTCGCCTCGATCACCGACAAGTCGGCGACGGTCGACAAGGCCCTCGACGACGCGGCAACCCGTATCCTCGCCGAGTAAGCCGAACGGACATCCCCCCCCACGGCGGGTTTAGTGCCCGGGGCGGG
>JAEYYP010000297.1 GCA_023428425.1 Pseudomonadota bacterium
CCACCGCCTTCGGCGGTCCCCCTCCCCCGCAAGCATCGGCTGTGGTACTGTTTTCTATGGTTGCGCCAGCGCGCCCAAGCAGTGCGCGGTGATGGTAACTACCTATTCCCGAGAAGAGACTTCGGACTACTCAGCAATCGCTGGTTGGGTTCATCTGACTTGGTCTGAGCAGGGCTTCAAGCTCCCCACGCCCTAACCTCGGGCGTGCGTGCCTCCCCCTCACCGCAAGCTCAGCGCCCAGCTCACCTTGTTCCACAGGTCCTCGACATTGTCGGTGAACGTCACCAGCCGGTCCGAGTGGGGCACGGAGTGGCTCAGGATATCCGCCGCCATGCCGCGCATCGCCTCGAAGGCGCGGTTGCGGTTCAGCAGCACCACCGGCTTGCGGCTCGCCCCGGCGCCCGCGCAGACCCACGCCCGGTAGAGCGTGGCCGTCGAGGCGAGCGAGCCCGGCAGGCCGACGAACACCTGGGCCAGTTCGCCTATCCGCCTCAGCCGCGCCTCGGGGTCGTCGATCCGCTCCACCGCCACGTCGGCGAGCGCCGGTGGCGCGGCGAAGCCGTCATCGGCGAGGATCAGCAAGTTGCCACCCGCGGCCCGGGCCGCCGTGATCAACGGAATGGCCTCGAGCGCTCCGTCGGCGAGGCAGACGATACGCGCCCCATGCCGCGCCAGGATCGAGCCCGCCTCCGACATCAGTGGCGCCCGCTCGGCGTCGCCCGGCCCCTTGTCCGAGGCGAAGACGGCGAGGGTCGGCTGCGCGCTAGCGGCCACGGGTGAGGCTCCCGAGGATGCCGCGCACCAGCGCCCGCCCGAGGCTCGTCGCCACCGAGCGCGCCATCGAGGTCATCGCCGCTTCCACCGGCGAGGCGCGGGTCGAGCGTCGCGGCGCCGGGGCTCTCTCGGCCCGCGCCTGCGCCTCACGCTGTTTCGCCGCCATCTCGGCCTCCTTCTGCCGCGCCGCCTGCTCCTGGGCTTCGGCGGCCTTCTTCTGCAACACCTCGAACGCCGACTCGCGGTCGATGGCGGTATCGTACTGTCCCGCCACCGGCGAGCCGACGATCAGCGCGTGGCGCTCTTCGGGGGTCAGCGGCCCGACCTTGCCCGAGGGCGGCCGGATCAGCGTGCGCCCGACGATCGAGGGGATGCCCTTGTCCTCCAGGACCGACACCAGCGCCTCGCCCACCCCCATCTGGGTGATCACCTCTTCGGTCGAGAATGCCGGGTTGGGGCGGAACGAGTCCGCCGCCGCCCGCACCGCCTTCTGTTCCTTCGGCGTATAGGCGCGCAGCGCGTGCTGAACCCGGTTGCTCAGTTGCGCCAGCACCGCATCGGGAATGTCGGCCGGGTTCTGGGTGACGAAATAGACGCCGACGCCCTTCGAGCGCACCAGCTTCACCACCTGCTCCACCTTGTCGACCAGCGCCTTGGGCGCATCGTCGAACAGCAGGTGCGCCTCGTCGAAAAAGAAGACCAGCCGCGGCTTCTCCGGGTCGCCAACTTCCGGCAACACCTCGAACAGTTCGCTCAGCAGCCAAAGCAGGAACGTCGCGTAGAGCCGTGGCGAGCGCATCAGCTCGTCGGCCGCAAGGATCGAGACGACGCCCTTGCCGTCATGCGAGGTCCGCATCAGGTCGGCGATCTCCAGCGCCCGCTCGCCGAAGAAGCTGTCGCCCCCCTGCTGCTCGAGCACCAGCAGCGCCCGCTGCACCGCGCCGACGCTCTGGCTCGCGACATTGCCGTAGGCGACCGAGATCTGCTGGGCATTCGCCGCCACTTCCACCAGGAGGGCGCGGAGGTCCTTGAGGTCGAGCAGCAGCAGGCCGTTGTCGTCGGCATACTTGAAGGCGATGTTGAGCACGCCTTCCTGGGTATCGTTGAGGTCGAGGATGCGGCTCAGCAGCAGCGGCCCCATCTCGGAAACGGTGGTACGGACCGGGTGCCCCTGCCGGCCGAACAGGTCCCAGAAAATCACCGGCGACTTGCCCGCGGCATAATCGTCGAAGCCGATCTCGGCGGCACGCTTCACCTGCCAGCCCAGCATCTCGCCGGTCTGCGCCATGCCCGAGAGGTCGCCCTTGATGTCGGCGGCGAACACCGGCACGCCAGCAGCCGAAAAGCCTTCGGCCAGCACCTGCAGCGTCACCGTCTTGCCGGTGCCGGTGGCGCCGGTGATCAATCCGTGGCGGTTGCCGTACTTGTGGAACAGGTACTCCGGCCGCGGGCTGGTGCCCAAAAAGAGCTTGTCGTCGAGAAGCATGGGCATCGGCCGCACCGGGATTCGAGATCGGGGCCAAGCTATAGCCGGGCCGGGCGGACCCGACAACCAAGGCGGCCTGTCCGGATCGGCGGCAGTCAGCCTGCATTAACCTGCGCCCGGCTACCATCACTTTCATGCGACCCAACCGCCGCCATCTGCTCGCCGGCCTGGCCGCTTTCGCCCTCACCTCGCCGGTGCGCGCGCAAGCGATCGTCCCCGAGCTCAACCCAGGCACGCCGGACGATCAGTCCGGTGCGCTGCAGGACGCGCTGCTGCGTGCCTCGGGCGAGGGCCGGCCATTGTTCCTGCCGCCCGGCACCTACTACGTGCAGAACCTGCAGGTCCCCTCCAACCTGCTGGTCACGGGCATCCCTGGCAAGACCACCCTTGCCGCCATGGCTTCGACGCCGGTGGCCCGTATTGCCGGCAGCGCGCATGTGCGTTTCGAGGGGATAACCTTCGGCCACGGCAATGGCGGCCCCGAGGGCGCCGAGGCGGGCCTGCTGGAGATCGAGGCCAGCGACCACGTCATGCTCGCCGACTGCGCCTTCACGGGCGGCAGGGCCAGCGGCATCGCCATCCATGACGCGGCAGCGCGCATCGACGCCTGCGATTTCCTCGGCCACGGACTGGCCGCCATCTTCTCGCTCGACAGCCGCGGGCTCACCATTTCCGGCAACCGCATTGCCGGCTGCGGCAATGGCGGCATTCTCGTGTGGGGCAATGCCAGCCGCCGTGGCTCGTCCACCATCATCGGCAACTCGATCTCCGGCGTCGGCGCCAGCAATGGCGGCAACGGCCAGAACGGCAACGGCATCAACATCTTCCGCTGCGACGACGTGCTGATCGCCAACAACCGCATCGCCGATTGCGCCTTCACCGCCATCCGGCTGAATTCCACAAACAACGTGGTGGTGTCCGGCAATCTCTGCCGAAACTCGGGCGAGGTAGCGATCTTCTCGGAGTTTGCCTTCACCGGCTCGATCATCGCCGACAACATCGTCGATGGCGCGGCACTTGGCATCTCCGTCACCAACATGGACCAGTCGGGCCAGGTCGCCAGCGTGACCGGCAACATCGTGCGCAACATCCGCGAGGCCTCGGCCGTCAATCCGGATACGAAGCCCATCGGCATCTATGCCGAGGCCGAAACCACCGTTACGGGCAACACGGTGTACGGAGTGGTCGGCACCGGCATCCGCGCCGGCAACGGCCCGTACCTCCGCAACGTCGTCATCGCCGACAATGTGGTCTCGGCCGTCAACACCGGCATCGGCGTCTCGGTCGTCGATGGTGCGGGCCCCGTCGCCATCACCGGCAACGTCATCGACGCCCTCGACCACGCCATCGTCGGCCTCGAGTGGGAGCGCGTCGTGAGCCCCGACCTCGCCACCGACGCGCCGCGCTACCCGCAGGTGAGCCTCAGCGGCAACAGGGCCGGGTAGTTAGGCTCTCTTCTTTGCCTTGCTGACTACGCTTGCAGCTAGTCCGGGAAAAGCCTCTGCAAAGCTCACCGACGCGGGGATAGGATCGCCATCCATCAGAGGCCGCTCGATGTCGGGGTCCGGGCCGATGATCTCGCCGGTAGCGTCGTCGAACCACCAACCGTCTTCGTCCTGGTGGACGCCGCCCGCGGCGATGAGCGCCCGCATTTCCCTGTCGTAGGCTTGCCAACGACGGAACAGCTCGGCGTCATCATCAGGACCCAGGTCCTTGGTAACAAAACTTGGCCAGACCCGTGTCATATGCGGCTCCTTTCCGCCCGGCTGGCCGGGCGCATCGAAATCACCGAAACGGCTTCACTTCCGAGTGGGCGGAATACTACAGCGACCACCATCGTTCCGCCATTCATTCCCACCGCCATCCAGCGCCCCAGCTTGGCAGATTCGAGACGCGCCTCGGCGAACCACTCCTCCGTGAGGGCGGCAAAGTCCAATCGATGTTTCCGCAGGTTTTCCTGCCGTTTCGCTTCGTCCCAGACGATCTGCACGGCGCCCCCACACCATACACCAGGCTGCTGAAGCCCCTACAGCCCCGTGCTCGCCTGCCCGACGATCTTCCACTTGCCGCCGGATTTCGCGAAACAGATCCCTGCGGCATAGGGCTTCTGCAGCCCGTCCTCGCCGACCGCGATGAAGCCGCCACCGCCATCGGGCAGGTGCAGCGCCATCCAGTCGGTGGGCGCATCGGTATCGTAGTCCATGGCGTAGAGCCGATCCGCGGACAGCGTTCCGATCGGCTTGCCGCCCGGCCGGTCGAACACCTGGGCGCCCTCCTCCACCAGCACGAAGCTCGCGCCATCGACGCCGAGCTTCGTCGACGCCCTTTTCACTTCGGCCGGATCGAAATCACGGTAGCCGTAAGTGCAGATGGTGCCCGGAAGCTTGGGGTCGAGACCCCAGGCCTGGCCGTCGGTCAGCGCGCCTTCGATGAAGTCCAGCTCCATGTCGGCCAGGAACTGGCCTATGTCGACATCCGGCGGCAGGTCCCAGTCACCTCCGGTATGGGGTCCGAGCCCGGCCACCGCCGAACGGCCGCCGGGCGACAACTCCACGATCTCGACATGGCGCGCGTAGCTCATGTCGATCGCGCCGGACACCACCGTGACCTTCGGCGCGATGAAGCTGCCGACCGTTTCGAGGTCGCCCGCCCGCACCGCCTTGAGCAGCGCGATCGCATCGGCGCGCAGGTCGGCCGGCGGCTCCAGTGTTTCGGCCGGGCGCACCACCGGCGCTGTATATGCCTCACCGGCAACCGCCGGCCCCACGAGCACCGCCACCAAGGCCGCTACTACTGCTAGACGCAAAGTCATCCCCCATCGACGGGCGCACCCTGCGCCCTCCCTCGTTCGACGCCGGCCCTGCCCGATCCCTTGGGCTCAGCCTGCCATTTCAGCGGTAGCGCGCATCTCGCCGACCTCGATGCCGCGCACGTTCTTCACCAACTGCCGCGCGAAACTGCCGAGCACGTCGGCCTGCGCCTCGTCGGGCGAAGCGAATCGCAGCAGCAGGTTGGCGACCATCACCACACTGGCCTGCATGTTGCCGTCATCGCATTTCAGCGCATAGCCCCAGCCCTTGTCGCGTATGGCGCCGCACTGCACACCCTCGGCGCCGCCCTTCTGCATCACGCGTCCGCCGAATGCTTCCATGGTGAGCGTATCGAAATGCCCCGTCCCCGCCACCAGCAGCGGGTTGCCCGTTGCCGCGTCGAAGATGCGCGTCGCTGCAGCACCAAGGTCCGGCGGCAGCCCCTTGCCCGTCGCCATCTTCGCGAACCCTTGGGCGAAGCCCCTGAGTGGCGCGGCCCAGGTTGGGATCGAGCAGCCGTCGCGGCCGCAGAGGTCGATGCTCAGCGGCGAGCCCACGACCGTCTCTATCGCTGCCCGTACCGCAACCTGCACCGGATGGTCGCGCTCGACATAACCGGCCGGATCTACTCCCAGCGCCTGCGCCACGCCGAGCATGCCCGAGTGCTTGCCCGAACAGTTGTTGTGCAGCGCCGTCGGCTGCAGCCCGGCGGCCCGCAGCGCCGCGCGGGCCTTGCCGTTGGTCGGCTGGTGCGCGCCGCATTCGAGGTGCCCTTCCGACAGCCCCAGGCCGCCGAGGAAGTGCGCGACCTTGGTGACGTGGACCTCCTCGCCATGGTGACTGGCGCAGGCGAGCGCGAGTTGCTCGTCGGACAGGGCAAACCGGTCGAGCGCCCCCGATGTCACCATTGCCAGCGCCTGCATCGACTTGATGGCGGAGCGCGGGAACACCGGCCGCGAGATATCCCCGGCCGCCGCGATGACGTTACCGTCGGCGTCGGTGATCACGAAGGCACCGCGATGGCGGTTCTCGACGGTATCGCCGCGCGTTTGCTCGACGAGGATGGGATTGGCGTCCATGGCAGGTGTCCGAAAGAAAAAGG
>JAEYYP010000351.1 GCA_023428425.1 Pseudomonadota bacterium
GCGGCGCCCCAGCCGGCTGCCGCGCCGCAGCCAGCCGCCGTAGCGGCTCCGCCAGCACCGAAGCCGGCTGCCGTCCCGCCTGCTCCCTCGGCGCAGAAGATCATCGCGGAGAATGGCCTCAACGAAGCCGACATCGAGGGCTCTGGCCGTCGCGGACAGATCCTCAAGGAAGACGCGCTCGCCGCTGCTGCGAAGCCCGCCGCCGCACCGGCCTCGGCTACCGTGGTGCAGATGCCGACGGCGATGACCGGTTCGGCCGCCGCGCCCGTACCCCAGCCGAAGCCGGCCCCGGTCGCCGAGGCTCCGGCAGTGCCAGCTCCTGCCGCGAAGGCTGCCGAACCCGCGCCGGCGCCTGCCGCTCCCGCGGCGCCGCGTGCCCCCGTTGCCGCCGAGGACGATGCGCGCGAAGAACGCGTGAAGATGACCCGGCTGCGCCAGACCATCGCGCGCCGCCTCAAGGAGGCGCAGAACACCGCCGCCATGCTCACCACCTTCAACGAGGTGGACATGAAGCCGGTGATGGACCTCAGGAACAAGTACAAGGAAGTCTTCGAGAAGAAGCACGGCGTGAAGCTCGGCTTCATGGGCTTCTTCACCAAGGCCGTGACGCACGCGCTGAAGGAAATCCCGGCGGTGAACGCCGAGATCGACGGCGACGACCTCGTCTACAAGAATTACGCCCACGTCGGAATCGCCGTGGGCACCGACAAGGGCCTCGTGGTGCCGGTGGTACGCGACGCCGACCAGCTGTCGATCGCCGGAATCGAGAAGGAAATCGGCCGCCTGGGCAAGCTCGCTCGCGACGGCGGCCTCGCCATGGCCGACATGCAGGGCGGCACCTTCACCATCACCAATGGCGGCGTCTACGGCTCGCTGATGTCGACGCCGATCCTCAACGCCCCGCAGTCGGGCATCCTCGGCATGCACAAGATCCAGGAGCGGCCGGTGGTGGTCGAGGGCCAGGTCGTCGTGCGCCCGATGATGTACCTGGCGCTCAGCTACGACCACCGCATCGTCGACGGCAAGGAAGCCGTGACCTTCCTCGTGCGGGTCAAGGAATCGCTGGAAGCACCCGAGCGGCTGGTGCTGGATCTCTGATCTTCGACTAAGCGAACATCAAGGGGCCCGCGCGAGCGGGCCCCTTTGCATTCCAAGGCTCAGAGCACCTGGCTGACCAGCGGCGGCAGCTCGTACTTCGGCTCGTCATTCCTCTCCGAAGCGAGTGAGTCGTTGCTGCCGACCATCTCGCAGAAGCCGCCCGGACGCTTGTAGACTTCCGGACCGTCGGGACCACACTTCTCGGCGATGGTCATGGCCATCGCGGGAGCTGCGGCCATGGCGAGCATCGAGGTGGCGAGCAGGGTGGCAAGGAACTTGGTCATTTTCTCTCCTGAATGCTTCCGGGCCGGTCGGCGCGGATGCTGTGGTCTGGCGTTGCGGGTGCAACGGAATGGCCGCGTTCTAGGGATGGCTGACTGAATCGAATGCGAACCGTGCGTTCACTCGCGGTTCAAGCCGTCAGCCCATCTTCACGCCCGCGCGCGTGCGCTGATCCGAGTGAAGACGGGCTCGCCAGGCGGGCCGTCCTGCTTCCGCATGGTGCCGCCCCCTCCACCGCGTTAGGCGGTCCCCCTCCCCCGCTGCGCGGTGGAGGACCCCTCGCAACGCCCTGCCCTGAACAAGCCCGCCAAGCCGAGACGCCGCGGATGAGCGGGTCCTCCACCGCGCAGCGGGGGAGGGGGACCACGCGCAGCGTGGTGGAGGGGGTGGTCAGGGGCGCTGATCAAGCCACACCTTCATTTCGACCGCGTGTGTCCAAACCCAGACAATATTCCCGGTTCAGCCTGGCTCCGCCATCGCCTAAACTCCCCCCAACAGGGAGAAGAAAAATGGCCGACAAGGTGCTGGTGGTGACCGGTGGCAGCCGGGGGATCGGAGCGGCGGTGTGTCGCCTGGGCGCTGCGCGCGGCTATGGCGTCATCGTCAACTATGCCGGCAACGTCGCGGCGGCCGAAGCGGTTTGCCACGATATCCATGCGCTCGGCGGCGAAGCCGTGGCGGTGCGCGGCGACGTGTCGAGCCCCGACGACATCGAGCACATCTTCCGCGCCGCCGATCGCATGGGCCGGCTCGCGGCGCTCTGCAACAATGCCGGCATGATCGCCGAGCCGAAGCGTGTCGACGAGATGGACGCGACGCGCATCGCCCGCATGTTCGCCGTGAACGTCACCGGCTCGATGCTCTGCGCGGCGGCCGCCATCCGGCGCATGTCGAGCCGTCATGGCGGCAAGGGCGGGGCGATCGTCAACCTCACTTCGGCGGCGGCCAAGCTCGGCGGCGCCGGCGCCTACGCCGACTACGCGGCATCGAAGGGCGCCATCGACACCTTCACCGTCGGGCTCGCCACCGAAGTCGCGGCTGAAGGAGTGCGCGTCAACGGCGTGCGGCCGGGCATCATCGACACCGAGTTCCACGCCATGGGCGGCGATCCCGACCGTGCGGCGAAGCTCGCGCCATCGATCCCCATGGGCCGCGCCGGCACGGCCGAGGAAGTGGCGCAGGCGGTCCTGTGGCTTTGCTCGGATGAAGCGGCCTATGTCACCGGCACTACCATTTCCGTGACCGGCGGCCGGGCCATCCTGCCGTAACCCAAGAGCCCCGGGCCGGGCAGCGTCTCAGGTTGAGACCACAGGGAGTTCCACATGCGTGTGATGATGGCGGCAGCAATGACGCTGGCGCTAGGGGGACAGGCGGTTGCAGCGAACTGCCCACTGCACGAAACGCTGTACCGGCAGCCGGGCAACGAGTGGGTGCTGAAGTTCTTCCCCGTCCCGCGCGACGCTGCCGCGAACCAGATCTCAGCCTTCGAGATTCATTCGCCGGGCGATCCCGCGACGGTCCTATCCGGAGCCATTCACATCCCCAACGGCTTTGGCCAGCCACACGGCACCGTTACGCTCGAGTGCGATGCGGACGCCGAGTGCGACCCGTTCTGGGAAGGAACCGTCTACGCACTGGTCGATGGCGGCATCGCCGAGTTCCCCTGGGACCCCGACCTGCCGCGCGATGCGCAGGTGGCGCCCACCCAGGTCTTGCTGCCGCAATTCGCCTCGAATGTGTGGTATTCGCTGCTGCGCGACAGCTACTTCGCTGACGCTGGCATTCTGGACACCTTCACCTTCTTTCGTTGCGCCGACGACGAGTAACCTCACCGAAAGCCCCTCATGACCACCGAACTTTCGCTCCTGATCTGGAGCACCGGCCTTTACGCCCTCTATATCGGCGTGCAGTCGACGCTGTACCGCATGCAGCACGGCGTGGAGTTCGCCGCGACCGACCGCGACGACGAGCCCCGGCCCAATCCTCTGAACCAGCGTGCCGAAAAGGCCCTGCGCAACCTGCAGGAGACGTATCCGGTCTTCCTCGCGCTCGCCGTCGCGGCCGCACTGGGCAGGGGCGACGACCTGTCGCTGTGGGGCAGCGTGATCTACCTCGTCGCCCGCGTCGCCTACCTGCCGCTCTATGTGCTCGGCGTGAAATACATCCGCAGCCTCGTCTGGACCATCTCGGTCGTCGGGCTGATCGTGATGGCCATCGGCGTAGCGCTGTAGCGGCGGAATCCTGCGCAAAGCGCATGGCTGGGCCAAGGGGAGGGGTTCCCTCACTGTGCCGAGTGGTTTAACCGATTGTCGGGGCCTATATCGGCATTGCGGGCACCCCATCCTCGCCCGCAGCATCGCGTCTCGGAGCAATCATGGCGGACCATTTCGACCTCACGGTAATCGGCAGCGGCCCGGGCGGCTATGTCGCGGCGATCCGCGCCGCGCAGCTCGGCATGAAGGTGGCAGTGGTCGAGAAATGGCCGACCTTCGGCGGCACCTGCCTCAACATCGGCTGCATTCCGAGCAAGGCGCTGCTGCACGCCTCCGAGCTCTACGACGAGGCCGGACACCAGTTCCGCCAGTTCGGCATCGACGTGGCACCCCGCCTCAACCTGCCGCAGATGCTGCGGCACAAGGACGATACGGTCACCGCCAACGTCTCGGGCATCGAGTTCCTGTTCAAGAAGAACAAGATCACCGCCTTCCGCGGCACGGGCTCGATCGTCAATGCTGGCCGGGTGCTGGTGACGCCTGAGAGCGGCCCGGGCATCACCATCGAGACCAGGAACATCGTCATCGCCTCGGGCTCCGTCCCGGCGAGCCTGCCGGGTATCGAGATCGACGAGGAGAGGGTCGTCACCTCCACCGGCGCGCTGAAGTTCCAGGAGGTGCCGAGGCGCCTGCTGGTCATCGGCGGCGGCATCATCGGGCTCGAACTCGGCTCGGTCTGGGGCCGACTGGGTTCCAAGATCACCGTGGTCGAATTCCTGCCCGCCATCCTGCCTGGCCTCGACAGCGAAGCCGGCAGGCAGATGCAGCGCAACCTGCAGAAGCAGGGCATGGATTTCCGTCTCTCCACCAAGGTCACGGCCATCGAGAAGCGCGCCGATGGCGTGCTCAACGTACGGCTCGAGCCGGCGCAGGGCGGCGAGCCGATGTTCGTCGAGGCCGACGCGGTGCTCGTTGCCGTCGGCCGCAAGCCCTTCACCGAGGGGCTTGGCCTCGAGAACGCCGGCGTGGCGCTCGACGAGCGCGGGCGTGTTCGTACCGACCACCAGTTCAAGACCAACGTGCCGGGCATCTACGCCATCGGCGACGTGATCGCCGGCGCCATGCTCGCCCACAAGGCGATGGACGAGGGCCATGCCGTGGCCGAGGTGATCGCGGGGCAGAAGCCGCACGTCAACTACGCCAACATTCCGTCGGTGATGTACACGAGCCCCGAGGTCGCGTGGGTCGGCAAGTCCGAGGACGAGCTCAAGGCCGCTGGCATCGAATACAAGGCCGGCAAGTTTCCCTTCACCGCCAACGGCCGCGCCAAGGCGATGCTGGCCACTTCAGGCTACGTGAAGATCCTCGCCGACGTCGCCACGGACCGGGTGCTCGGCGCCCAGATCATCGCCCGCAATGCCGGCGAGATGATCCACGAGATCGCGGTGCTGATGGAATTCTCGGGCTCGGCTGAAGACCTCGGCCGTACCACGCACGCCCACCCGACACTCAGCGAAGCGGTGAAGGAAGCCGCGCTGATGTGCGGGGATGGGGCAATCCACATCTGAGGCAGTCCGGGGAGCGGGGGGAGACTATCGCCTGCTGCTCCCCCCTTCCGCCCTGCCGGGCACCTTCCCCCGCAAGCGGGAGAAGGATCGTGCGGTCCACCCCCGATGCAGCGCGTCATCCTCTCCCGCTTGCGGGGGAGGGGGACCAGCGAAGC
>JAEYYP010000437.1 GCA_023428425.1 Pseudomonadota bacterium
GGAGGGGGACCACGCGAAGCGTGGTGGAGGGGGCGCCCCCCCTTACCTAGCCAGTATCATCCGGTTCAGCACGTCGAGGTCCGCCGGCAGTTCCGTGTCGCCGGTGGGGACGCCGTTGACCTGCAGGATATAGGCGACGAGGTCGGCATAGGTCTCGTCGCTGAGGCTGGCCGGGCGCGACGGCGGCATGCGGTCATGCGTATGGGTGTAGAGCGCACCGACCGTCTGGCCGGCCCACTTGCCCTCGAAATAGCGGCCGGCGAGCGGCGGGCCATAGTTGGCGCTCAGCAGGTCCGGCCCGTGGCAGGACACGCAGTTGGCGTCGTACGCGACTTTGCCGCGCTCTGCCTGCTCGGCCGTCAGGGTCGGCATGATGCTGTCGGTCACCGCCGCCGCTTCCGCCTGCTCTTCGGCCGACGACTCGACTTCGGCGGCGGCGTTGCCGTCGCCCTCACCGGTATAGGTGTAGACGAGGATGGCACCAGGATTCTGCAGCGTGGTGCCGGCGCCACCATCCATGGTGCCGACGAGGCCGCTGGAATCGGTCGCGACATACATCGTCCTCATGTCGGGGCTGAGCGCCATGTCACGCAGTCGGTTCTCGGACTGGAAGTAGCGTTCGATCGGACCCGACACCGTCTTGCCGTCCTCGGCGAGCGGGACGCGGTAGATCGAGCCGCGCTTCAGCGTGGTGATGAGCAGCGAGTTCTCCCAGCCGGGCACGCCTTCACCCGCCTCGGGGAAATAGGCCTGCATGGCCGAGGTCGCGACCGTGGGCCAGCAGATGAAGTCGATGCCGTTGCAGGCTTCGTCGGTGAAGTCCCAGTCGTCCGGCACGGTGAACAGGGTGGCGATGGGGTCGTGCTGCTCCTCGGGCCACTCGCTCTCGTCGGTCACCGGCACCGACGGGTCGATGGTGATGTCGGAGAAGCGCAGCTGCGCGCACGGCGTTGTCGCGAGGTCCCAGCGGGCCATCTGGTAGGCCATGTCGTCCTTGAAGCCGACGACATGCGGCCAGCCATAGTTGTCGCCGCCGACGAGAATGTTCACCTCGTCGTCGGTCTTGGGGCCCTGTTCGGAGGCGTAGAGCGTGCCGTCGGGGCCGAAATCGATGCCCTGCATGTTGCGGTGGCCGTAGGTGAAGACGTGGCTCGTAACCCCGGCGATCTCGGGGTTGTCCTCGGGGATCGTGCCATCGAGGTTCAGGCGCAGCGACTTGCCCTCATAGGCGCTGTAGTCGGTCGCGGCGACCTGGTCGGCCGTCGGCAGGCGCTGGGCTTCGATGGGGATGCACCAGTTGCCGAGCTGGCCTTTGCCGCCATCGCCGATGGTGTAGTAAAGCTTGCCATCGGTGGGGCTGATCTTGAGGCGACCCGAATTGTGGTCGTTCTGGCCCGGCAGCCCGGCCACCAGCTCGACCGGGTCACCCAGCGTGCCGTCGGCCTCGTTGTAGGTCAGCCGCACGATCTTCACGAACAGGTTGGCGTAGGGGCTGTAGGGATCGGCCACCCAGGGATGCTTGTCGCGCGACTTGTCGACATAGCTGTAGGCCGCGTAGACGTAGTCATTGCCCGTGCCCTGCAGCAGGCCGGGGTCGAGAGCGAGGCCGAGAAGGCCGTCCTGCCCTCCCGGCGCCGAGACTTCCTCGATGTCGATCGCCACCTGCTTGCTGCCGTCGGCGGGATTCACGCGGGTGATCTTGCCGCCGGTTCGTTCGGTCAGCCACAGCCAGCCATCGGGCCCCCAGGTGATTTCCCAGGGCGCCTCGAAGCCATCGGCGAGCACCGTCATCTCGAATTGCTTTGTACCGGCAACAGCGGCGTCGGGCGTGTCCTGCGCGATCGCGGGCAGGGTGAGCGCGGTCAGGGCCAGCAAGGCGGCGGCGATTCTCATGGGGGTCCCTCCAATGGCTATGGTCGGGAACAGCCTTCCGGCGGGTTGGGTTCCCGTTACGGTCAGTCTCAGGCAAATGGGGTGAAGCGGGCGTGAAGCCGCCCGCCTCGAACTAAGGCTAGAGGTCGTGCTTCCAGCCGAGGATGCGCTCGGCCTTGGACGAGTCGAAGAAGGCCTTGCGGCCCGAGAGGTCGCCCTTGATCGGGATGCCGGGGAACAGCTTCGCCGCCACTTCAAGGCTCGGGATGTCCGCCGTGGTGTCGGGCGCGACGATGTAGAAGGCCTCATGCCCCCTGAACTTGCCCTCGAGGCTCAGCAGGCAGGCGCGCGCCGCCGCATCGAACAGGGTGTAGGCGAAAAGGTGCTTCTTGGGGTGCTCGCTGTCGAGCGTGAAGTTCTTCGCGGCCAGCGCCCGCTCCGGCACCACCCAGTGGAAGCGCATCGAGGCGATCGAGATGTCTGCCCAGCGCCGGGCGAAGGCATCGGCTTGGGCCTCGCAGATCCACTTCGAGAGCGAGTACGGCTCCTCGGAGTAGTTCGGGTGCTCCTCGTCGATGGGCAGGTAGTCGTAATGCGGATCGCGGCTGTAGGAGTGGCCGATGGCGTTGACGCTCGAGGCCTGGCAGATGCGCATGATGCCGTTCTCGACCGCCGCCTGCAGCGCATTGTAGCTGCCCACGACATTGTTGTTGTGCACCACGTGGTCCGGGTGCCGGCCCGGGGAGGGGATGGCGGCCATGTGGATCACTGCATCGCAGCCGGCGAAAGCGGATACGAGCTTGTCGTACTCGTCCATGTCGGCCTGGATAAAGTGCAGGTCCCTGGTCTCCTCGGTCTCGGGCGCGGCGACGCGATCGATGCAGACGAGTTCGTGACCCTGGGCCCGCGCCTCCTTGATGATGGCGCGGCCGACACCGCCGGATGACCCGGTGAGGGCGATCTTCATGTCAGTTCACCTTACTTCGCGTAGACGGCTTCGTGGAGGCCGCGGATGTAGCCGATGGCATAGAGACGGCCGAACGCCGAGTAACCGGCATTCTCGTTGCTGTCGCCTTCGACGGTCGGCACGTGGTCGGGCCTGAGCACGCCATCGAAGCCGATGTCGCGATAGGCCTTCATGGTCTCCAGCATGTTGGTCTTGCCGGCATCGTGCCAGGTCTCGCGGAAGTTGGTCGGCACGCCCTCGACATCGCGGAAATGCACGAAGCTGATCTTCTTGCCGAAGCCGCGGATGGCCTTGGGCAGGTCGTCCGTCATCAGGGTGAAGTTGCCCTGGCAGAGCGTGATCGTGTTGTAGTCCGACGGGATCATCTCGACGAGGCGCTGGTAGTTCGGCACCGTGCGCATGATGCGAGACACGCCCTTGATCGGGGTGATCGGCGGATCGTCGGGGTGCATGGACAGCTTCACGCCGGCCTTCTCGGCCACCGGCAGCACGCGGCGCAGGAAATATTCCAGCGTCTCCCAGAGCTTCTCCTCCGAGATCGGCGGGTTCGAGGTGATGGTGTCGGGCACGTCGTCGACGTTGAATGCCGTCACCACCGAGCCACCGCGGCTCGGGGTCGCCATGTTGGTGCGGACCCAGTTGAAGTCGGTCATCCACTCGTAGCACCACACCGGGATGCCGAGCTTGCCCATGTTGGTCAGGAGCTCGCAGACGACGTCGATTTCCTCGTCACGACCTTCGAGGCCGCGTTTGGCCTTGTTGAGCGGGGGACGGGCCTCGATGACGCGAATGTCGAAGCCGCCTTCGGTGTAGCGGTCCTTCATGCGCTGCAGGGCGCTCAGCGAGCTGACGCGCTCACCGGCCTGCAGCATGTCGAACGGCAGACCGGCCACGGCCAGGTCGACGCCGGCCTGCCTGGACAGCTTCCAGACGGAATTGGGGGTCGGGGGGATGAATTCGGCGATCTCGAGCATCTGTCGGACTTGTCAAATTGGGCCGCCGCAAGGATGCGGGGCGGCCATCAAGGAAAATCGGGCGCATCGAGAACCGATGCGCCCGGTCGGGAAGACGGAAACGGTCAGGCGGTTTCGCGCGGCTTGAGCGGCTCGCCCCACTTCTTGTTGAGGTCGGGCCACGGGATCGAGTCGACCAGGAGGCGCGTGTAGGAATGCGTCGGGTTGCGGATCACCGTTTCGACATCGCCGCTCTCCACCACGTCGCCCTTGTAGAGAACCACGATGTTGTCGGCGACGTGGTAGGCCGTCGTCAGGTCATGGGTGATGTAGATGATCGTCACCCCGTGCTGCCTGTGCAGGTTGCGGAGCGACTCGAGGATGTTGGCGCGCAGGCTGGCATCCACCATCGATACCGGCTCGTCGGCGATGAGCAGGCGTGGCTTCAGCAGCAGGGCACGGGCGACGTTGATGCGCTGGCGCTGGCCGCCGGACAGCTGGTGCGGGAAGCGTCCGAGCACGTCCTCGGGGCGGAGGCCGACCGCGGTCAGCGCCTCGTCCATCTTGTCCCGTGCCTCCCGGCCCGATTTCGCCAGCTTGAACTGGCGGATCGGCACTGTCAGCAGGTGGTCGACCGTGTAGAACGGGTTGAACACCGCGAAGGGATCCTGGAAGACCGCCTGCACTTCCTTGCGGTAGGCGAGCTTGTCCTTGCCTTCCAGCGCGTTGATGTTCTTGCCGCGATAGATGATCTCGCCGGTGGTCGGCGTGATGAAGCCCAGCAGCAGCATGGCGAGAGTGGTCTTGCCCGAGCCGGATTCGCCGGCGACCGTCAGGATGGACGGATTGTCCTCCGGCAGGGTCAGCGAATACTCCTTGAGCGCTACGGTCGCCTTCGAGCTCAGGAGGCCGCGCTGATAGACCTTCGAGACATTGCGGATCTCGAGCAGGTTCTTACTCATGAACGTGGCCCTCGTCGTCGTAGAGATGGCAGGTCACCATGCGGCCGCCCGGCAGGATGCGCGGTTCGGGGCGCACGGAGCGCTGCAGTTCACGCTGGCCGTAGGGGCAGCGGGGATGGAAGGCGCAGCCGGTCGGCAGCCGCAGCAGCGACGGGGCGAGGCCGGGGATACCCTGGAACACGCCCTTGTTGTCGAGGTTGGGCAGCGAGCTGATCAGCGCCTGCGAGTACGGGTGCTTGGGATCGGTGAACATCTCGCGCACCGTCGACAGTTCGACGAGGCGGCCGGCATACATCACCGCCACCTTGTCCACCGCCTGCGCCATCAGGCCCATGTCATGGCCGATGAGGATGACCGCGGCGTTGATCTCCGACTGCACGCGCGTGATGGTTTCCATCACCTGGCGCTGCGTCACCACGTCGAGCGCCGAAGTCGGCTCGTCGGCGATGATGACGTTGGGCTGCAGCAGGATGCCGATGGCGATACAGACGCGCTGCTTCATGCCGCCCGAAAGCTCGTGCGGGAACATGCGCGACACACCCGGGTCGAGGTCGACCGAGCGCAGGGCCTTGGCGATCCGGTCCTCGATCGAGGACCGCGACTCGCCCTTGATATGCGACTTGATGGCGTCGGCCATCTGCGAGCCGATCTTCATCACCGGGTTGAGCGAGTTCATCGCGCCCTGGGGGATGTAGGCGATCTTGTTGAGCCGGGCCTTGCGCATCCCGGCCTCGTCGAGCGCCATCAGGTCGGTGCCACCGACGATCACCTTGCCGCCTTCGATGCGGCCCGGTGGCTTGATCATCCGCATCATGGCGAGCGCCATGGTGGACTTGCCCGAGCCGGATTCGCCCACCATGCCGAGCTTCTCTCCGGAGTTCAGCGTGAAGCCGACATTGTCGAGCGCCTTGGCGCGGCCGAGGTCGGTGTAATAGGTGACCTCGAGCCCCTCGACGCGGAGCACCGGTTCGGTGACGTCGCGGTTGGCGCTGCCGGCCTTCTTCTCCCGGATGGGAGTGCTGTCGATGGTAGTCATTCAGTACGCCTCACGCGCGGATTGGCCAGTTCGTCGAGGCCCATGTTGACGAGGGCGAGGGCGCCCAGGATGAGGATCATGGCGAAGGACGGGATCAGCGGCCACCACCACCAGCCGTTGAAGAAGGCGCCCTGCGTCTGGGCGGCCCAGATCAGGTTGCCGAGCAGCGGCTCGCGCAGTGGGCCGAGGCCGAGCACCGCGAGGTAGAACGAGGCGAACACCGCCGAGAACACCTGGCCCACGAAGGCGGCCGCGATGAAGGGCAGCAGGTTGGGCAGGATCTCCTTGAAGATGATGCCCATGTCCGAGACGCCCGAGAGCTTCGCCACAGAGACGAACTGGCGTTCCTTCATGGTCATCACCTGGGCGCGGACCACGAGGGTCGGGCCCATCCAGGCGAGCATGGCGACGATGATCGCCATGGTGACGATGGTCACGTCGCGCTTGTCGAGCGAGCCGGCGACGACCACCTGGATCAGCAGCACCGGGATCGGCGTGAGGA
>JAEYYP010000448.1 GCA_023428425.1 Pseudomonadota bacterium
CAACCCACAGCCTCCCCTTGTGGGAGGGTAGCGCAGCTGGATCGTTTCACGTTCAGGTCGAGACTTTTGGCTCGAATGAACCGCTGAGGTGTCATCCCGGCCGAAGAGCCGGGACCCAACTCAAAACCTGCGCTGGTGTCGAGGTGGGTCCCGGGTCAAGCCCGGGATGACACCTCAGCGTCCGCGAACAGCGCAATGCCTGCTTCCTATGAGACCATAGCATGACTCTCCCCACCGACCTCCACATCAATGCCGCAGACGAGGTCGCCATCCGGCAGGATCTGCTCCTCGTCGCGCTCGGCAAGCGCCCCGCTGATCGCATCCTGCGCGTCGGGCGCCTGCTCGATGTGGCCACCCGCACCTGGCTCGAGGATCAGGAGATCGTCATTCGCGGCCGCCGCATCGCCTGGGTCGGCCCGGCCGGCCAGTATACCGGCACCGCCGCCGAGCACGTGCACGAGCCCGACCTGAGCGCCGTCCCCGGCTTCGGCGAGGTGCACAAGCATATCGAGAGCTCCCACCTGACGCCCGAGTTCGAGGCCGCCCTCGTCCTGCCGCGCGGCAACACCTGGACCTGCGAGGCGAGCCACGAGTTCTCCAACGTCGATGGCCCGCACAACCTCGAGTTCTGGTTCAAGGCACGCGACCATGGCTCGCCGCTGAAGATCTTCCCGCAGCCAGGCTCGGCCGTGCCACCCACCGCCTACGAATGGGGCGGCGGCTGGTTCGGCCACGACGAGCAGCAGCGCTTCATGGCCGAAAGCCTGATGGTCACCGGCCTCGACGAGGTGATGGACTGGCCGGCCGTCTGGAACCCCGAGAACCCCTCGCACGATCGCCTCTGGGGCATGATCGGCGCCACAATGGCCGCCCGCGGGGTGGTCGAGGGGCATGGTGCCGGCCTCCGCTCGCTGGCCGAGATCAACGCCTTCGCCGCCGCCGGCCTCGCCTCGGATCACGAAATGGCCGCCCCCGACGAAGCGTGGGACAAGCTGCGCCACGGCCTGTTCATCGAAATCCGCATCCACAATCTCAGGGAAATCGTGCAGGGCCTGCTCGAACGGGGCCTCACCGACTGGAGCCAGGTCGCCTTCGCCACCGATGATCGCTCGGCGAGCCAGACGCTGCAGCAGGGCGCGACCGACGGCAATGTCCGCGCCGCCGTCGCGGCCGGTCTCGCGCCCGAGATCGCCATCCAGTGCGTCACCATCAACCCGGCCCGCCACATGCGGCTCACGGCCCATGTCGGCTCGCTGTCACCGGGCCGCTATGGCGACATAGTATTGCTCCGTGACGTGCCGACGCTCGAAATCGCCAGGGTCTGGGCCGACGGTCGGCAGGTTTCGGAGGGTCCGACCTACTTGCCCCGCGTGCCCGAGATCGCCTGGCCCGAGTGGGCGGCGCGCACGGTCAACATCCAGCGCGATATCACCGCGGCAGATTTCGCCATCAAGGCCGCGCCGGGCCGCACGACGATGAATGCCGCCGTCATCCGCCCCTTCCACTGGCACCCCGAGTTCTACACCATGGAACTGCCGGTGGTGGGTGGCGAGGTGCAGCGGGCGGAGGCTGAGAACCTGACCAAGTTCGCCATCGTCGACCGCTTCTCGGGCGAGGGCAAAGTCTCGAAAATGTTCTGGCGCGGCTGTGGCCCGCGCGACCTCGATACCGCCGTCGCCTGTTCGGTGGCGCACGACAAGCACAATATCTGGGTCTGCGGCTCCTCCGACGCCGCCATGGCGAAGGCCGTCAACACCCTGCGCGAAACGCAGGGGGGCTGGGCCCTCGTCCATCGCGGCGAGGTCACCGCCACCGTGCGCTTCGAGGTCGGTGGCCTGATGAGCCGGCGCCCGGCCGTCGAGGTCGATGCCGACATGCAGGCCCTCTACCGCGCCGCCGACAAGGTCGACTGGATGTACGAACCGACCTTCCGCCCGCGCTGGAATCCGGGCTTCCCCGAACGCCTGATGTTCGCCACCCTCACCTGCGCGCCCTGGACCTGGGTCCTCGTCGCCCCCTCCCCCCTCGCCCCCGAAGGCTTCGTCAACGTCGCTACCGGCGAAGTGCACCCGGTGGTGTGGTGAGTTCCGCGCTGGTGGCCACCGAGGCCGACCGGGTCCTCCACCGCGCAGCGGGGGAGGAGCACCAGCCGAAGGCTGGTGGAGGGGACGTCCACCAACACCGAGCAATTTACGAAACCGCTTTACTAAACCGCTTTTCCTGACCTAGTTTCAACCCGACGGGGGACCTTCATGGCGACGATCCACGATGTGGCGCAGGATGCGGGTGTCTCCCCGACGACCGTGTCGCGCTACCTCAACCACCGGATCGAGCTGCCGCCGGCGACTTCGGCACGCATTGACGCCGCCATCGCCCGGCTCGACTACCGCCCGAACCTCCTGGCCAAGCGCCTCTCGACCGGCAAGACCGAGGCGGTTGGCCTCGTCACCCCGGAGATCCGCGAGCCCTTCTTCGCCGAACTGGCCTCGGCCTTCGAGGACGAGGCGGACCGGCACGGCTACACCGTCTTCATCTCCTCCACCCGCTCCGATCGCAAGCGCGAGATCGCGTCGCTGGAACGCCTGCACGATCGGCATATCGACGGCCTCGTGCTGATGACCAACACGCCCGATGACGGCACGCTGGCGAGCCTCATCGGCAAGCGCAGGAACGTCGTTATCCTCGATGAGGACATTCCCGGCGTCAACGCGCCGCGCCTGTTCGTCGAAAACCGTGAGGGCGCCGAACGCGCCACGCGCCACCTGATCGAGGCCGGCCACAGCCGCATCGCCTATCTCGGCGGACCGCAGGGCCTCTTTTCGGTTGTCGAGCGGCACGCCGGCTTTCAGGATGCCATGGCCGCCGCAGGCCTGACTGTGCGCCCGGAGTACGTATCGCTGGGCGGCTTCGATCCCGAACTGGCCCGCGCCGCGACGCTGAAATTCCTCGCCCTGCCCGAGCCGCCTACCGCGATCTTCGCCTCGTCGGACTACCTCGCCATCGGCGCGGTGATGGGGCTGCGCGACGCCGGGGTGTCGGTGCCCGACGATGTCTCGCTGATCGGCTTCGACGACATGCCGTTCGGCACCCTGTTGACGCCGCCCCTCACCGCCATCCGCCAACCAGTGGAACAGATCGGCCGCAGCGGCTTCCAGCTGCTGCTGCAACTGCTCAACGGCGAAACGCCACCGCCGCTGACCCGGCTGCCGGTCGAACTCATTCGCCGGCAGTCGGTCGGCGCCCCCCGAACGAAAGGCTCCTGACTTGACCAAACGCGTGCTGATCGCGGGTGAATCGTGGGTCACCCACTCCATTCACACCAAGGGCTTCGACAGCTTCACCACCACCGAATACAACGAGGGCGTCGCCTGGCTCAGGGCCGCGCTCGAGAGTGGCGGCTGGGACGTGACGTTCCTGCCCAACCATCTCGCCGCCCGAGATTTCCCGCAGACGCCCGAAGACATCGCACGTTATGACGTCGTGATGCTCAGCGACATCGGCGCCAACACGCTGCTGCTCCATCCCGACACTTTCGTCCGCTCCAAGCCGCTGCCCAACCGGCTCATCTCGCTGCGCGACTACGTGAAGAATGGCGGCGGTCTCGTCATGATCGGCGGCTACCTCACCTTCCAGGGCATTGAGGCTAAAGGCAAATGGGCCGACTCGCCGGTCGAGGACGCCCTGCCCGTCACCATCTTCCACCACGACGACCGCATCGAATCCCCGCAAGGCGTGGTGGCCAATGTCGGCAATCCATCGCACGCTATCACAGCTGGCCTCCCAACCGAGTGGCCGGCGCTGCTCGGCTACAACAAGGTCGTGGCCAAGCCCGACGCCGAAGTGCTGGTCCGGGTGGGTGGCGATCCGTTGATCGTCGCCGGCAAGTATGGCAAGGGCCGCTCAGCCGTCTTCACCTCCGATTGCGGTCCCCACTGGGCCCCGCCTCCCTTCTGCGACTGGGCGGGTTACGCTCCGCTGTGGAACAACATCGCCAACTGGGTAAGCGGCAAATGAGCGAAGGTCCCACTCGGGTCAAGCAGGCCCCCGACCCCTGGCAGCGCACCACCACCGAGAATGGCTTCCCCGCCGACGAAGTCATCTCGGCGCTGCAGAAGTGCATCCGCCGCGGCCTCACCGAAAACGCCGTGCTGCTGGGCTGGGAGATGTTCATCACCTCGCCCGAGCTCGAAGCCAAGATGTGGGCCCGCCTGCAGGTGATTTCGGTCGAGGATGTCGGCTTCGGCAATCCGCAGGCGCCGGTCCTAGTCGACACGCTGTTCCGCATGCATGAGCGCATCGAGCGCCCGCAGCACGATCGCTTCCTCTTCGCCGCCCACGCCATCCGCGTCCTGGCGATGAGCGAGAAGGACCGCACCACCGACGACATGGTCAACTGGGCCAAGCACAGCGTTGCCTTCGGCGAGCGCCTGCCCGAGATCCCGGACTTCGCGGTGGATATGCACACCGGCCGCGGCGAAGCCATGGGTCGCGACTACCGCTACTTCATGCAAGTGGCGAGCCAGGTCGAACCTGCCTCCACCACCGCCGACCCCAAATACCGCGACTGGATCCTCGCCGCACTCGACGCAGGCAAACTGACTTAAACTCTGCGCGGACGCCCCTCCACCGCCTGCGGCGGTCCCCCTCCCCCGCTACGCGGTGGAGGAGCACTCGGAGCGCAGCGCCCCAAACAGCGACAAACACCGAGGTCGCGGTGCTCCTCCAC
>JAEYYP010000464.1 GCA_023428425.1 Pseudomonadota bacterium
CCGTCGACCTCCCGCAGATCGAGTGCGGCATAACGCGCACCACTCCCGCGACCCACGCGATCATTCGCGACAATATTCATCGATCGGCGATGTATGCCGGATCAATAAGCGGTGTCGGCCCACGCTACTGCCCGTCGATCGAGGACAAGATCGTTCGTTTCGCCGATCGGGACAGCCACCAGATCTTCCTCGAGCCTGAAGGGCTTGATGATCCAACGATCTATCCCAACGGCTTGTCTACATCGCTACCATCTGAGGTGCAGGAAGCGTTCCTCAAGTCGATGCCCGGGCTAAGTAACGTGCGGATCGTGCGGCCCGGCTATGCCATCGAGTACGACTACGTCGATCCTCGCGAACTCAGGCCGACCCTTGAACTGAAGCGGCAACCCGGCCTCTACCTTGCCGGGCAGATCAACGGCACAACCGGATATGAGGAGGCGGGTGCTCAGGGGCTGCTCGCCGGTGCCAATGCCGGGCTGGCCGCCAAGGGCGCGGCTGAACTGCGGCTCTCCCGCACCGAGAGCTATCTCGGTGTGATGGTCGACGATCTGGTGACACGCGGCGTCAGCGAGCCCTATCGCATGTTCACGTCGCGGGCCGAGTTCCGTCTTCACCTGCGCTCCGACAATGCCGATCAGCGCCTTACTGCCCTGGCGCGAATCCACGGTCTGGTCGGCCGCGAACGAGCTGAGCGCTTCGCAGCGAAGCAGGCAGCCCTGGAGGGTGGCCGTAAGCTGCTGGAATCGCTCAGCGTTACACCCACCGAGGCCCGGAAGGCCGGCCTTGCCGTCAACGCGGATGGCCAGCGCCGCACGGCCTTCGAGCTTCTCTCATATCCGAACATGACCGCGGAAGACCTCGGCAAGGTCTGGCCGGAGATCGCCGATATCCCGGCTTCTGTACTGGAGCAGGTGAGGATCGACGCTCAATACGCAGTCTATCTCGATCGGCAGCAGGCCGACATTGCTGCCATGCGGCGTGACGAGACGCGCGACATCCCGGAGTGGCTCGACTATGCGGCGCTGCCCGGCCTGTCGGCTGAACTGAAGCAGAAACTTGCCGCCCGCCGACCCGCCACCATCGCGCAGGCACAGGCCATCGATGGGGTTACGCCGGCCGCGATCACTCTTATCCTGTCGGTGGTTCGCCGCGGCAGCATGCGCAAGGCCGGGTGATGCCTGATATCAGCCAGTATGCGCAGTGGTTTGCCCGACCCTCCGCCGATGTGCAGCGCGATCTGGAATCGTTTGCTGAATTACTGCTCAAATGGAACGCGACACAGAATCTTGTTTCACGTGAAACAGAGAAGTCGCTGTGGGAACGCCACATCGTCGACTCCCTGCAGGTGTTGCCGCTGGTGGGGCGTCCGTGGGCCGGCCTGAATGGACTGGATGTCGGCAGCGGTGGTGGCCTGCCGGCGATCCCGCTGGCAATCGCTGCCAAGGGTAGCAGTGCGCGGTTCACGCTGGTGGAGCCGGTGCAGAAGAAGGTCTCCTTTCTCCGGACCGCGATCCGCGAGCTGCAGCTGCCGGCGACGGTGTTCGCCGGTCGAGTCGAGCAAATTGATTCACGTGAAACGCCGGTGGACCTGATCACCTCGCGCGCACTGGCAGAACTTCGTGGCCTATGCGCGCTTATCCACCCGTTTTTTGGCCCCGAAACCGTGGCGATCCTGCACAAGGGAAAGGATCACGCTGTGGAGCTCGCTGAAAGTCGTTTGGCCTGGGACGTTGACGTGGTATTAACGAACAGCGTCACGGACGACCGTGGCGTCCTGCTTCGGCTCACGAATCTGCGTCCGAAGTCAGGGGTTTAGCGGCAAATCACCAGGAGGCCTCGCTTGGCGCCTCGTATCCTGACTCTCGCCAACCAGAAGGGCGGTGTGGGCAAGACCACCACTGCCATCAACCTGGCCACGGCCCTCGCGGCCATCGGCGAGCGGGTACTGATTGTGGACCTCGACCCACAGGGAAATGCCTCGACCGGCCTCGGGATCGACCGTGTTTCACGTGAAATCTCGTCCTACGACCTGCTGATGGCTGAGGCCCGGATCGCCGAGGCCGCGGTGATGACGAGCGTCCCGAATGTGGCTATCGTCCCGTCAACGCTGGACCTTCTGGGAGTCGAGCTGCAGATTTCGCAGCAGAACGATCGTGCCTTCCGCATGCGCGATGCCTTCCGGCAGATGGGCGACTTCCTCATCGAAGGCCGCCCGGTGAGCTACGTGCTGATCGATTGCCCACCGTCGCTGAACCTGCTCACGCTCAATGCCCTCGTGGCGGCCGATGCCGTGCTGGTTCCGATGCAGTGCGAGTTCTTCGCGCTCGAAGGCCTGAGCCAGCTGCTGCAGACCATCGAGCAGATTCGCACCACCCTCAACCCGCGCCTCTCCATCCAGGGCGTGGTGATGACGATGTATGACAAGCGCAACAACCTCAGCGAGCAGGTGCTGGCCGATGTCCGATCGGAAATGGGGAACCTGGTCTACGACACGGTAATTCCTCGCAATGTGCGCCTCTCGGAGGCGCCGTCCTACGGAAAGCCGGCGCTGCTCTATGACCTGAAATGCGCGGGCAGCCAGGCCTACCTGCGCCTCGCCACCGAGGTGATCCGGCGCGAAAGGCAGCTGGTGGCCGCATGAACGCCGACAAGGAATCGAGAATGAACGAACGTCCCTCCCGGCTCGGCCGCGGCCTTGCGGCGCTGATCGGCGACATGCAGTCGGTCGAAGGCGCCCGGATCGCCGATACCAGCGGCGGGCTTCGCCGTCTGCCGGTCGACTTTCTCATCGCCAACCGCGCCAACCCGCGGCACGAGTTCAACGCCGACGAGCTCGAGGATCTGACGAATTCGATCCGCGAGAAGGGCGTGATGCAGCCATTGCTGGTCCGACCGACCCGCGACCCGAACCAGTTCGAGATCATCGCGGGAGAGCGTCGGTGGCGAGCGAGCCAGCGGGCCGGGCTGAACGAAGTGCCAGTGCTGGTGCGCGACGTGTCCGACAAGGAAGCGCTCGAACTCGCCATCATCGAGAACGTCCAGCGCGTCGACCTTAATCCGCTCGAAGAAGCCATGGGTTATGCCCAGCTGATCGAGCAGTTCGACTACACGCAGAACGACCTTGCCCAAGTGATCGGCAAGTCGCGCTCGCATGTCGCCAACACGCTGCGATTGATGAAGTTGCCCGAGGATGTCCGCAGCATGGTATCGCGCGGCGAACTCACCGCAGGCCATGCACGCACGCTCATAACGGCGGATGACCCTGCCGCCATGGCGCGCCGCATCGTCGGCGGCGGATTATCGGTCCGCGAAGCCGAGGCACTGAGCCAGGATCGCCCGACCGCGCCGCGCAAGAAGGCCGCGCCGGCCATGAAGGACGCGGACACGCAGGCGCTGGAGAAGCGTCTCTCCGACGTCCTCGGCCTCCACGTCGCCATCGATCACAAGGATCAGGGCGGTCGGGTCGAGATCCGTTACCGCACCCTGGACCAGCTCGACGCCGTTTGCGCCAAGCTGGTGCGATAGTAGCCAGGGTGATGGATACGAGGGTGGTGAGGCTGGCCGAACTCGAAATCGAGCCGACAGCCTTGCCGGACTACTTGACCCTCCTGCGCGAGGAAATCGAAGCGTCGCTGGCGATCGAGCCGGGGGTACAGATGCTGAATGCGGTCCAGCTCAGGCACGCACCGCACCTGATCAGGCTGCTCGAGGTCTATGCGTCGCAGTCCGCCTACGAATCGCACATCCAGTCGCCGCACTTCCTGAAATACAAGACCGGGACTGCCGGCATGGTCCGCTCGCTCAGCCTGATTGACGCCCAACCCATAGCGCTGACGCCGAAGGCTTGAGCCGCGGCTCGCAGAGTCTAGGCAAGCAGCTCCGGCAGTTTGCGGATGATGCGGTCCGGGGTCACGTTGGTGTTCGCTGGAAGGCCGCGGCCGAGGTGGTCGTGCCAGATGGCATAGATGCCAAGGCGTTGCGGGGCGGCCACTTCCCATTCCAGGTTATCACCGACCATCCAGGTGCCGGCCGGCTCGGTCCCAAGTGCCTCCAGGGCGTGGCTATAGGCTCGCAGGTCGGGCTTGCCGAACGGGTGCTCGCCCTCGATCTGGATGTGATCGAACAAGGTCGCGAGGCTGAAGCGCTCGAGCTTGGCGCGCTGGATATCGGCGGCGCCATTGGTAACGAGCGCCAGCCGGACGCCGGTGTTGCGCAGGGTTTCGAGAGTGTGGCGGGCGCCGTCGAACTCGCGGGCCCCGACGGCGCGCAGTTCGGTGTAGCGCGAGGTGAAGATCGCGGCGAGCCCCTGGGCGTCGGGGATACCGCGACGGCAGAAGGTTTCGGCGATGATGTGCAGCCGGGCCTCGCGGATGCCACCGCGCGAACTGAGGCGGGCCTGCCGCGCCTTTTCCGGGTGCGACCAGAAGGTTTCGAGCTCCACCTCGAGTTCGTCGGCGAGTGCCAGCAGGTCGTGGCCGGGCAGCGAGTCGGAGAACTCCGAGGCGACCTGAACCAGGATCGGATAGCGCTCGCCCTCGGTAATGATGGTGTCGTCGAGGTCGAACAGGATTGCCTGGGGCAGGGGCATGCGGGTCTCCGGTATTCCGGCGTCGTAATGTGCACTTGTGGCGCGATCGTGTATAAAACATCTGCAACTTTCGTTGAAGACGTGCAACCTCGGAATGCCGAAAACGGCGGCAAACAGCTGCTTGAGGAGGCTGCGACGATCAGTGTGGCGAAGCGAGGGCGCTCAGCGTTCGGCGGCCATCATGGAAATCGCGAGGAGCGCGCGCCTGACGATGGTCTCCTGCAGGTCGTAGCGCTTCCGACTGTCCGCCACGGCCGTCTGCAGGCGATCGAGCGCCGCGTTCAACGCCTCGTCGGTCCAGACGCGCAGCTGGCGCTCCATCGAGGCACGGCGCGAGAAGTGCGGTCTGGGGCGGGCGCCATCAAGCACGGCGCCGGGCGACTTGCCGGCATCGACCTCGGTGCGCCAACGGCGCAGCGCGGCGAAGTGGTTGAGGGCACTCACCAGGATCTGCTGGGCGTTCACGGCGTTGGCGAGCGCGCGTTCCAGCGCCGTGTCGAGCGCCTGGGCGTGGCCGGTGCCAAGGGCGTCGGCAATCTCGTCGAGGACGAGTGCAGCGTTGTCAGCGCACAGGATCAGGACGTCCTCGCGGGTGAGGCGCCTGCTGCTCTGGGCGAACAGGACGAGCTTCTCCAGCTCACGGCGGGTGACCTCGCGGTCGTTGCCGAGGCTGTCGCGGATTGCGGCCTGAGCCTCCTGGTCGGCGGCGATACCAGCCTTGTTGAAGGTATCGGAAATGAGCCGCGCGATGGTCTCGTCGGTATCGGGGTAGCAGGGCAGGGCCCGGCCCATCTTCGCCGTCTCGACGAGGGCGCGCAGGGCATCCTTGGGTAGCAGGTTGCCGGCTTCGAGCACGATTACCGCACCTTGTGGGTCGGCGACGATCTCGCTGAGCGTCGTCGTCAGCGACTTGCCGGCATTGCGGACGCGAATGACGCGCTTGTCGCCGAACAGCGAGGTGGTGCGGGCCTCGACGGCGAGGCGGCTGGGGTCCGCGTCGAGCTCGGCCGCGTCCAGCACCACGAGGTTCATCTGGTCGGCGTCGGATCCGGCAAAGCGACGGGCGAGGCGCTGGCCGGTCTCGCGCACGAGGCCGGCATCGGGGCCATAGGCCAGGAAAACGCCCTCGGAAATGTCGGGGCGATCGAGATAGCGGCCGACCTCGTGCGCTTTGAGCGCGACCATCAGGCGGGGTTGGCGAGGGCGCCGAGCAGGGTCAGGCGAACCGTCTCGGCCAGTGCACGGGCGGCGCGTTCCCTGGCCTCTTTCTCGGCCTCGGTTTCGGCGAGGGCCTGGTAGCGATCGGCGGTGAACGAGGCGGCCGTCGAGCGGGTAGCGCTGAAGGCGACGTTGCCATCGGCATCGATGAGTTCGATCTTCGCCGTCACCACCGCTTCCTTCTGGGCAGCAGGGTTATTGACGTCGCTCTTGGTCAGCCCCCGCACGGAACTGCTGGTGGTGACGCGAACGAGCGGCACCAAGGGATCGGTGGTGCGGCCGAGCTTCAGCACCAGTTCCTGGTAGATGATCTGGTCGAGGCGGGAGGCCGGCTTGTCGTAGCGGAAGGCGTGACGCTCGATGCCGATGCCGCGCTCGCCATAGACTGGCGTGAAGCTCGAGCAGGCGGCGAGGGCCGTGGTAGCGGTGAGTGCCAGAGCGAGCAGGGCGGCGCGTGACGCCCCCTTCACCATGCTGCGCTTGGTCCCCCTCCCCCGCTGCGCGGTGGAGGACCCCGGAAGCGTCTGTGCCACGAAGGCTTTAGACCACGACATTGACGATCCTGTTGGGGACGATCACGACCTTCTTGGGCGGCTTGCCGTCCAGCATGCGGGCAACCGCGTCCTGAGACAAGGCCTCGCGTTCGACGAGGTCGTTCGGCGCATCCTTGGCGACCGTGATCTCGGCCCGCTTCTTGCCGTTCACCTGCACCGGAATCAGCACGGTCGAATCGACAAGAAGGGCGGCGTCGACTTCGGGCCAACGCGTATCGACGAGCATCGTCGTGTTGCCGAGCAGGGCCCAGCAGCTTTCGGCGAGATGCGGCATCATCGGCGCAACGACCAGCACCAGGCGCTCGACGCCTTCGCGCAGCGCCGCGATCCGGCCAGGCGTCGGGCGCTCGGCGACGGCGGCAACGAACTTGGCGAGGCCGTTGGTCAACTCGTAGATCTGTGCGACGGCGCGGTTGAAGCGCAGGCCCTCGATCTCGCCGGCGACGTTAGCGACGGTGCGATGCACCAGCTTCCGTACTTCGGCGGTTTCGGCGTCCGACATGTCCGGGGCCGCCACGTCGTCACCGATCAGGTCGAGCGAGTCGTTGACCAGCTTCCAGATACGCTGGACGAAGCGGCTGGCGCCATCGACGCCGGCTTCCGTCCACTGCACGTCGCGCTCGGGCGGGCTGTCGGAGAGCATGAACCAGCGAGCAGTGTCGGCGCCGTAGGTCGAAACGATCTCGTCGGGGTCGACGACGTTCTTCTTGGACTTCGACATCTTCTCGATGGAGCCGATTTCCACTGGCGCGCCGGTCTTGGCGTGCCTGGCGGTGCGGAGATCCATGCCCGAAACGATGACATCGGCGGGGGAGAGCCACTCGCCAGAGGCATCCTTGTAGGTCTCGTGGACGACCATGCCCTGCGTGAACAGGCCCTTGAAGGGCTCGTCGAGGTTCAGGTGCCCCGCCTTCTTCATGGCGCGGGTGAAGAAGCGCGAATAGAGCAGGTGCAGGATCGCGTGCTCGACGCCACCGATATACTGGTCGACCGGCAGCCAGTTATTGGCGATGGCGGGCGTCGTCGGAGTCGCCGCCGTCGGGTCGGTGAAGCGGGCGAAGTACCAGCTCGAATCGACGAAGGTGTCCATGGTGTCGGTTTCGCGCAGGGCCGGACCGTCGCAGACCGGGCAGTTCACGTGCTTCCAGGTCGGATGGTGGTCGAGCGGATTGCCGGGCTTGTCGAAGGTGACATCCTCGGGCAGCACGACGGGCAGCTGATCATCGGGCACCGGGTTGGTGCCGCACTTCTCGCAGTGAATCACCGGGATCGGGCAGCCCCAGTAGCGCTGGCGCGAAATGCCCCAGTCGCGCAGGCGGTAGTTCACCTCAACGATGCCCTGCTGGTGGTTGTCCACGGTGCGGCCGGCAAAGTACTCCGCGATCTTCTTCTTGGCCGCGTCGATTTCGAGGCCGTCGAGGAACTCCGAATGATAGGCGCGGCCGGGGCCGGAGTAGGCCTCGGAGTCGACCTCGAAAGTGGCCGGGTCGGCGCCTTCGGGCAGCACGACCGGGATCACCGGCAGGTCGTAGCGGCGGGCGAAGTCGAGGTCGCGCTGGTCATGGGCCGGGCAGCCGAAGATGGCGCCGGTGCCATAGTCCATCAGCACGAAATTGGCGACGTAGACGGGCAGCGTGGCGCCCGGCTTTGTCGGATGCTTCACGTGAATCCCTGTGAAGACGCCGAGCTTCTCGGCCTTGTCGATGGCTTCGGTCGCCGTGCCGATGCGATGCGCCTCTTCGATAAAGGCGGCGATCTCGGGCTTGTCGGAGATGGCCTTGGCCAGCGGATGGTCGGCCGAAATCGCGACGAAGCTGGCGCCGAAAATGGTGTCTGGGCGGGTGGTGAAGACCTCGATGGCCGTCATGCCATGGGCGGGTTCGACGAGCTCGAAGAACAGCCGCATCCCCTCGGACTTGCCGATCCAGTTGCGCTGCATCAGCCGGACCTTGTCGGGCCAGCGGTCGAGGGTGTCGAGTGCGTTCAGCAGGTCCTCGGCATAGTCGGAGACCTTCAGGAACCACTGGGTCAGCTCGCGCTGCTCGACCACTGCGCCGGAGCGCCAGCCGCGACCGTCGATCACCTGCTCGTTGGCGAGCACGGTCATGTCGACGGGGTCCCAGTTGACCTTGGACTTCTTGCGGTCGACCAGGCCGACCTTCAGGAAATCGAGGAAAAGCTTCTGCTGGTGCTGGTAGTAGCTGGGGTCGCAGGTGGCAATCTCGCGCGTCCAGTCGAAGGCGAGGCCGATCGACTTCAGCTGCTTCTTCATCGCGGCGATGTTGGCATAGGTCCAGTTCTTGGGATGGACCTTGTTCTGCATGGCGGCGTTCTCGGCCGGCAGCCCGAAGGCGTCCCAGCCCATCGGGTGCAGCACGTTCATGCCGAGCATGCGCTTGTAGCGCGCCAGCACGTCGCCCATAGTATAGTTGCGCACGTGGCCCATGTGGATGCGCCCCGATGGATACGGGAACATCTCGAGGACGTAGTAGGGGTCCTTGCTTTCGTCGTGCTTCACCTCGAAGGCGTGGGCATCGTCCCAGGCCTTCTGCCAGCGCGGTTCTTCGACCCGCGGATTGTAGCGTTCGACAACTCGAGCAGTCACTTCCGACGTCCTTTGCGGAGCACGCAAAATGTTGCGTTTGCGGGGGATTTTGAGTAGCGGACCTTCAACAGAAATCGGGTGACCGGTCAACAGTCTGCAAGGGGGGTCGCACGTCATGGATCAGGCTGCCGAACGGCTCGAGAGCATCCGCTCCCGCATCGAGACTGCACGCCGTCGCTTCGGGCCGCCACCGGAGCAGGTGACGCTGGTCGCCGTGTCGAAGACCTTCGATGCCACGACAATACGGCCGTTTCTCGATGCCGGGCAGCGCGTGTTCGGCGAGAACCGCGTGCAGGAGGCACAGGCAAAGTGGCCAGAACTGCGCGCATCCTATGACGGCATAGAACTGCACCTGATCGGGCCGCTGCAGACCAACAAGGCGCGTGAGGCGGTGGCGCTGTTCGATGTGATCCAGACGGTCGATCGCGACAAGCTGGCGGGCGTGCTGAGGGTCGAGATGGAGCGGGCCGGCCGAAAGCTGCCGGTCTTCGTGCAGGTCAATATCGGGCTCGAGCCGCAGAAGGCCGGCATTGCGCCAGACGAGGCCGTCGCGTTCGTCGCCCGCTGCCGTGCCGAGCACGGGCTCGACGTGGTCGGCCTGATGTGCATTCCCCCGGACGGGCTGCCGCCCGGACCGTTCTTCGCACACCTCGCCACCCTCGGGCGCGAGGCCGGCGTCGCCAGGCTGTCGATGGGCATGAGTGGTGACTTCGAGACGGCAATCGCCATGGGCGCCACCCATGTCCGGATCGGTACCGCTTTGTTCGGGACACGCTGAGGCTGGTGGTCAGAGCCGTCGCCGGCCCGCTGCCGCATCTTGCAGCAGGTAGCCGGCTGCACTAGGCTGACTACGTATTCAATCCGAACTTAGTCAGAGATTCGCGGACGCGGAGCTGATGATTTTACATAAGGTTTCCTGCCGCACACGCGCTCGCGCGGATGCAACTTTTGCCTGTCAAATCACGTTACTGACTTCCGAGCGGCGTCACGCCGTTTTGATTGGCCGATGCCTGATGGGCCGGCCTAACTCAGGAACTAAGGCCGATGGCTTGGGGTAACAGCATGAACAGACGACGCATCCTACTGGTAGACGACGATGCGGAGCTGCGCAAAACCCTGATCGACCAGCTTTCCCCCTACCGCGAGTTTGAACTGGCCGAGGCCGGGACAGCGGCCGATGCGCTGGGCAAGGTGCGGGAGAACCATACCGACCTCATGCTGCTCGATGTCGGATTGCCCGACATGGACGGGCGCGAGGCGGTCAAGATCATGCGGCGCGAGGGCTTCAAGAGCCCGATCATCATGCTGACCGGCCAGGACAGCGATGCCGACCAGATCCTGGGCCTCGAATCCGGTGCCAACGACTATGTCACCAAGCCGTTCCGGTTCTCGGTACTCCTGGCCCGCATGCGCGCTGCGCTGCGCCAGCACGACCAGTCCGAGGACGTGGTGTTCACCATCGGGCCCTACTCGTTCCAGCCGGCCGCCAAGATGCTGGAGGCGACCGACGGCAACAAGGTGCGGCTGACCGACAAGGAAACCTCGATCCTCAAGTACCTCTACCGGCAGGGCCCGAAGACCATCACCCGCGAGATACTGCTCAAGGAAGTGTGGGGCTACAACAACCGGGTTACCACGCACACCCTCGAGACCCACATCTACCGGCTGCGCCAGAAGATCGAGCGCGACCCGAGCAATGCGCGATTGCTGGTCACGGAAGAGGGCGGTTACCGGCTGGTGCCTTGAAACCCCACAGCGAGACAAGAAGGGCCGGGTTCGCCGGGCCCTTGCAGTTTCAGGCCGCGAGACGCAAGGGTTCGATCTCGGCAGCGACGCGGAAATGCTCCAGCTCGGGCCGCGCGAAGTAGTATCCCTGGAACAGGTCGATCCCTGCCTCGTGCAGGCTGCGCAGTTCAGCCGGCTCCTCGATGCCCTCGGCCAGCACGGTGATCCCGAGTGCCTTCGCGATATCAACGATGCCCTTGATGATCGCCTGACGCGCAGGCGACCCCTGCACGCCGCGGATCAGGTCCATGTCGAGCTTGATCAGGTCGGGCTGGAACCTGGCGAGGAGGCCGAGCCCAGCGTAGCCGGCGCCAAAATCGTCGAGAGCGGTGGTGAAGCCGATGCGGCGGTAGGTCTCGATGATGTTGCCGACATGTGCGGTGTCGACGATGCGCTCATTCTCGGTGAACTCGAACATCAGTCGCCGGGGGTCGAAGTTCGCCTTCGCCGCAGCGGCGAGGGAGGCGCGGATGCACGCCGTCGGCTCGTACACGGCGTTGGGCATGAAGTTGATCGACAGCTTCGCGGTGGAGCCGGCGGGCAGCTTTGATCCCGCCAGTTCGATGGCCGTGACCCGGCAGGCCTGATCGAAGCGATAGCGGTTCTCGTCGCTCACCGCCGCAAGCACGGCGCCGGCGCCGCTGCCGTCGCGGCCACGGACCAGCGCCTCGTAACCCCAGATCGTATTGGTGGAGATATCCACGATAGGCTGAAAGGCCATCGTGAACGGGATTGGGAAGGCCTCGCCGTTGCGACAGCCGTCGCAGGCACCCTGGGCAGGCATGAAAGTGTCTTTCGCAGCAAATGACGGGCGACGCTATCCTCAAGGCTCGCACAGGCGCGTTAAGATTGGCTTGTGGCTCGTATTCAGCATCTCGAGCTACGACACGAAAAAGGGCTGGCCTCGCGGCCAGCCCCCCTTGCTTCACGTGAATCAGTCGTGCCTTACGCGGCGACGAGGTTGCGCAGCACGTAGTGCAGGATGCCGCCATGCTGGTAGTATTCCAGCTCGTTGATCGTATCGATGCGGCAGCGCGTGGTGACCATGCTGATCCGGCCATCGGAGTGGACGATCTTCACCGTCACGTCGGAGCGCGGGGTCAGCGTGGTGAGGCCTTCGATCGACACCGTCTCGGTGCCGTCGAGCTTCAGAGTCTGCCAGCTTTCGCCCTCGGCGAACTGCAGCGGCAGCACGCCCATGCCGATCAGGTTCGAGCGGTGGATGCGCTCGAAGCTCTGGGCGATTACGGCGCGGACGCCGAGCAGGCGGGAACCCTTGGCGGCCCAGTCGCGTGACGAGCCGGTGCCGTATTCCTTGCCGGCGAAGATCACCAGGGGGGTGTTCGACGCCTGGTAGGCCATGGCGGCGTCATACATCGCCATGGTGTCGCCGTTCGGGCCCTTGGTGAAGCCGCCTTCGACGCCCGGAACCATCTGGTTCTTGATGCGGATGTTGGCGAATGTGCCGCGCATCATCACTTCATGGTTGCCGCGACGGGCGCCGTAGGAGTTGAAGTCCTTGGGCGCGACCTGGCGCTCGACCAGGTACTTGCCGGCCGGCGTGCCCGCCTTGAACGATCCGGCGGGCGAGATGTGGTCGGTGGTGATCGAGTCGAGGAACAGCGACAGCACGCGCGCCTCGACGATGTCGGTCACGGGTGCCGGCTCCATCGACAGGCCCTCGAAATAGGGCGGGTTCTGCACGTAGGTGGAGGACGAGTTCCAGCGGTAGGTCTCGCCGCCGTCGACGGCGATGCCCTGCCAGTTCTCGTCGCCCTTGAAGACGTCCGAGTAGCGGCCGAGGAACATCTTCGGGGTTATCACCTTGCGGACTACCTCGGCGATCTCAGCGTTGGTCGGCCAGATGTCCTTGAGGAACACCGGCTGGCCGTCCGACCCCGTGCCGAGCGGCTCGGTGGTGAGGTTCTTGTTCATGGTGCCAGCAAGGGCATAGGCCACGACCAGCGGCGGGGAGGCGAGGTAGTTCGCCCGCACGTCGGGGTTCACGCGGCCTTCAAAGTTGCGGTTGCCCGAGAGCACCGACACGGCGACGAGGTCGTTGTCGTTGATGCAGGCGCTGATCGCCTCGGGCAGCGGGCCGGAATTGCCGATACAGGTGGTGCAGCCATAGCCGACGAGGTTAAAGCCGAGCGCATCGAGATCTGCCTGGAGGCCGGCGGCGGTCAGGTAGGCGGTCACCACCTGCGAGCCCGGGGCCAGCGAGGTCTTCACCCACGGCTTGCTGGTCAGGCCCTTTTCGCGCGCCTTGCGGGCGAGCAGGCCGGCGGCGACGAGCACGTTGGGGTTCGAGGTGTTCGTGCACGAGGTGATGGCGGCGATCACCACATGGCCGTCGTCGAGGCCGTAATCGGCGCCCTTGACGGGGAAGGCCGCTTCCTCGGGGATATCGTCGACGCCGGTGGCGCCTTCATCGACGAAGCGGCTCTCGCCGGTCGAGGCGGGCAGGGCGGTGCGCTCCTTGCGGCCGCCGGCGAGGTCCTTCATCGCCTCGGCGAACTTCGGGGCGGTGTCGGTCAGCGCCACGCGGTCCTGCGGACGCTTCGGACCGGCGAGCGCCGGAACGACGGTGGTGAGGTCGAGCTCGAGCGTGTCGGTGAACACCGGATCGGGCGAGGACGTGGTGCGATACATGCCCTGCGCTTCGGAATAGGCCTTCACCAGCGCCACGCGATCGGCGTCGCGGCCCGAGGTTTCGAGGTAGGTGAGGGTGTCTTCGTCCACCGGGAAGAAGCCGCAGGTCGCGCCATACTCGGGCGCCATGTTGGCGATGGTCGCCTGGTCCTCGAGGCTCAGGTAGTCGAGGCCCGGGCCGTAGAATTCGACGAACTTGCCGACCACGCCCTTCTTGCGCAGCATCTCGGTGACTGTCAGCACCAGGTCGGTGGCTGTGATGCCCTCGTTGATCTTGCCGGTCAGCTTGAAGCCGATGACTTCGGGGATCAGCATGGTGATGGGCTGGCCGAGCATGGCGGCTTCAGCCTCGATGCCGCCGACACCCCAGCCGAGAACGGCGAGGCCGTTGACCATGGTGGTGTGCGAATCGGTGCCGACCACGGTGTCGGGATAGGCGACCTCGACCTCGACGCCGTCGATC
>JAEYYP010000314.1 GCA_023428425.1 Pseudomonadota bacterium
GGCCGGCCGCCGCCCCCGTGGCCCGATTCCACGGCTCGAACGCCAACACAACCGCGGCCGAGGGCGACGTGAGGAGGACGCCCCTGCCCCGGTCGCGCCACCGCTCGCAATCGAGGCTTTTACCTACCTGGTCTTCGACGGAGATGGGAATATCCTGGTCCGTGCCGACGATGCGCCGACAGTCCTGCCTGCGCTGCCGGCCGCTGACGGGTTCCTGTCCATCAATGGCAAGAGGGCCTTCAAGTCGACGGACCGGCGCAACGGCACCGGCATCCTCGTGTTGGAGACAACCAATGCGCGCAACGACGCGTTGTGGGGCGCCGTCGCCGGACTGCTCTGGCCACTGACTGCACTGCTGCCGTTGGTGGCGCTCGGCATCTGGCAAGCGGTGCGTATCGCCATGCGGCCGGTTGAACGGCTGAGCCGCGACGTGGCGCTGCGCAGCGGGGCAAACCTGTCGCCGCTCAGCGATGACGACCAGCCGGTCGAACTGGCGCCGATAGCGCGAGAAATCGAGGGGCTGCTCGAACGGTTGCGGGCAGCCATGGAAGCCGAGCGGACCTTTGCTGCCAGCAGCGCGCACGAGTTGCGCACACCGATCGCCGGAGCGCTGGCGCAGACTCAGCGGCTTTCGCGCGAACTTGGTGACCACCCTTCGGCGCCGCGGCTCAAGGAGATCGAGACGTCGTTGCGCGGCCTGTCGGAATTGTCTGAACAGCTGCTGCAGTTGTCGCGGCTCGAGGCGGGCTTTGCGCGGTCTGACACTGTGACGGACCTGGCCCCGGTGCTGGACCTGGTGATCCGCGACTTTGCGGCGCAATCGAGCACCGCTGGGCGGGTGCGATTCCAGCGGCACGAGCCGGTACAGCTCCAGCATCGCGTCAACCCCGACGCGTTCGCCATCGCGGTGCGCAACCTGATCCAGAACGCGCTGATCCACGGGGCGGCGGATGGCACAGTGTTCGTGGATGCCGGGCCGGGCGCGGTGGTGCGGGTGCGCAACCATGGCCCCGTCGTAGCGCCCGAACTGATGGCACGGCTGACCGAACGGTTTGCCCGCGGGCCGACGCGGGCCAGCGGCACCGGGCTGGGGCTCGCCGTGGTCGCGACAATCATGGGGCAGACCGGCGGGACCTTGCGGCTAACCTCTCCCGTCACGGAGTTCGGTGACGGGTTCGAGGCCGTGCTGGCGTTTCGCGACTAGGCCGCCGCCATCGCAACCAGCGAATGGCGGCCGCGATGCGCTCGCCCCGCAAGGACGGCACGAGGCAGCGTTGCCTATTTCAGCTTGAGATAGGCATCCACCAGCCCGACGGTGGAGCTGTCATGGCCGGCCGCGGGCTTTTTGCCCTCAACTTCGGGCAGGATGGCCTTGGCCAGTTGCTTGCCGAGTTCCACGCCCCATTGGTCGAAGCTGTTGATGCCCCAGATGGTACCCTGGACGAAAACCTTGTGCTCATAGAGCGCGATGAGGCTTCCGAGGCGCTCGGGTGTCAGCTTGGGGTACATCAGGACGTTCGACGGGCGGTTGCCCGGGAACATTTTGTGCGGGGTCAGCGACTTGATCTTCTTCTTGTCGAGGCCCTGCGCGGTGAGTTCGGCGACGACCTCGTCCTTGGTCTTGCCGAGCATGAGGGCTTCGGCCTGGGCGAGGACGTTGGCGACGAGCTTGTCGTGGTGGGGCGGCAGCGCCTCGTGCGGCTGGGCCGCGACGAGGAAATCGACCGGGATGACCGAAGTGCCCTGGTGGATCAGCTGGTAGAAGGCGTGCTGGCCGTTGGTGCCAGGCTCGCCCCAGACGATCGGGCCGGTGGGATAGTCGACGGGCCTGCCGCTCAGGTTCACCGACTTGCCGTTCGATTCCATGTCCTGCTGCTGGAGGTAGGCGGCGAAGCGGGAGAGGCGCTGGTCGTAGGGCAGCACGGCGTGCGTGGCGAAGCCCCATGCGTTGCGGTACCAGACGCCGAGCAGGCCCATGATGACCGGCAGGTTCTTTTCGAGCGGGGTGCGCAGGAAGTGCTGGTCCATCTCGTAGGCGCCCTTGAGGAACGCCTCGAAATTCTCATAGCCGACGGCGATGGCCACTGGCAGGCCGATGGCAGACCAGACCGAGTAGCGGCCGCCGACCCAATCCCAGAAGCCGAAGATGCAGTCGGACTTGATACCGAAATCGGCGCAGGCTTGGAGGTTGGTCGAGAGCGCGGCGAAGTGATCCGAGACGGCAGCCTCACCAAGCGCGCCGGCGATCCAAGCGCGGGCCGAGGCGGCGTTGGTCATGGTCTCGTCGGTGGTGAAAGTCTTCGACGCAACGATGAACATCGTGCGCTTGGGGTCGAGGCTCTTCAGCGTGTCGTGAATGTGAGCGCCGTCGACGTTGGAGACATAGTGGACGCGCAGGTCGGCCCGCGTGTAGGGCGCGAGCGCGAGGGTGACCATGGCCGGGCCGAGATCGGAGCCGCCGATGCCGATGTTGACGACGTCGGTGAAGGTTTCCCCGGTGGCGCCCTTGATCGAACCGTCGCGCACCTGACCTGAGAAGGCCTTCATCGCGGCGAGAACGGCGCGGACGTCCGGCATCACGTCCTTGCCGTCGACAACGACCTTCTTGTCGCCGAAATACCGTAGCGCCATGTGCTGGACGGCACGGTCCTCGGTGGAGTTGATGTGCTCACCGGCCCACATGGCGTCGCGACGTTCTTCCACGCCGGCATGGCGCGCCAGCTCGAACAGAGCGGCCATGGCCTTCTCGTCGATGCGGTTCTTCGAATAGTCGAGCAGCAGGTCGCCGGCACGAACCGAGAAGGTGTCGAAGCGCTTGGGGTGGGCGGCGAAAAGCTCGCGCATGGTCACCTCGTCGAGGCGGGCGCGCGACTTCATCAGCGGGTTCAGAAGGGACTTCTTTGGGCTGGCCATATGACGCTTCTCCTCAGACTACCGGAATGTCGCCGGCGGCCCATGTCGCTCGGGTTTGTGCCGCATAATCGGCGAAGGTGCCAGCCTCGATCGCGTGGCGAGCGCCGATGCACAACTGCTGGTAGTAGTGGAGATTGATCTGGCTGAGGATCATGGCGCCCAGCATTTCCTCGGTGCGGATCAGGTGATGCAAATAGGCGCGGCTGAACCGGCGACAGTTGGGGTTGGGCGACTCCTCGTCGAGTGGACGCGGGTCGTCCTTGTGCCGGGCGTTCTTCAGGTTGATGACGCCAAAGCGCGAATAGGCGTGGCCATGGCGGCCGGCGCGGGTGGGGTGGACGCAGTCGAACATGTCGACGCCGCGCTCGATGCCGCCGAGGATGTCGTCGGGCTTGCCGACGCCCATCAGATAGCGCGGCTTATCGGTGGGAAGTTCGGGCGTGATCTCGGACAGGACGCGGAACATCACCTCCTGCGGCTCGCCGACGGCTAGGCCGCCGATCGAGTAACCTGAGAAACCGATAGACTTAAGGCCGGCGGCGCTTCGGCCGCGCAGTTCGGCATTGTCACCGCCCTGGACGATACCGTGCAGCGAACGGGCCGGCTCGTGGCCAAAGGCCTGTTTCGAGCGGTCAGCCCAGCGGAGCGACAGCTCCATGGCGCGCTCCATCTCCTTGAACTCGGAGGGCAGCGGGATGCACTCGTCGAGCTGCATGATGATGTCGCTGTCGAGCAGCTTCTGGATCTCGATGGAGCGCTCGGGGGTCAGCTCGTAGGCGGCGCCGTCGATGTGGCTGCGGAAGGTGACTCCCTTCTCGTTCAGCTTCCTCAGCTTGGCCAGCGACATGACCTGAAAGCCGCCGCTGTCGGTGAGGATGGGGCGTTGCCAGTCCATGAAGGTATGCAGGCCGCCGAGAGCCGCGACGCGTTCTGCGCCGGGACGAAGCATCAGGTGGTAGGTGTTCCCCAAGAGAATGTCCGCGCCGGTGTCGCGGACCTGCTCTGGGTACATGCCCTTGACGGTGCCCACGGTGCCCACCGGCATGAAGGCGGGCGTGTTGACCTCGCCGCGCCAGGTGTCGATCCGGCCGGCGCGGGCCATGCCGTCCGTGGCCTTAAGGGTGAAGGAGAAATCGATCATCGCGCGCTAATAGCGATCCCGCTCCCTCCTGTCACCCGGTCAGCTACATCGTGGCTACTATGTTTCGGTATTCTTCGGTCGAGAACAGACGCAAGTTGGAAATCTTGATCGCTCCGATCGCCTCGACGGCCAGCTTGTAGCGCACCATCGAGAGTTCGTCCGGGGCGTCGAAGATAACGACCTGATCATATTCGCCGGTGGTCAGGTAGAACTGCTCCAACGTGCAACCGTACTTGCCGGCCAGTTTTGTCGATGCCTCGAGCCGCGCCGGCCCTTCGGCAATCGTCTTGCTGCCTTCGAGAGTCCTGTGAATCAAAGCGAGATACTTAGTCATAGACACCCTCCCTGTGACGAAGACCTTTTCTTCGCATCGTCACCTTAATCTTGGGGAGGTCGCGCCGCCATCGCCAAAACGAGGCCGGGGAATCGCGCTACTTCAGCGCGTAAGAGAGCAGGAGGCCGCCGTTCTGGATGACTTTGGAGGATTTCAGCTCGAGGTTCTTCTGGGCATCGGCGACCTTGAACAGAGGCGTGCCCTGCCCCAGCAGCACCGGAGCGATACAGAGGCGATATTCATCGACGAGGTCGGCCGCGAGCAGGCTCGCCAGCAATTCGGCGCTGCCGAAAACGTAGATAGGACCGCCCTGCCCGGCCTTCAGCACCCTCACCTGCTCGGCGGCATCACCCTTGAGCAGCGTCGTGTTGTGCCAGTCGGCGACTGCAAGCGTGTTGGAGATCACTGCCTTGGGGACGCTGTTCATGGCAGCCGCTTCTGGTTCGGTTGCGGTCGCCCAGTAGCCGGCCATGCCTTCGTAGGTCTTGCGGCCGAAGAGAATGAGGCTGGTTTCAGCCAGTTGCTCTTCGCTCAACGCCTGCAGTTCCGGACCGAAGACTACGCCGTGGAAGTCCAACGACCATGGGGTCGGGCCCTCGAAATAACCATTGAGGGTCATCACGTTCCAGGCGATCAGCTTGCGCATCGTGTATCCATCAGTTATGCGGTGGCTTAACTATTCTGACAGCGACTTATTGTCAAGCGATCGCTTAAGTATCAGGCGCGGATGGCTTCGAGGACCTTCAAGGCGGCGTCGTAGTCGCGGCGGTTCTTTCGGCGGCGCTCGGTAGCCTCATGAACTTTGCCCCAGAGGCGGAGGTTGTGATCCTCATCTACATGTGCCGCAGTCCACATGTCGTCGGGGGTCAGCAGACCTTCACGATGGGCGATCACAAGGAGCCCCGAGCCGGTGATGCCGACGAGGGAAACCATCGCGACGACTTCGAGAAGGCCGATGTCGGACACCGCGGTCGTCAGCCTGGCGAGGGTCGGCTGGGGCTGCGCCTGGTGCAGCAAGCCGACTGTCGGCTGGAAACCGATGCCGAAGTGGCGCGCGAGTTTCACCAGGGCGCCATCCCAGTGCTTCTCCTGCTCGGCGACGAGGCTTTCCGGGCCATCTGCGCGATAGAGCAGCAGGTCATTGCCGGCATATTTCACGATCTCGGCCCGCAGGGCTTCGAGACGCTCGTCACCGGCTTCGACGGCGGAATTGACGAGGCGAACCGTCGGCATGGTCTCGGGGTCGATGAGTTCGGGCTGGGCCGCCCACTCGGCGGCCATGGTTTCGGCGATCGGTCGATGCGCCACGATCACCGGCTTCTGGCCCGGCGTGCGAGGGGTCTTACCGTCGAGGGTGACGGCGAAGCCATCACCGACCGTGCCGACGCCGACTTCCTTGTAGAAACGGCGCGGCAGGTTTTCCTTCAGCTGGCGCTGGGCGCGACCATAGCCGTCGTCGCGATGCTGGTGGGCGTCTTCGAGGAATTCGCGCATGTCTTACTCCAGAACGCGCTCGATGGCTGCGTCCAGTTCGGAATAGTCGTGGATGAGGGTCCCTGCCCCGGCGGCCAGCAGGTCCTCGGCCGGGTGGTAGCCCCAGGTGACGCCGATCGGCCGGCAACCGGCGGCGCGGGCCAGTTCCATGTCAAATGTGGTGTCGCCGACCATCACTGTCGAGGCCGGGTCGGCGCCCGTTTCCGCCATGGCGCGCAGCAGCATGCCGGGATGGGGTTTGGACGGGTTGTGGTCGGGCGTCTGCAAGGTGACGAAATGACCGGCAATGCCATGATTGCCGACAATACGAACCACGCCGCTCAGACCCTTGCCAGTGGCGATGCCGAGGATGGTATCCGGCTCAGCCTTAAGGCGGTCGAGGGCATCGCGGGCACCCGGATAGAGCGGCTCGCGCTCGATGTCGTGCGCGAGGGATTCCCGGTAGAGCGACCGGTACTTGCCGACAGCGGCTTCAACAAGGTCGGGATCATCCGTTTTCAGCAGGCGGCAGAGCGCGATCGGTAGCGACAGGCCGATGATGGCACGGACCTCGGCGGGAGTTGGTGGCGGCAGCCCCATCGCCGTGAACGCAGCTGCCGCGTTCTCGGAGATCAGCGCCTGGGTATCGATCAGGGTGCCGTCCATGTCGAACATGATGAGACGCATGGGTCAGCTCTCCTCGGGATCGGTGTCCTGAACGTCGAACCGTTCCGCATCGAAACCGAGGACGTCGAAAGTGGCCTGCATGTGCGGCGGCAGGGGCGCCGAGATATCGAGGATGTGGCCCGAGCGCAGCGGCAGCGCGATACGCCGCGCATGCAGGTGAAGGCCCTTGGCGATCTCGTCAGGCGCCGTCCAGTTCTGGATGTTGAAGTAGCGCGGATCGCCCATGATGGGATTGCCGAGCTGCGCCATGTGGACGCGAAGTTGGTGGGTGCGGCCGGTGACCGGCTTCAGCGTCACCCACGCAAAGCGGCGGGCCGCTGTGTCGGTGGTCGAGTAGTAGGTCTTGGAGTGAACGGCTTCCGGCGTCCCTTGCGGCACGACGACCATCTGCTCGCCATCGCCAATCGGCTGCTTGGCGAGGAAGCAGGAGATGGAGCCCTGCTTGGGGCTCGGATTGCCAAACACCACCGCCCAGTAGATCTTGCGCGTCTGATGTGACGAGAACATCCGGCCGAAATGCGCAGCGGCCGCCTTCGTCTTGGCGACGACGAGGCAACCCGAGGTGTCGCGGTCAAGCCTGTGTACGAGGCGCGGCGGCTCCCCCTTCTTGTTGGGCAGGCTCTTGAGCATGGAATCCATGCTGCGCTTCACGCCACTGCCGCCCTGCGACGCTAGGCCGTGCGGCTTATTGAAGACATAGAGTTCATCGTCCTCGTAGAGGATGATGTCGCGCAGGGCGTCGGCGTCGCGCGGATTTATGGCGTCCGGATCCCGCGCCGGCGCCGCCTCGATCGGCGGGATGCGGATCAACTGGCCCGACGACAGGCGGGTGTTCGACTGGGCTCGGCCGGAATCGACACGGATCTGGCCCGATCGCAACAGCTTCTGCAGATGGCCGAAGGTGATCTGCGGAAAATGCGTCTGGAACCAGCGGTCGAGCCGCATGCCGTCTTCGTCACGGCTGACATATTGTTGGCGTACACCGCTCATGCCAGCACCATCCGTGTAGCGAGGAGGCCAAGCCAGAGGCCGGCGAGGCCGAGAAGCACCGAGCCAACGACATAGGCGGCGGCGAGGAAAAGATCGCCCCGTTCGATCATCGCGATGGCGTCGAGAGAAAAGCTCGAGAAGGTCGTGAAGCCGCCGAAGACGCCAACCGCGAGGAAGAGGCGGATCTCATTCTGGTACTGCGGCGTAGTTTTGGCGAGTACGCCGATCAGCAGGCCCATGGCCAGCGAACCGACGGCATTGACGATGAAAGTGGCGATGGGGAAACCGTTCGCCGGGGCCGGCACCGTGATGCCGACGCCGTAACGCGCCATGGCGCCGAGCGCGCCGCCAATGCCAACAAGAAGATAGGGGTTCATTCCCGTCTATTACGGGCGAAGCCCTGCCGTGGCTAGAGGCTTAGTTGAGGGGCGGCCATGCCGCCTCCCTCGCCTGGGTCAGGCAGAACCCTTGCCTTTACCGATGGCGGCATTCGCGCCATCCGGCTTTGCGTCGGCCTCGGTCAGGTCCGCCTTCACTGCCGAACTCACCAGCCCGTTCAGCGAACCGCCCTGCAGGCCGAGCTCGTTGAGAAGCGCGTCGATCAGCGGTGCCTGGCTGCGATAGCGCAGCGCCGCATCCACCGCCTGGTCGGCAATGCCACCCCCATGGGTAACCGCCCCGCTACCCGACCCACCACTGGCGAGGCCATCGACGTGAAGGATCTTGATACCTTCGATCGACTGCATCGGCTTGACGCTCTCGGCGATGATCTGCGGCAGGGCCTGTATCAGGGCGAGGCGTACATTCATGGCGATCTGCTCGGACGACAGTTGGTTGGCGGCCTCGTTGAGCTTCTGCTTGCCCTCGGCCTCCACGGCATAGGTTGCCTCGGTCGCAACCGCACGAAGCTTGGCGGCTTCGGCCTCGCCTTCGGCGAGCGTTCGGGCGGCAGCGGCGCGGTTCTGGGCTGCGGATTTCTCGGCCTCAGCGGCGACGACGATGTTGATCGAGGCCTTCTGAGCTTCCTGCTCGGCCTCGATGAGCTGGATGCGCTTGGTTCGCTCGGCAATCTCCGTCAGGCGCGCCGTCTCTACCTCTTCGGCCGCCTTGGCGGCGAGTGCCCGGGCGGCGTTGGCCTTCGCATCGGCTTCCGACTGTTCCTCGGACTTGGCGGCGATGGCGATGGCCGACACCTGCTCGGAGATGGAGATCGCCTGGTCGGCCTTGATCGCCGCTTCGCGGATTTGCTGGCGCGAGGTCGTGCGGGCCGCTTCTGCCTCCGTGGCACGCTGAGCGCGCTGGGTCTCGATCTCCGCATTCTGCTGATCGACGCGGATCGCTATCTCGCGTTCATTGTTCAGGCGGGCGTACTCGGTGTCACGCGTGATGGTGAACTGGGCGGTTTGCGCCTCGAGGTTCTTCTTGGCGATTGCAACCTGCGTGTTCTGCTCGATTTCGTTGCGGGTCTTGCGGCGATCCTCGATCGCCTGGGTCATCTTGGTGAGACCCTCAGCGTCGAAGACGTTGTCAGGGTTGAAGAACTCGCGATTGGTCTGGTCGAGGCCAGTCAGCGACACGGATTCGAGTTCGAGGCCGTTCTTGAGGATGTCCTCGGATACCGCCGCCTGCACCTTCTGGACGAAGCTGACACGCTGCTCGTGCAGTTCCTCCATCGCCATCTCGGCAGCGACGGCACGCAGCGCATCGACGAACTTGCCTTCGACCAGTTCCTTCAGCGCAGCAGGCTCCAGGGTCCGTCGACCCAAGGTCTGGGCAGCGTCGGCAATCGCTTCCTGTGTCGGCTGCACGCGCACGTAGAACTCTGCCTGCACGTCGACGCGCATGCGATCCTTGGTGATCAGCGCCTGCTCGTTGGTGCGGCGGACCTCGAGCCGGAGCGTGTTCATGTTGACCTGGATGATCTCGTGCAACACGGGAAACACCAGGGCGCCGCCGTTGACGATCACCTTCTGGCCGCCGAAGCCGGTGCGCACGAAGCTCACCTCCTTGGAAGCGCGACGGTAAAGGCGCGACACGATCATGCCGATCACGAAGATCGCGACAACGATGATGCCGGCTACGATGAGGATGTAGATGAGATCGTCGAGCATGCCCTGATTACCCCTGTTTCGTGTCGAGCTTCGTTACGGCTCGATAGACATTCCGATCTTGACCCACAATGAACACGCGGTCGCCGGCGGTATAGGTTTGCTCCGCCTCGCTGGGCTCGAGCAGGATGTAGTGGGTGCGGCCCCGCAGGTCCGTGGTGCGCGCCTCGGCAGGCTGACCTTTGGCGGCCGTGCCGCGAATGATGGTGGCGTAGGAGCCGATGAGGTCACGGCGGCTCGCAGCTTCAGAGTGATCGCGCGGAAATATCCTACCGAGCCAGCGTCCCAGCCAGCGGGTGGAGTAAGCGGCGGCGACCGCGGCAGGGATCACCGCGAGGCCGGCATCCAGCGGGGCACCAAGTGCGCCGACCGCGCTCCACTGCACAACATAGCCGGCAACGGCAAAACTCGTCAGGGCTATGACGAGCAGCACGAGGATCGGAACCCGACCGACAGAAAACCAACCCAGTATCTGCGAAAAGGGACCGAGCTCCACTTGCGTCGGGACGTCGGGCGCGTCCGGCCCAGCAATCTCAGGGACGTCGGGTACGTCCACTTCGGGGAGCGCCGACTCGATGGAAGCCGATGGCGAGAAGCCCGCGAGCAGGGCGAACAATTCAACAGCACCGATCGCCAGCATGACGATGAGCGAAATGGTGAATGGTGCGAAGGCCGCCGAGAACAGTTCTATCTGACCCCTCCCCTTGTGCTCGATAGCATATGGGACGGTTGTGTCAGATTTTCAGTAGCGGGCAAGTCCTCATCATCACAAACCGAACGAAGACACGATAGAGCCTAATCGCCGTCTTCAGCGCGGCGCTGCTCGCGCCTAGCTGCCCAGAAGTCGAGGCGCTTGATGACTTCGCGCTCGAAGCCGCGTTCGTTGGGCTTGTAGAACTGCGGACGGTTGGCTGCGAGTTCATCGGGGAAGAACTCCTGGCCTGAAAAGGCGTCGGGCCAATCGTGGTCGTAGCGATAGCCCTTGTTGTAGCCGAGTTCCTTCATCAGCTTGGTCGGAGCATTGAGAATGTGCTTGGGCGGCGCCAGCGAGCCGGTCTGCATCGCGAGCGCCTTGGCTTCGGCGAAACCGACATGGGCCGCGTTCGACTTCGGCGCCGTTGCTACATAGGCGATGGCCTGTGCCATGAAGAGTTCACCCTCAGGCAGGCCGGTGCGATCGAAGGCAGTCCAGGCGGTGATGACCTGAACCATGGCCTGCGGGTCGGCCATGCCGACATCCTCGGAGGCGGCGCAGGCTAGACGACGGAAGATTGTATCCGGATGCTCGCCGCCGACCAGCATGCGCTGGGCCCAGTACATGGCGGCCTGCACGTCGGAGCCGCGCAGGGACTTATGGAAGCAACTGAGGAGATTGTAGTGCTCCTCCTGGCCCTTGTCGTAGACCGGCGCGCGCTTCTGCACGGTTTCGGCCAGGCCGGCAACGTCGAGCATGGTGCCTTCGGGGAGCGCGAAGAGTTCCTCGCAAAGGCCAATGAGATAGCGGCCGTCGCCGTCGGCCATATCGAGCATGTCATCACGAGCCTCGGCGTTGACGGGCAGTTGCTTGCCGACATGGGCCTCGGCGCGCTCGGCAAGAATGGCGAGGTCGGGCTTCTCGAACCGACGCAGCGTATAGACCTTGGCGCGCGACAGGAGCGCAGCGACCATTGAGAAGCTCGGGTTCTCGGTAGTTGCGCCGATGAGGATGATGGTGCCGTCCTCGACATGCGGCAGCAGCGCATCCTGGGTGTTGCGATTGAAGCGGTGCAGCTCGTCGACGAACATCACAGTCTGCCGCCCTGCCCCGAGCCGCAGCGCCTTGGCATCGGCAATGACCTTGCGCAGGTCGGCGACGCCGCTGAGGACGGCAGACAACTGCACGAAATCGAGCCCCACTTCCTTGGCCACCAGCCGGGCTATCGTTGTCTTGCCGACGCCCGGCGGGCCCCAGAGAATGAAAGACGAGACACGACCGGCCGCCACCATGCGGCCAATCGGGCCTGTCGGTCCGAGCAGGTGATCCTGCCCGATGACGTCGCTCAGGTGCTGTGGGCGTAACGCCTCGGCCAGCGGGCGTGGGGCGGCATCATCGAACAGGGAATCCATACCTACCCACTTACCTCAGCCTGGATGGTCCGGCCACCGCGTTGCAGGACGACGCGCCATAGATTGGGTCGCCCGGCTGCCGCCTGAGCAAACGCTTCGGCCGTCTCGGTCCTCGTGCCGTTCAGGCTGATGATCAGGTCTCCGGCAAGGAGGCCCATGTCATCGGCCGGCGAACCTGGCTCGACCGCGCGTATCACTACACCGCTCATATCGAAAGGCATCCCGAGCTCCTGCGCCACTGCGGGTGTGACGGTTTCAGCGGTGGTGCCGGAGAAGCGTGTGTTCCCCGACACTGTGACTGGCTGCCCTCCATCGGGTGCGGCCGCCAACGTTATTGTCTTGTCCTCGATGCGGCCGTCGCGGAAGAAGCGGATATCGGCGGTGGTGCCCACGGCCTTGGTCGCGAGCCGGAAGTCGAAGGCGCTCGGCTGTTCGATCGCGAACCCGTCCACCGCTAGGATGACGTCGCCATCTCGGAAGCCGTCTTGTTCAGCCGGGCCACCCGGCGCGAGCTCGGCGATCAGGGCACCGCGCGGACGGCCGAGGCCGAGGCTGTCGGAAAGGTCCGCTGTGACGGCCTGCATGCGGGCGCCGAACCACGGGCGGACAAGGGCGCCGCCGGCGATGCCGGTTTCGGCAACGAGCTTGGCCATGTTGGCGGGGATGGCGAAGCCGATGCCAACCGAACCGCCGGAGCGCGACATGATAGCGGTGTTGATGCCGATCAGGCGACCGTTGAGGTCCACGAGCGCGCCGCCCGAATTGCCGGGGTTGATCGCAGCGTCGGTCTGAATGAAGAACTCGTAGTTGTCGCTCTCCACACCGGTGCGAGCGAGCGCCGACACGATGCCCGAGGTGACGGTCTGGCCGACGCCAAACGGGTTGCCGATTGCCAGCACGAGGTCGCCCACCTCGAGCGCGTCAGAATCGGCAAAGTCGAGTGCGGGAAAACTGATGCCCTGTGGATCCTTGACACGCAACACCGCCAGGTCGGTCTTCGGATCGTCGAGGATGAGATCGACCCGGTATTCCTGCCCGTCATTGGTCGATATGCGGATATCGGTGGCGCCACTGATGACGTGATGGTTGGTAAGGACCACCCCCGCCCCATCGACGATCACGCCCGACCCCAGCGACTGCGACTTCTGCTCGCGCCGGTTCGAGAACGGCGAATTGCGGCCGAAGAAGCGCTGGAAGAACGGGTCATCGCGGAACGGCGAGACAGTCTGCTGGCTGATGGTGGTGGCGTAGACGTTGACCACAGAGGGCGTCACCGACTTCACGACCGGCGCAAAGCTCAGCTGCATCTCGGTGCGGGTAACTGGCACCTGGCGGTTGTCCGGTGCCGCCTCCTGCGCCTGGGCAGCTATCGGAGGAACATCTGGGCGGAGAACAATGGGCGCCAGATAGACTGACGCGGCGATCGCGACTGCGGAACCAGCCGCAGCCAACCAGATTTTGCTTGTCGACATAGCTTCGGACTTCCTTGGCTACCGCTACTGCCAGCATCCGAAAGGCGCCGCGAATCTGGCGCCTTTTTGGTGCTGGGCTTACAGATTGGTAATCGGAGAAATATGACGTTGCGCCCCGGGTCGCCAGCCCCTATACGCAGCGCTCGTTTTTCGGAGCATTCCCCCTCACCAGCAGACCCCTAGAAAGGTTAGCCGCCCATGTCTGAGCCAACCACGGTCTACGCCAACACCTCGCAGCTTATCGCCCAGGTCGAGCCGGATTTTCCGAGCTTCCTGTTCTGCGCCAAGGAACTGCACCGGTCTACCAAGGTGTTCAAGAAGGGGTTCGACGGACTTCTGACCTATGCGGTCAAGTGCAACCCGTCACCGCACATCATCAAGCAGCTGCACGAGGAAGGCCTCAAGGCATTCGACGTCGCCAGCAACACCGAGATGGAGCTGGTGCGTGACTACGCCCCCGGCGCAGTGATGCACTACAACAACCCGATCAAGAACAAGCGCGAGATCGAACGCGCCTACAGCGAGTTCGGCGTCCGGTCCTTCACCATCGACCACCCGCAGCAGCTCGACCAGCTCGCCGCCGTGGTGACGCCGTCACGCGACATCGAGGTGACCACCCGCTTCAAGGCCGGCAAGGCGCTGAAGAGCTACGATTTCGGCATCAAGTTCGGCGTCATGCAGGACGGGGCGGCCGAGATTGTGCGGCTCGTCGACCAGATGGGGTTCACGCCCTCGCTCTGCTTCCACGTCGGCAGCCAGTGCGAGGACGTCTACGCCTACGAACGCCACATCGCCGCGGCGGCGAAGATCGCCGAGGAGAGCGGCATCACGCTCAAGCGACTCAACATCGGTGGCGGCTACCCGGCGCCCTACCCCACATCCGAAGCTCCGCCGATGGACTACTATTTCGAGACCATCGAGCAGGCAGTGAAAGACAACTTTGCCGGCTCCAAGCCCGAGCTGATCATCGAGCCGGGCCGTGCGCTGGTGACCTCGTCTACCTCGCTGCTGCTCCGTGTAAAGCATCAGCGTGGCGGGCAGTCGGTCTACCTCAACGACGGCGCGTACGGTGCGCTCATGGAAGTGAAGTTCATGCACTTCACACCACCCACTCGCGTGTGGCGCGGCCCGCGCCTGCACGACAATAACGGCGAGTTCTCGGATTTCACTGTCTGGGGCCCGACCTGCGACAGTTACGACGTGCTGCCGCAGACCTTCACGCTGCCCTCGGATGTGGATGAGGACGACTGGGTGGAGTTCGGCTTGATGGGTGCCTACACCCAGGCCTCGCTAACGCCGTTCAACGGTTTCGACCGCCGCGACCAGTACTGGGTGCAGGAGGTTTATACGGGCAAGGAACTGCAGCCGGCGGAGTAAGCCGGTTCTGCATTGTTGGTCGGGGCCGCTCCGCAAGGGGCGGCCTCTTTCGTCTTTGGGTTCGACGGAGGAGGGAGTCATGGCGGAATTTCCGCCACTGGAGGCGCTTGGGCCGCGGATCATGGTGCTTGGACCGACAAACTCGGGCAAGTCTACACTCGCCGAGGCGATGGGTCGCCGGTCGGGCATCCCGGTGGTTCATCTCGATCGCCTGCGCCACCTGCCCCACACGAACTGGGTCGAGAGGCCAGATGATGAGTTCAAGCGGCTACACGATGACGCTGTCGCCACCGACGCGTGGATCATGGACGGAGCGTACTCGAAGCTCATGCCGCCGCGGCTGACGCGCGCTACCGGCATCGTTGTGGTGGACGCCAGTTTGCTGGTGCGGGCGCGTCGATACTTCTGGCGCTCAATGTTCCAGAAGCGGCGGGCTGGCGCCCTAGACGGCGGCCAGGACTCGGTGAACTGGCAAATGCTCAAATGGCTCTGGAAGACCCGCAACAAAGCCGCCGGTACGCGCGAGTTCGCGCGTGGCCTCGGCGTGCCCTACGTGCTTTGCCACAACGTCGGAGAGGTCGACCGGCTCTATCTCGAATGGGGATTGCAGCGGTAGGCCGGCGTTGCCATCGACCCAGTCACTACTTCTTCGGCACGGGCTTGCTGATCAGCCCCAAACGGATGGCGCTCTCGGCCGAGGCGAGAATGGCTTCGCGGCCGGAGATATAGGGGCGACCGAGCAGCGCGACGCTCTTCCTGGGATCGTAGTGCTTCTCGTTGCCGATGTCGTCGATGATCTGCCGCGCCGAGCCGCCGAAGCGGGCGATGAGCTTGATGATCCAGTCCGGCGCACGCTTCTCGGTGATCGGCCAATCCGGGTACTTCTCCCGCAGGATGTCTGCGACCCCGTGGAACGGCAGGTACTCAGCGGTGGCCATGTAGCGTTCGCCCTTGCTCTCCGGCTTTTCGAGCGCGGCGATGTGGAGGGCGGCAACGTCGCGGACGTCCACAACGGCAAAGCCGTTGTTCGGCATAGCTGGGGTCCTGCCCTCGAGTAGACCGGTAGCGAGGCCGATCGAGATGGACGGGTCGCCGTCGACGGCCGGCCCGACGATAGCGCCAGGGTGGATGGTGGTCAGTTCGAGGCCGTTGGCCTTGGCATAGGCCCAGGCGTTTCGCTCGGCCGTGGTCTTCCCGACGCAATATGCCCACGTGTACTTCAGGTTCTCGAACTTGGTGAAGTACGTCTCATCGAAGACCTTCTTGCCGCCGGGCGTGGTGCCGTGGCCGTAGCCGACCGTCGCGACGGACGAGGTCATGATCACACGCTTGACGCCCGCCTGCTTAGCGAAACGCAGGATGCGCTCGGTCCCTTCGACAGCGGGCCGAATGACAAGACTCTGGTCCTTGGGCTCATCGCCACGGATGGCGGCAGCGACGTGCATGACGGCCGAGACACCGTGCATGGCATCGCCCCAGCCCTTGTCGTCCAGTAGATCGGCCTCTACCAGTTCGAGCCGGCTGAGCGCTTCTTCACCAGTCTGCGTAGCGACACCCGCCCTCACCTCGGGGGCACGGCTCATCGAGCGGATGGTGCCACGCACAGCGTAGCCCCCCTGCAGCAGCTGAATCACCACCCACTTGCCAACAAAGCCCGTCGCTCCGGTGACGAGGATCAATCCCTTGTCGGCCATCATGCGTTCCCCTGCTCTTCCCTACGTCCAAAGCCGTAGCGAAATACGTTCCGATTGCAAACGAAAAGGCGGCCTTGCGGGCCGCCTTCCAGAACTCTCAGCGAGACCCAACGCTTACGCGTCGGCGCCTTCATCCTCGCGGATTTCCACCGGGCCGCTGTCAAGGCCCTTAGCATCGGGGTCGCGATCGACCAGCTCGATGACCGCCATCGGGGCATTGTCGCCGTAGCGGAAGCCAGCCTTCAGAATGCGGGTGTAGCCACCCTGGCGTTCCTTGTAGCGCGGACCAACGGTGGCGAAGAGCTTCTGCCCCTGGGTCTCGTCACGCATCTGGGCGATAGCCTGACGACGGGCATGCAGGTCACCGCGCTTGCCGAGCGTAATCAGCTTCTCGACGATCGGACGCAGTTCCTTGGCCTTCGGCAAGGTGGTGACGATCTGCTCGTGCTTGATCAGCGAGGCAGACATGTTCGCGAACATGGCCTTGCGGTGGGCCGAGGTCCGGTTGAGCTTACGGTTGGTGTTACCGTGGCGCATTTTGTTACTCCCTAAGGCCCGGGCGTCTCACGACGGGCGGTTGGCGGCTCGTGGCCTGCTTAATAGTGGTCTTCGTAGCGCTTGGCCAGATCGTCGATGTTCTCAGGCGGCCAGTTCGGCACGTCCATGCCGAGATGGAGCCCCATCTGGGCGAGAACTTCCTTGATCTCGTTGAGCGACTTGCGACCGAAGTTCGGAGTGCGGAGCATCTCGGCTTCGGTCTTCTGGATAAGGTCGCCGATGTAGACGATGTTGTCGTTCTTCAGGCAGTTCGCCGAACGGACCGACAGCTCGAGCTCGTCTACCTTCTTGAGCAGCGCCGGGTTGAAGGCGAGTTCCGGGACAGCGTCCTGGGCCTTCTCCTTGGTGGGCTCTTCGAAGTTGACGAAAACCGAAAGCTGATCCTGCAGGATACGCGCGGCGTAGGCCACGGCGTCTTCCGGCGAGATGGCGCCGTTGGTCTCGATGGTCAGCGTCAGCTTGTCCTTGTCGAGGCTTTCACCGGCGCGGGTCGCATCAACCTTGTAGGAGACGCGGCGGACCGGGGAGAACAGCGCATCGACCGGGATGTAGCCGATCGGAGCATCGTCGGGACGGTTGCGATCGGCCGGGACGTAACCCTTGCCGGTGTTGACCGTGAACTCCATGTTGATCTCGGCGCCATCGTCGAGATGGCAGATCACGAGTTCGGGGTTCAGAACCTCGATGTCGCCCGAGACGCGGATATCGCCAGCGAGCACGGCGCCGGGGCCCTGCTTGGTCAGGCTGAGGCGCTTGGGGCCTTCACCCTGCATCTTGATGGCGATTTCCTTGACGTTCAGCACCAGATCGGTGATGTCTTCACGGACGCCCGGCAACGAGGAGAACTCGTGCAGGATGCCGTCGATCTGGATGGCAGTGACGGCAGCGCCCTGGAGTGAAGACAGCAGGACGCGACGGAGCGCGTTGCCCAGCGTCAGACCATAGCCGCGCTCCAGCGGCTCGGCGACCACCGAAGCCTGGCGGTGGTTGCTGCTGTCCGAAACGATGTCCAGTTTGGTCGGCTTGATAAGTTCCTGCCAGTTCCGCTGGATGGTCACGGTGGTGTCCTTTCAAATGGGCGGTCCGCCTAACCGCCTGTTTAAAGCAATGTCCCTATCCCGGCGCGAGTGCGCGCGCCGGGAGATCAACCGTGACGAGGGTTAGACGCGGCGACGCTTGCGCGGCCGGCAACCGTTGTGCGGGATCGAGGTGACATCGCGAATGCTGGTGACGTTGAAGCCAGCAGCCTGCCGCGCGCGCCGCGCCGACTCGCGACCCGAACCGGGACCACGCACTTCGACCTCGAGGGTCTTCATGCCGTGTTCCTGGGCCTTGCGGGCCGCGTCTTCAGCCGCAACCTGCGCGGCGTACGGGGTCGACTTACGCGACCCCTTGAAACCCATCACGCCCGAGGACGACCACGAGATCGTGTTGCCCTGCACATCGGTGATGGTGACCATGGTGTTGTTGAACGACGCATTCACGTGCGCCACACCGTTGGTGATGTTCTTGCGTTCCTTGCGCTTGACGCGCGCGACTTCTGGCTTTGCCAATTTTCTTCCTTCAGTTCGATATCGACGCTGCCGTAGTTCCAGCAGCTACATCAGGACGGCGGAGAGGTGCTCCGCGCCCCGAATTACTTCTTCTTGCCGGCGATCGGCTTGGCCGGACCCTTGCGGGTGCGGGCATTGGTGTGGGTGCGCTGGCCACGAACCGGCAGACCCTTGCGGTGACGCAAGCCACGGTAGTTGCCGAGGTCCATAAGCCGCTTGATGTTCATCGCCACGTTCCGGCGAAGATCGCCCTCAACGGTGTACTCGCGATCGATCGCCTCACGGATCTGAATGACCTCAGCGTCAGTCAGCTCATTGACGCGACGCTCTGCCGGAATACCCACCTTGGTGGTGATGTCCGTCGCGAACTTCGGGCCGATGCCGTGAATGTACTGAAGCGCGATGACAACGCGCTTGTTGGTCGGGATGTTGACGCCAGCAATACGGGCCACGTCCGCTCTCCTTTGGTCGGCGGGTTCTACACCGCCAGTTTATAACGACAAGGGACCGGATTCCTGGCCCTCAACTCAACCGAGGAACCGAATCCAGCCCAATAATCCATGAGACTGGCGCGGTTCATAGAGGCAAGGTCTGCCGGAGTCAACCGGCCATCCCCTGCCCCGCTACATACTAGTTATGCACGGCGCGGCGAATGGCCGCCGTCACCTCGTCGACGGGCTGCATGCCGTCCACTGACTTCAACAGCCCCTTGCCACGGTAGAAGTCGACAAGCGGCGCCGTCTGTTCGGAGTAGACCGCAAGGCGATTCCGGATGACGTCCGGGTTGTCGTCAGCGCGGTTGCTTTCCTTGGAACGGTTGATGACCCGCGCCACCAGCACTTCGGCATCAGCGGTGATCTCGATGACGGCATCGAGGCCCATGCCCTTGTCGGCGAGCATCTGGTCGAGCGCTCCAGCCTGCGGAATAGTCCGCGGGAAGCCATCGAGGATGAAGCCGGGCTTGCAGTCCTCCTGATCGAGGCGCTCAGAAACGATCCCGTTGACGATGTCGTCCGACACCAGGTCGCCGCGGTCCATGATCTCCTTGGCGGCAAGGCCCATCGGCGTCTTGTCCGCGATGGCAGCGCGCAGGATGTTGCCGGTCGACAACTGCGGGATGCCGTAGGCCTTCACCAGGATCTCGGCCTGCGTACCCTTGCCCGCACCCGGCGGGCCCAGAAGGATCAACCTCATTTGTTACGACGCCCCCCAAGACGCGACCGCTTGACCAAGCCTTCGTACTGCTGCGCGATCAGATGACTCTGAATCTGGCTGACCGTGTCCAGCGTCACCGTCACCATGATCAACAGCGAGGTACCGCCGATGAACTGGCTGACATTGAGCTGGCTGTGGATCAACTCGGGGATCAGCGCGACCACCGTGAGATAGAGCGCACCAACCACCGTGATGCGTGTGAGCACGTAGTCGATGTACTGCGCCGTACGCTCGCCGGGGCGGATGCCCGGAATGAAGCCACCAGACCGCTTCAGGTTGTCGGCAGTATCGGTCGGGTTGAACACGATCGAGGTATAGAAGAAGGCGAAGAAGATGATCAGCGCGGCGAACAGCAAGATATAGAGCGGCTGGCCACGACCGAGCACGGCCGCCGTAACCTGCAGCCACTGCGGGGCATCACCCTGCGCCGCGAACGACGCAATGGTTGCCGGCAGCAACAACAAGGACGAACCGAAGATCACCGGGATCACGCCCGAGGTGTTGAGCTTGAGCGGCAGGTGCGACGTGTCGCCCTGGAACATCTTGTTGCCCACCTGACGCTTCGGATACTGGATCAGCAGCCGGCGCTGGGCGCGCTCGAAGAACACGATCACCGCGATCACGACGATCGCAAGCAGTGGAATGCCGAAGCCCCAGAAGGCAGCGATGCTACCCTGGCGGGTGAGTTCAAGCGTCTCGATGACAGTTCCAGGCAGATTGGCCACGATGCCGGCGAAGATGATCAGCGAGATGCCGTTACCGACGCCTCGCGATGTGATCTGTTCACCGAGCCACATCAGGAACATCGTGCCACCAACGAGCGTGATGACAGTCGAGATCTGGAAGAACAGGCCCGGGTTCAGCACCACACCCTGGCTCGCCTCGAGGCCACGAGCAATGCCGTACGCCTGAACCGTGCAGAACACCACGGCGAGGTACCGGGTGTACTGGTTGATCTTGCGGCGGCCAGACTCGCCTTCCTTCTTGAGGGCCTCCAGCCGCGGCGACGCGGACGAGACCACCTGAACGACGATGGACGCGGTGATGTACGGAATAAGGTTCAGCGCGAAAATGGCCATGCGCTGCACGGCGCCGCCGGCAAAGACGTCGAACATGCCAGCGATACCTTGCGAGGCATTCTCGAAGCTCTGCGCATAGGCATCGGGATCGATGCCCGGCACCGGTATGTAGGTGCCGAGACGGTAGACCAGCAGCGCCAGCACGGTAAACAGGATGCGCTGCTGCAGGACCTTCGCCTTGGCGAAGGTCGAGAAATTGAGGTTTCTGGCCAGCTGTTCGGCTGCGGACGCCATGCTCGCTCCCTATCGAACCAAAGCGAAAGTCCCGTTCTTAGCGGGCTTTCGCTCCAGTTCCAAAGATTGTCGCGGGACCGAGGATGATCCCGCGGTAGTCGGCGGGCGCGAGTTAAGCGTCAGCCTTGGTTTCTTCTGCCTTGGGCATATCGACCTTGCCGCCCGCCGCTTCAATAGCCGCGAGGGCACCCTTGGTCGCATGGGCAACCTTGAAGGTCACCTTCTTGGCAGTGAAACCGGCATTGCCGATGAGGCGGACGCCGTCAAGCTCGCGACGGATCACACCGGCGGCGACGAGCGCCTTGGCATCGATCACGCCCTTGGCGTCGAGCTTGCCCGAGTCGATGTAGGCCTGCACCCGGTCGATGCGGAGCTGGTTGAAGTGCGACGGGTTCGGCACATTGAAACCGCGCTTCGGCATACGCATGTGGAGCGGCATCTGACCGCCTTCGAAGCCGTTGATGGCAACGCCGGAGCGTGCCGTCTGGCCCTTGCCACCACGGCCGCCGGTCTTGCCGACGCCCGAGCCGATGCCACGGCCGACGCGCACGCGCTTCTTGTTGGCGCCCGGGTTGTCCCGGAGATCGTTCAAACGAGTCATTGGTTCTCGTCCTTACTTGGCGTCGACGACGCGCACGAGGTGCGGGATCTTGTTGATCATGCCGCGGACCTCGGGGGTGTCCTTGAGGGTGGACTGGCGCCGGATCTTGTTCAGCCCCAGGCCAATGAGGGTCGCACGCTGATCCGCCGGGCGGCGGGTCGGGCTGGCGATCTGCTCGATGGTGACGGTCTTGTCGGCCATTTCCAAACTCCGGATCAGGCTTCGGCGGTCTCGCCACGACGCGCCTGCAGGTCGGAGACCTTCAGGCCGCGGCGGGCGGCAACCGAACGCGGGCTATCGACACGCTTCAGCGCATCGAAGGTGGCCCGCACCATGTTGTAGGGATTGGCGGTGCCCTGCGACTTGGCGACGATGTCGTTGACGCCGAGCGTCTCGAACACGGCGCGCATCGGGCCGCCGGCGATGATGCCGGTGCCGGGAACGGCGGCGCGGAGGATGACCTTGCCGGCGCCGTGGTGACCCACGACATCGTGGTGCAGCGTGCGAGCTTCACGCAGCGGCACGCGGATCATCTGGCGCTTGGCCTGCTCGGTCGCCTTGCGGATGGCCTCAGGCACTTCACGCGCCTTGCCGTGACCGAAACCGACGCGCCCCTTCTGGTCGCCGACAACGACGAGGGCGGCAAAGCCGAAACGACGGCCACCCTTCACCACCTTGGCCACGCGGTTGATGTGGACCAGGCGATCCACGAACTCGCTATCGCGCTCTTGAACGTCTCTCATATTATTTCCTTCCGCGCGATCAGAACTGGAGGCCGGCTTCGCGAGCCGCGTCGCCGAGGGCCTTCACACGGCCGTGGTAGATGTAGGCGCCACGATCGAACACGACCTCGGAGACCTTGGCGGCAAGACCGCGCTCGGCGACCAGCTTGCCGACCGTGGCAGCAGCTTCGGCGGTCGACCCATTCTTGAGCGACGCCTTGACGTCCTTGTCGATGGTCGAGGCCTGGGCAATAGTACGGCCCGAGGCGTCGTCGATGATCTGGGCGTAGATGTTCTTGCCCGTGCGGTGCACGGACAGACGCGGACGGCCATTATTGTTGGCCTTGAGCGCCTTGCGGACGCGAGCCTTGCGGCGATCCGCTCCTTTGAGCTTGGCTTCCATCTCAGCGCTTCCTTATTTCTTCTTGCCTTCTTTGCGCGCGATGTACTCGCCCGCATAGCGCACACCCTTGCCCTTGTAGGGCTCCGGCGGACGCCAGCCGCGAATGTCGGCCGCAACCTGGCCCACCTGCTGCTTGTCGATGCCGGTGATCACCACTTCGGTCTGCGTCGGGGCCGCAATCGTGATGCCCTTGGGCGTCTCGAAGACGACTTCGTGCGAGAAGCCGAGCGACAGCTTCAGATCCTTGCCCTGCATGGCAGCGCGGTAACCCACGCCCTGGATCTGCAGCTTCTTCTCGAAGCCGACGCTGACGCCGACGACAAGATTGTTGATCAGGGCACGGGTCGTCCCCCAGGCAGCGCGAGCCGCAGTGCTCTCATCGACGGGCTCGATGACAATGCCGGCGTCGGTCTGCTTGGCGTTCACGATATCCATGAGCGTCAGCGACTGCTCGCCCTTCGGCCCCTTTGCGGTGACCGTGCGATCGTTGATCGTGACGGTAACGCCACTGACCGGTGCGATCGGCTTTTTGCCTGTTCGGGACATTCTTGTTCAGTTCCTTTGAGTCATCGTCACACCGACAACTTCCAAGACCACTTGGGTCTTAGAAGACGCGGCAGAGTACCTCGCCGCCCAGGTTCTGGGCCTTAGCTTCGTGATCGGCCATCACGCCCTTGGGAGTCGAGAGGATCGACACGCCAAGGCCATTCGCGACCGAGGGGATGTTCTTGACCGACGCATAGACACGACGGCCCGGACGCGAGACACGCTCGATTGTCCGGATAACCGGCTGATTGTCGGAGTATTTCAGCTCGATATCGTACTGCAGCACGCCGTTGTCCATCGCGGACTCCGAGTAGCCGCGGATGAAACCTTCGGACTGCAGCACGTCGAGCACGCGACCGCGCAGGGTCGAGGCCGGGGTCGTGACTGTATCGCGACGACGCATCTGAGCGTTGCGGATACGGGTCAGCATGTCGCCGATCGGATCAGAGATTGCCATGGTGTTCTCTCCTTACCAGCTCGACTTGACCATGCCGGGGATCAGGCCCAGGCTACCCAGCTGGCGCAGCGCGATACGGCTGAGCTTGAGCTTGCGGTAGTAGCCACGCGGGCGACCGGTCAGCTCGCAGCGGTTGTGCACGCGGTTCTCGGCCGAGTTGCGCGGCAGCGCGGCGAGCTTGAGTTGGGCCGCGAAGCGCTCTTCGAGCGATACCTTCTGGTCCATCACGATGGCCTTGAGCTTGGCGCGCTTGGGAGCGAGCTGCTTGGAAAGGCGCTTGCGCTTGTTGTTCTTCTCGATGGAGCTGGTCTTTGCCATGTCCGGTCCTTTCTTCCGTTACTGCCGGAAGGGGAAATTGAAAGCCTTGAGCAGGGCGCGCGCCTCGTCGTCGGTCCGCGCGGTGGTGCACACGATGATATCCATGCCCCAGGTCTGGTCGATCTGATCGAAGTTGATCTCGGGGAAGATGATGTGTTCCTTGATGCCCATGGCGTAGTTGCCACGACCATCGAACGAGTTCGGGTTCAGGCCACGGAAGTCACGCACGCGGGGGAGCGCGATGTTCACCAAGCGGTCGATGAACTCGTACATGCGCTGCTTGCGCAGCGTAACCTTGACACCGAGCGGCATGTCTTCGCGGACCTTGAAGCCTGCGATTGACTTGCGAGCATGGGTGATGACGACCTTCTGGCCGGCGATCTTCTCGAGATCGGCAGCAGCTGCGCGCACCTTCTTGGTATCGTTGACCGCCTCGCCGACGCCGATGTTCAGCACGACCTTGTCGAGCTTCGGCGCCATCATGACGTTCTTGTAACCGAATTCCTTGATCAGGGCCGGCTTGATGGTCTCGTCGTACTGGGTACGGAGACGCGGGATATAGACGGTATCAGCCATCGATCGTGTCCCCGGTCGACTT
>JAEYYP010000056.1 GCA_023428425.1 Pseudomonadota bacterium
CCGAGGCGCAGCCGGGGCTGGTGTTTGGGCTGGTGCCGGGCGGATCGTGCCGGGGCATGGCGTTCGAAGTATCGGCGGAAGACTGGCAGGCCGTACGCGACTATCTCAGCGAACGCGAGATGGATCGCGGGGTCTACCGCGAAACGATGCGACCGGTGGCGCTGGCGGATGGCCGGCACGCGCAGGCGCTGGTCTTCGTGGTCGACCGGCGGCATGCGCAATTCGCCGGCCGGCTGACGGTGGACGAACAGGTTCGGCTGGTGCGGGTGGGGGTAGGCGAGTCGGGGCCCAACCCCGAATACGTGCTGGAAACGGCGCGGCATCTCGAGGCGCTGGGCATAAGGGACCGCGCGCTCGACGAACTGGTGGCGGCCCTGCGCATCGACCTGCCGGTCGCGCCGACGCTCTAGGCGGCGCTGAGGCCGATGGCGGGTTCGGCGGCCTCGAGGTCCCAGATGATGGTGAGGCGCTCGACTTCATCTGCCTTGGCATCGACATGGAAGACGCGATCGGCGCAATCCATGGCGAGGCGGAAGCGGGCACGGCTCACCGGGTCGGAGACGAGGTCGGCGGCGGCGCCGACCCATAGCACCATCGGGCCGAGTGCGATCAGGTAGAGTTCATCGCCCGAGAAACTGAAATCCTCGAGGCGTTCGGGCGCCAAGGCGTAGTAGCGGCCGGAGCGGCCGCGCCAGTTTACCGGCCGCGCCATACCCTCCGCCATCACGTCACGATCGAATACCGGTACCATCTGCCCCAAGCCCCTTCGACTCCCGTGAAGAGAACAAATATAGAACAAACCTTAAGAAAACGTCAAGCTTCCCCGGCTCTACCACAATATCTATGGGGTGGTGCGAGATTCTCGTCAAGCAGTAGTGTTGCGTGGAGCGGGGCCCGGCGGATTTCCGGCTTTGAGAGCCTCGAACTTCTCGAACATGTCGTCGGGAATGGGGCGGGCGAGGCCTTCCTCGTAGGCCTCCAGCAGGAGCCAATTGGTCTCGCCCTCGATGGCATCGACCAGCCGGGTGCGGAATTCCTCAGGGGGCAGGCCGGGCGGGATGGCGGGCAGGAAGCGGGCGCGTGCGGTCCCGCGCCAGAGCAGTGGCGAGTTGCGACCCCAGAACAGGCCGGAGTTCACCGCGGCGGGCACGACGGGCACGCCGAGGGCCTGGTACATGCGGACGATGCCGTAGCGGTAGTCGTGCTCGTCGAGCGGGGCCTTTCGCGTGCCCTCGGGGAAGATGATGATGCGGGCGCCTCGGTCGAGCGCGGCCTTCGCTTCCTTCAGCATCGCCGGGATGGCCTGGCCGCCCAGCGAGCGATCGAGCCGGATGGTATCGTAGGCGCGGGCGGCATGGCCGAACAGGGGGATGTCGATGAGTTCCTTCTTGGCGATGAAGGCCGGCCGCTTCGCATCCGGTAGCAGGGCGAAGATGTCCCAGTCGCTCATGTGCTTGGAGGCGATGATGCAGGGACCGTCGGGGATGTTCCCGGCGCCCTTCACGTCGGTCTTGATGCCCGCCAGCCAGCGCAGGAAGAACAGGTTGGAGTGAACCCAGTAGAGCGCGAGAGCCCAGCCGACACGCGTCCGGCCCCAGACCAGGGCGATCACGCCGATGATGATCGCCAGCACTGCCGTCTGCACGTAGTACGCCACGTAGAACAGCAGTGAGCGCAGCGCCTGGCCGATCATGAAGTGGTCTGCAGGAAGCGGCGAACGGTGAGGCGGGAGGTGATGGCGGTGACGGCGGCAATCACCGGCACCACGGCGAGGATGCCGAACATGCCGTCCCAGCCGAGCGCGAAGCGGCCGAAGAGGATGTCGAGCTGCTGCCCCGCCTCCTGGGGCACGACCGTTCCCGCCGTCACGCCGATGAGGAAGAAAAACAGCAGGGCCGCGACGCCGCCGAAGATGCCGCCGCGGAAGCCGATGGTGAGGAAGCGGCCCTGGAACTCGCCGGCAATGAAGCTGTTGGAGGCGCCGATGAAGTGCAGCACGTCGACGATCTCGCGGTTCGACGACATGGTGCCGCGGGTGGCGAAGATGATGGCGAGCACGGTGGCGGCGACGATGAGCGCCAGCACCAGCAGGCCGGACGCGACAAGAGTGCCGGCCATGACGTTCAGTTGCTGGCGCCAGGCGGCGTGGGTATCGATGGACGCGCCCTTCACCGCCTCGAGATCTCGCCCGAGCTTGGCGATATCGGCCTCCGCGGGGTCGGCGAGCTGGACGACGACGAGGCGGGGAATGTCGATGGCGGAGAGGTCGAGGCCGCTGCCCAGCCAGGGTTCGAGCAGTTTCTGGCTTTCCTCGAGCGTCAAGGCGCGGGCGTTCGCCACGCCGGGAGTGGCCTGAGCCAGCGCGACGGCGGTGCGCAGGTTCGATTCCATCACCTCACCCTCGACCGGGCGGATCTGGATGGTCACCTCGCGGCCGACATCGGACGACCAGGCGATGGCGGATTTCTGCACCAGCACGACCCCACCGAGCGTCACGCCGGAGAGAAATGTCATGATGGCGATCAGCAGCACCAGCGTGCGGCCGGCGACCGAACGCTCGGGCACGATGGGAGCCGCGCGGTCGCGCGTATCGAGACCGGCGAAGATGGCGAAGCGAGGCAGGCGCAGCTCAACCATGGAACTCGACCTGTCCATCATTCAGCATCATGCGCGGGAAGGGGAAGCTGTCGAGCAGGTTGAGCTCGTGGGTGGCGAGGATGATGGTGGTGCCGGTGCGGTTCAACTCGGCGAACAGCCGCAGCAGGCGGAGCGACAGTTCTGGATCGACGTTGCCGGTCGGCTCGTCCGCCAGGAGGATGTCGGGCCTGGCGATCACCGCGCGGGCAATGGCGGCGCGCTGCTTCTCTCCGCCCGACAGGACCGCCGGCAGCGCATCGAGCCGTTCGCCGAGCCCGACCCAGTCGAGCAGCTCGGTGACATTGGCGCGGTAGGAGCTCTCGGGTTCGCCCAGCACGCGCAGCGGCAACGCGACATTTTCGAGCGTCGTCAGGTGATCGAGCAGGCGGAACTCCTGGAACACGATGCCGATATGGCGGCGCATCTGGAGCATCTGGTCGTTGTCGAGCGAGGACGTATCCTTGCCGAACAGGGTCACGCGGCCGCGGGTGGGACGCAGCGACAGCAGCAGCAGGCGCAGCAACGACGTCTTGCCGGAACCCGAGGGGCCGGTGAGAAAATGGAACGAGCCGGGCTCGATACGGAAGTTGAGGTCGCGAAGGATTTCGGGACCTTGTCCGTACCTGAGGCCGACATTGGAAAACTCAATCACCGGGCCATATGCTCCGAATCACCTGCAGGCATCATAACAGCGCCATGCCGGCGCTCCCGGCTTGTCACCGACAATTCAGCCCAAATGTTGGTTTGCCGGTCAGTGGAAATTCCCGCAGCGGCAAATGCGGCGGTTTGAGGAAACTTAACGCGCAGGTCCTAGATTCTGCGCATGCGATCGCCCAAACCGATCACCGTCGTCATCGCGTGCCCGCATTGCGGAACGCGCTACCAGGTGCCGCCCGCAACGCTGGGCGACGCCGGCCGAAAAGTTGCGTGCGCGCATTGCGGTCAGTCCTGGATGGCCGAGCCCGGCGCGGCGCTGCCGATGCCCGAGCCGGACGACCGGCTGTTCAACGACGCCGACGAGAAGGCGCTCGACAAGAGCTTCGCCGACGAGGAAGCGGCACTGCGCGACGTTCCATCGTCGGTTCGGCAGCTGCTGCCCAAGGGTGAAGTGCCGCCGCCCGAGGTGATGCGCTCGATCTCGGAGATCAAGGCAGCGCTGGAGAGCAAGACCGGCAAGACACTCAGCACGGTTGCTCCGCCGGACAACTCGCCTCCATCGCCCGCGCAGAAGCAGGCGCAGAGCAAGCTCAGGCAGCGGCAGCAGGCCATTGTCGATGCGTTGCCCGTGGCGAGGCTGACCCGGGTGTTGCGTGTCGCCGGGATTGCAGGGCTGCTGGCCGTCGTCAGTGGCGGCCTGCTGTTCCGCACCGAGATCGTCCGGATGGTGCCGGACCTGGCGGGGCTTTACTCGGCCATCGGACTCAGGGTGAATGTGGTCGGTCTCGACTTTTCCGAAGTGACGACCCTGCTGAGCCGGCGTGGCGACAGCGACGTGATGACCGTCAACGCCACGATCCACGCTGTCGAGTCGCGCCGGGTTGTGGTGCCGCCGGTCGTGGTGACCCTGCTCGGCGACGACGGCAAGCCGGTCTATGCCTGGAGCATCGCTCCCAGGCAGGCCGACATCGAGCCGGGCGAGGTGATCGGCTTTTCCGCCGAGCTGGCCTCTCCGCCTGCCGGCGCCAGGCAGGTTCGACTGAGTTTTGCCGACAGTACGCGGGCGCTTGGCCCGATTGTTTCAGCCGGGGCCGAGGTGCACGCAGACCCGCCGGCCGACAAAGCCAATACTGACCACCCGGCTACTGCCGAACACGCTACGACCGAACACGGGGGAAACTCTCACTGATGGCCCGCATCCTTGTTGCAGAAGACGATGACAGCGTGCGCGCTTTCGTGACTCGTGCCCTCGTGCATCTGGGTCACGAGGTGGTGGAGGCCGAGGATGGCGGGCTGGCCGAAGAAGTGATGATCGCCGAGGGTGGCCGCTTCGACCTGCTGCTCAGCGACATCAAGATGCCGGTGATGGACGGGATCGCGCTCGCCCTCAACGTCGCCGCCAGCTGGCCCGAGGTGACGATCGTGCTGATGACCGGCTTCGCCGACCAGCGCGAGCGGGCGCACGGGCTCGACGCACTGATTTACGACGTGATCCCCAAGCCGTTCAGCCTGCAGATCCTGATGGACAAGGTGGGCGATGCACTGGCCGGCAGGCCGGCCGAGATCGTCTCGCTGGCACGGCAGGCGATGGGCTGAGCGCGCGGTCTATTATTCCGAGGTTTCTACCCCCACCCTATCTTCGCTAGGCCACTGCGCGGCCAAGCACCGCTACCCTCCCCAGAAGGGGGAGGGAGAGCAGTGGCTCCTTGCATGCAGCAGGTCGCTTCCCTTTGCGGGGAGGCTACCGCGTGGATCGTGCAAGCCGCTGCTCACCTTTCCCCTTGCGGGGAAGGTACCGAAGCTTGGGCGCGTCAGCGCCTTAGCGGAGGTAGGAAGGGGGTTTCGGCGAGGATCGTGCACAAATGCAGACCTCGGCAACACCCCCCTCCTAGCTCTGCTACGTCGCTATCGCTCCTAGCGACGCTACCTCCCCCGCAAGGGCGGGAGGTGGCCAGCGGCCCATTCGCAGCATGCAGCGGCCCTCAGCGTCCCGGAATCTGCATTGCGGCCTGTGGGGCCAGGGCGGGTACCTTGACGTAGCGCTCCGCCTTCCTGCGGCGGGGCACGGCCGGGAACAGTTCCTTGCGCGCCTGCACGACCAGGGCGCCCGCGAGGGTGGGGCCGAAGGCGCGGCCGGCGCTCTCGAACAGGCGGGTCGATTTCAGCGCCAGGCTGTTGTGGCTGGGCAGCAGGTAGAGCGCATCTTTCCACTGCTCGGGGACGAAGCTGTGGTCGCGCAACAGGCGTTCGAGCTGGCCACGGGAATAGGGGTGGCCGTCGCCGAACGGGGTGTTGTCGGCAGCGCTCCACATGCCGCGACGCTTGGGCACGACGATGATCAGCCGGGCATTCGGTGCGGCAACGCGCCAGAGTTCGCGCATCAGCTCCTCGGCGTCCGCGATATGTTCGAGCGCATGCACGGCGAGGATGAGGTCGACCGCCGAATCGGTGAGCGGCATTTCGAGCGGATCGCAGAGCACGGTGTGCGAGGGGCCTTCGCGCGGCCAGGATGAAGCGCCCTGGCGAGCCGGCATGAAGGCCAGCACGCGCTCGGCTTCAGCAAGGGCGAAGCGCATGTAGGGCGTGGCGAAACCGAGGCCCAGGACCCGCTGGCCGCGAATGCTGCCGGCGAAGCGGATGATCTCGCGGCGCAAGAGGGCGCGGGTGATGTTGCCCAGCGGCGAGCGATAGAATTCGATGAGGCGTTTGACGTCAGGGGTCATTTCATTGCCGATAAACGTTCACTAGAGTCTGCCCGCTCCGGCTTCGCCTGTCACGTCGAAGCCATGCTCGCGTTGTCGCGCTTCCGATACTGGAAGTCTGCAACATCTCTTCGAAACGCTCCCCCTGGAGACTGCCGTGCCCGTCCTGATCGACATCTTCCCCGCCCGCTCCGACAACTACGGTTATCTGGTGCACGACACCGCGACCGGCAAGACGGCCGCCATCGACGCACCCGATGCCAAGGCGATCAAGGAGGCGGTGGCCCGCCGCGGCTGGACGCTGAGCGAGGTGTTCATCACGCACCATCACACCGACCACGTCGAGGGCATCCCCGTGCTGAAGCGCGACCTGGGGGTCACGGTCACGGGGCCGGAGGGCGAGCAGAGCAAGATCCTCGGGCTCGACGTGCTGGTGAAGGGGGGCGACACGGTCAAGCTGGGCGAGAGCGAGTTTCTCGTCATCGAGACGCCGGGCCATACGCTGGGCCATATCGCCTATTACGAGCCGGCGGGGCGGCACCTGTTTTCGGCCGATGCGCTGTTCTCGCTCGGAGTGGGGCGCATGTTCGAGGGGCAGCCGGGGCCAATGTGGGCGGGCTTGCTGCAACTGAGGGCTCTGCCCGACGATACGCTCGTCTATTGCGGCCACGAATATACCGAGGCCAACGCGGCCTTCGCGCTCTCGGTGGACCCGAAAAACG
>JAEYYP010000099.1 GCA_023428425.1 Pseudomonadota bacterium
ATGACGTACCACAGGGTGGTGGAGAAGCTCCGCCAGATCACCGGATCGGCGAGGATGTCGGCGTAGTTCTTCAGCCCGACGAAGTTGACCGCCGCCTTGCTGGAGGCGCGGAAGTCGGTGAACGAGAAACCGAGCGAATAGAGCAGCGGAAACACGTTGAAGATGATGAGGAACGCCACCGTCGGAATGACGAAAAGGTTCCTGATGGTGATGTCGCTCCAGCCGCGCGAAGCGGCGCGCGACTGCGGACTGAGCGTCGTCATCATGGTCGTCAAGACAATATCCCCCGGTCGGAAAAGACCCGGGAGGGAGTTGCCTCCTTCCCGGGCTCGATCGCTTGACTATTCGGCCGGATAGCCGGCGGCCTTGAGGCTGTCGACCCAGGTCGCGGCGAGCTTGTCGAGCGCTTCCTGAGCCGTGCCGTTGCCGTTCACGACGTAGTCGTAGAAGGCCTGCTGACCCTCATCGAGCAGCTCGGCGTATTCGGGCAGCGCCCAGAAGTCGCGAACCTTGAACATGGTTTCGTAGAAAGCCTTGTTGTACGGCGTCGCGTTCTGGAATTCCTCGGACTCGAGGATGGCCGCGGCGGCGGTGTAGCCACCGAGTTCAGCCCACTTCTTCTGCGTCTCGTCCTTGACCAGCCATTCGAGGAATTTCATCGCCTCTTCCTGGTTCTGGCTGTACGAGATCAGCGAGATACCCTGGCCGCCAAGAGCCGCGAAGTCATGCCCACGCGGGCCGGGCGGGTTGGCGAAGAAGCCCATGTTGGCGGCCTGCGGATTGGTCGCCTCGTTGAGGAGCGAGGGGAAGAACGCGAAGAAGTTCATGCCCATCGCCACCTGGCCCTGCGCGATTGCCGTGTTCACCTCGGCGAAGAACGCATTGCCCCCGCCCGGAGGGCCGTAGGTGTAGAGCTTCTTGTAGTCCTCGAGGCCCTCGGCCGATTCCGGCGAGTTCAGGAGGCCCGTGACCTTGTAGTTGGCGTAGTCGCCGAGCGAGCCGCCATAGGAGAAGATGAAGGTCTCGGCGCCCATGGTGATGGCGTCGCCGGGGACTTGCGTGTAGACGGCCGCGCCGTAGCGGTTTTCGTCCGGACGGTGGAAGAACTCGGCGATGTCGATGAGCTGCTTCAGGTCCTTCGGCACACCCAGGTCATAGCCGTATTTGGCCTTGAAGTTGGCCATCTCGGTGGGATCTTCGAACCAGTCCTTGCGATAGGCCCAGCCGACGGCGTCGCCTTCGAGCGGCACCGACCAGTAGGTGCCCGAACCACCCGGATACTCCGAGTAGAACTGCATGGTGGCCGGGGCCATGCTGGTGGTCAGGTTGTGCTTCTTCACGAACTCGGTCAGGTCGACATAGTGACCGCTGGTCGAGCCGGCACCGAGCCACTGGCTGTCGCCGACCACCAGGTCGTAGGCCGAGCCCTGGGCGTTGAACTCGGTGAACGCCTTGGTCTGGAAATCGGGCCACGGAACGGTCTCGACCGTCACGGTGACGCCGGTTTCGGCCTGGTAGTCGTTGACGAGTTCCTGCAGGTAGTTTGCCGGATCCCACTCGGCCCAAAGGATAGTCAGTTCCTGCGCGAGCACCGACGTGCTCGACGCAAGCATCAGGCCCAATCCGGCCAGAATGCCCTTGGTAACAGTGCGCATATGGTTCCCTCCTCTAGCGCTACGACCGCCGATGCTTCGACCAGCCGACGCCCCTTCTCCGTGCCGGGGGCATTGCAGCAGCGAACCGATAGTCCTTCGGGCCCCTCAGCCCCGGACAACCGGCCGTTCCCTCCTGCGACGTCAGGGATTCCCCTCCCCTGTGCTCCCGTGACTTCTGGCCGTCTCTCCCAAGACTGCCGGTCTACCGGTGCGGCGGCCCGAAGGCGCCCGTCGCGACAATCGATCTCCTCACATTGCTGGTACGTACATCATGATTTCTACGTTTCCGACCGGCCGTCAAGCTAACATGCTAGCATTTTAATGCGATTCAGGCTTCCGCCTGCGAATTGTTTCCCGCGGTGTTTCCTCCGGCCTCCATGAGGGCCGCGCGGACCAGCGCGTTGGCCGCCCAAAGGGCGACTTCGCGGGTCTCTTCGAAGGCCAGGCCCCAGATGTCCTTGAGCACGATCAGCACCTCGAGCCCGTAGGTCAGCGACAGCGCCTGCGCCAGGCGTCGGAACTGTGGCTCGGGCAAAGTCGCTTCGAGCGGGGCTATGGCCTGCTGCAGCAGGTCGACGCGATGTCCGCGCTTGAATGGCGGTTCGGCGCCCAGCGTACCCGCCTGCCGCTTGGCCCACTGTTCGAGCGACAGCTTCAGCGCGGCCTTGAAGGTGGCTTCAAACTCGGCAATGCGCGGCATCGAGGTTTCGACGAGGTCGGCCACGCGCGTTTCGGGATCGGCGTCTGCCGACTGCCAGTTGAGGATCGGCCCGAGCGCTTCGTCGACCACGGCATGGACCAGCGCAGCCTGGCTGGGGAAATACCGATAGGCGGTGGCGCGCGAGACTTCGGCCGCCTCGGCGACGGCGCTCACAGACGGGGTCTGGCCGCTCTGCATCAAGCCGATGGCGGTTTCGAGCATGAGTTTTCGCGTTCGCGCCTTGGGGCCGCGTTCGGCTGGAATGCCCTGCTCATCGTTTCCTGAGACGTCCATATCGAAATGATACGCATATCTCAAAACACTTGGCAACGAGGTGTTAACAGTGCCAGAAAGGCTACCGGGTCAAACGAGAACTGCCTTTCAGAGGCAGCAGTTTCTAGGATTGAAGTCGCCTGACGGCGATGGGGAGGGGTGAGTGGCAAGGATCGCACGCGGCGAAATCCTCAGCAAATTCCATGACATGGTGGCGCGTGGCGTGCCGATCGTGGGCGGCGGCGCCGGCACTGGAATCTCGGCCAAGGCCGAGGAAGCCGGCGGCATCGACCTGATCATCATCTACAATTCGGGACGCTATCGCATGGCCGGGCGCGGCTCGGCGGCCGGGTTGCTCGCTTACGGCAATGCCAACGAGATCGTCAAGGAAATGGCGGTCGAGGTGCTGCCGGTGGTGAAGCGGACGCCGGTGCTGGCCGGTGTGAACGGGACCGACCCGTTCGTGCTGATGCCGCAGTTCCTCAGCGAGCTCAAGGCCATGGGGTTTTCGGGCGTGCAGAACTTCCCGACGATCGGGCTGTTCGACGGGGTGATGCGGGTCAGCTTCGAGGAGACCGGCATGGGCTACGGGCTCGAGGTCGACATGATCGCCGAGGCGCACCGGCAGGACCTTCTGACGACGCCCTATGTGTTCAACACGGATGAAGCAAAGGCGATGGCGGCGGCGGGGGCCGATATCGTCGTGGCACATATGGGGGTGACGACGGGCGGCGCGATCGGGGCAAAGGCGGCGAAGTCGCTCGACACGTGCTGCGGGGAGATCGAGGCGATCGCCGCGGCGGCTAAGGCGGTGAAGAAGGATGTGATCGTGCTCTGCCATGGCGGGCCGATCGCCATGCCGGAGGACGCGAAATATGTGCTCGACCGGGTGAGGGGGTGCCACGGGTTCTACGGCGCGAGCTCCATGGAGCGACTGCCGGTGGAGGTGGCGATCAAGGGGCAGGTCGAGGGGTTCAAGGGGCTGCGGACGGGGGAGTGAGGCTCGTTGGACGCCCCCTCCACCAGCCTTCGGCTGGTCCCCCTCCCCCGCTTTGCGGTGGAGGAGCAAGCGGAGGTCAGCGCCTCAGGGACTCGATGAAAT
>JAEYYP010000205.1 GCA_023428425.1 Pseudomonadota bacterium
CGTCCAGCAGTTCATGCCGCATTACGACCAGCCCGATGCCGACGAACTCGAGAACATCTCGGCTGCCATCATCGTCGACCAGCAGCGCCTGGGGGGCAATTCCCGCTCCACTGTCGCCACCGTCACCGACGCGGCGCAGATGCTGCGCGTGGTGTTCTCCCGCGTCGCGACGCCGAGGCTCGGCGCGCCGGGCCTCTACTCCTACAACGATCCGCGCGGCATGTGCCCGGACTGCGAGGGCATCGGCCAGGTCGCCGCCATGGACATGGCCGCGGTGATCGATGAGAGCAGGTCGCTGAACGAGGGCGCCATCCTGCCCAAGGACTTCGCGGTCGATAGCTGGTGGTGGGAAATCTACAGGAACTCCGGCCTGTTCGACATGGACAAGCCGGTCAGGGACTTCACCGCCGAGGAACGCGAGAACCTGCTCAACCTCGACGATGGCCGCAAGGTCAAGGTCGGCAAGATCGGGCTGACCTACGAGGGCGTGGTGGCCAAGCTGAAGAAGGGACTTGGCGCCAAGGACCCCGAGAACCTGCAGCCGCATGTCAGGGTAGAGTACGACAAGATCTTCAGGCGCGGCGTCTGCCCGGCCTGCCACGGCACCCGCCTGAACCAGGCGGCGCTCGGCAGCACCATCGATGGCAGGAACATCGCGGACTGCTCATCCATGCAGGTCTCGGACCTCGCGCCCTTCGTCCGCAAGATCGACGCCCCCGCGATCAAGCCGATGCTCGATGCCCTGGCGGCGCGGCTCGAGAACCTCGTGACCATCGGGCTCGGCTACCTGTCGCTCGACCGCGAAAGCTCCACCCTCTCGGGTGGCGAAAGCCAGCGGGTGAAGATGGTGCGCCACCTCGGAAGCTCGCTCACCGACATCACCTATGTCTTCGACGAACCTTCGGTCGGCCTCCATCCGCACGATGTCGGTCGCCTCGCCGGGCTGATGCAGCAGCTGCGCGACAAGGGCAACACGGTACTTATCGTCGAGCACAAGCCCGACATGATCGCCATCGGCGACCACATCGTCGACATGGGCCCGTTCGCCGGGTCAAAGGGCGGCGAAGTGGTCTACGAGGGCGACTATGCCGGCCTCCTGAGGTCCGGCACGCTCACCGGCAACCACATCGAGAAGCACCAGCCGATCAAGGCCGAAGGCCGCAAGCCGAAGGGCGAGCTGCAGATCGCGCACGCAAGGCTCAACAACCTCAAGGACGTTTCGGTCACCATCCCCAAGGGTGTCCTCACTGTCGTCACCGGCGTCGCCGGCTCGGGCAAGAGTTCGCTGATCCAGGGCTGCCTGCCCGAAGCGTACCCGGACACAGTCATCATCGACCAGAACCTCGCCCGCGGCTCCTCGCGCTCCAACACCGCGACCTACACGGGCATCCTCGACAACGTGCGAAAGGCCTTCGCCAAGGCCAATGGCGTAGAAGCCTCGCTGTTCTCGGCCAACTCCAAGGGCGCCTGCCCGGACTGCAAGGGCCTCGGCGTCATCTACACCGATCTCGCCCACATGGACCCGGTGGCCAGCACCTGCGAGACCTGCGAGGGCAAGCGCTTCACCGAAGAAGTGCTGCAGCACAAGCTGCGCGGCAAGGCGATCTCGGATGTCTACGAAATGGCGGTCGGCGATGCGGCCGGCTTCTTCACCGAAGCGGCCGTGGCCAAGATTCTCAGGGGCCTCGACGATGTCGGCCTCGGCTACCTCACGCTGGGCCAGCCGCTCTCTACCCTCTCGGGGGGCGAACGCCAGCGCCTGAAGCTCGCCGCCGAGCTGGGCAAGACGGGCAGCATCTACGTTCTCGACGAACCCACCACCGGCCTCCACATGAACGACGTGGATACGCTGATCGGCCTCTTCGACCGTCTGGTGGAGCAGGACTCGACCGTCATCGTCATCGAGCATAACCTCGACGTCATCAGCCGCGCCGACTGGGTCATCGATCTCGGACCTGGGGCCGGCAACGCCGGTGGGACAGTGGTCTATGAAGGCACCCCGACCGGCCTGCTGTCGGCCAAGGGCAGCCTGACCGGAGAGGCCCTTGCGCATCGCGTCTGAGGGCAAGACTCCGATGTGTGCAACGCAATTGTGATCCGCGACATTGTGGTGCGGGCGAACGTGTGGCCGGGGAGCACTCGACAAAGGCGTACCCTGCCGGTTCTTTCGCCGCTCACATCAGTTGTAACGGGTTTGCCTTGACCTCTCGCCGCCTCTTTATCGTCGGAGCCGCCGCTCTCGCCCTTTCTGCCTGCTCATCCGCCGGTGGCACGCGTCGCCTGACCGACGGCAAGACGGTCATCCAGGTCGATGAGCCGTGGGCCAGCTACTACGCCGCGAAGCCCGACGAGCCGTACCCGGTCCCCGGAGTCGACCTGCGCCGCATTCCGCAGCAGTATTGGCGACAGGAGGTGGACTACACCTCGAAATATGCGCCCGGCTCCATCGTCGTAAGCACGGCAGAGCGCTACCTCTACCTCGTGCAGCCCGGCGGTCGCGCCATTCGCTACGGGGTAGGCGTCGGGCGCGAGGAGGGCCTCCAGTTCAAGGGCAATGCGGTCATCGCGCGCAAGGCGGCCTGGCCGCACTGGACGCCGACCGCCAACATGATCAAGACCCAGCCCGAGCGTTACGCCAAATACGCCGCTGGCCTGCCCGGTGGCCCCACCAATCCGCTCGGCGCCCGCGCGCTCTATCTGTATCGCAACGGCAAGGATACGCACTTCCGTCTGCACGGCACGACCGAGCCCTACACGATCGGCCAGCAGGTCTCGTCCGGCTGCATCCGCCTGATGAATCACGACATCATCGATCTTCACTCCCGGGTCCCTACCGGGACGAGGGTGTATGTGAGCTGAGTCGACTGACGCAGGCCTCGGCCTGGCCTACGCTGCGAGCCTGTCGGCCAGCCGGCAGAACACGGTCCAGTTCCGCTGCGTCATGGTGGCGCCCAACAGCTTCTCGATGCGCAGCTGCGAGCTTGCAGGGTCGGGGTAATCCACCACTAGATGAGCGCCGACCATCGCCAGCTTCTCGGGGCCCGGCCAGTCGCGCACCGGGCTCCAGTCGGGCACGTCATGAAACGAACAGACGCCGATCGCCGCTGGTCGTGCAACTGCCGCTTCGGGAAACGGATTCGCCGCGACCACCTCGGCCATCTGGGCCGGCGTGCGCAGGAACACCTCCTGCGCCGCACCGAGCCCGAACCCGGCGACCGCCTCCTGCACCAGTGCTCGGGCCGCCTTCGCGCCCTTGCGCGAGCGGAAGAGGATATTTCCGGTGTTTCCGACGCTTTCCACGTCCTCCAGCCCGAGGTCCTCGCAGGCATCGCGCAGCGCCGCCATGCGCATCTTCGCGTGGGTGACCGGGCCGATGGCCCGGATCAGCGCCACATAGGCCGGCATCAGGCGATCTCGATGTCGCAGCGATGCGTGTAGTCGCGGTCGGGGCCGTAGATGGTCGAGGGGAAGTGCGGGTGGTGCACCGCGTCGGGGAAGTCCTGGTCCTCGAGGCAGAAGCCTGAGTGCTTGCCGAACTGCTTGCCCTCGGCATTCACGTTGGACCAGACGGAGTTGTAGAACTGCAGCCCGGGTCGATCGGTCCAGAGCTTCAGGGTCAGGGACTTGTCGGGAGCGGCGACGATCGCCACCGGGTCCTCGAAGCGACGGCCGGTCGCGAGAACCAAATTGCCGTCATAGTCGATCGGCTGGCCCTTCGCGTCACGCAGGGTGCGCGGCGTATTGAAGTCCCAGTCGGTGCCTTTGACCGGCAGGATGGCGCCGGTGGGGATCAGGTCTTCGCCCAGTTCCGTATAGGCCGGCGCCAGCAGTTGATAGTGGTGGTCGAGAACGTCCTTGCCGGTGCCGAGGTTGAAGTACTGGTGCTGCACCACGTTGATCGGCGTGCGCTTGTTGGTGGTGCCGTGGAGGTCGAGCCGCAGGCGGTTGCCGCTGAGCGTGTAGGTGGCGGTGAAGGTGACGGTGCCCGGAAAGCCGGCATGGCCCTCCGGCGACACGTGAGTGAAGCGCACGGCATTGTTCATGCTGTCGCTCTCGCCGCGCCACACCACCCGGCCCAGCCCCTCAGAGCCGCCATGCAGTGTGTGCTTGCCCAGGAAATTGGCGGGGGTCCTGTAGGTCACGCCGTCGAGGTCGAAACTTGCCCCGGCGATGCGATTGGCGACGCGACCGGCCAGCGACCCGAAACTCGGCGAGTCGGTGGGGTAGGCGTCGAACGCGTCGAAACCCAGCACCACCGACCGCTTGCCGCCCGCGACCGGCACGCGCCAATCGCGTACCGCCACGCCCCACGAGATGATCTCGACTTCGACCCCGGTGTCGCTTACGAGCCTGAACTGCTCGACTTCGTTGCCCTCAAAAGCGCCGAAGCGCTCAACCGAAATCGACATTCCAACCTCCCCTGACGATCCGCGGAAGGTGTATCCGCAAACCGGCCTGCCAGGGAAGTGACACGGTTGACGAATTGCCGCCGTCCCGCAAATGTGGCCGCCAAAGGGGTGAGGGCATGGACGATCTGAAGCGCCGGGCTACGGTGCACGATGTGGCGCGCGAAGCCGGGGTGTCGCTCGCGACCGTCGACCGCGTGCTGAACGGCCGGCGGGGCGTACGCACCGAGACCGCCGAGAAGGTGGCGGACGCCATCCGCACCCTGGATTTTCGCCGCGACGTATCGGCCTCGATGCTGGCGCGCGCCCGCGACTTGTCGGTCACGTTCCTCATCCCCGACGGCAGCAATGCCTTCATGGCCTCGCTCAATGCCGCCATCCTCCGACACGCCCAGTCGCTGAAGGGTGAGCGGTTGTCGATCGTGGCGAGGCCCATCCACGCCTTCGATCCGGCGGCACTCAGTGCCGCGATCATGGCGCTCGACCCCCGGACCACCGACTGTGCCGTGATCGTCGCAACCGAGCACGAGACCGTCCGCAGGGCCGTGGAAGCCGCGAGCAAGAAGGGCATCGCGGTGGTCACCCTGGTCTCCGACCTGCCGGGCTCAGCCCGCCGGTACTTCGTCGGTATCGACAATGTCGCGGCAGGTCGCACGGCGGCGTCGCTGATGGGCCGCTTCTGCCCCAACGGCCGCATCGGCATCCTCGCCGGTTCGCTCGGCCTGCGCGATCACCGCGAGCGGCTTGAGGGCTTTGCCGCCGTGATGGAAGCGGAGTTCCCCGGCCACGAACTGATCGGTCCTCGTGAAGGCTTCGACGACGACATGCTCACCGAGGCAGCCGTAACCGAACTGCTCGGTGGCCCGCCACTCGCCGGCATCTACAACCTTGGCGCCGGCAACGCAGGCCTGCTTGCGGCACTGGGCAAGCATGGCGACAGCGGCCACATCCGCGTGGTGGCCCACGAACTCACCGACGCCACTCGCGAAGGCCTGCGTTCGGGCGCCATCGACGTGGTGCTCGACCAGAACCCCGATGGCGAAATCGCTGCCGCGCTGGCGGTGGCGCGTGGCTACGCGATGGGCGAATCGGCCCACCATCCGGCCCCGCAACCGGCGCCCATTGAAATCGGCCTGTTTCTGCGCGACAATCTGCGCTAGGGCAAAATCACAAGAACTGCCCGGAGGGAGGACGACCAGATGCGTTGCGTGACTTGTCATGAGGTACGTGCCTCATGACCTATCTTGGCATCGATATCGGCACCTCGGGGGTCAAGGCGCTGCTGATCGACCGTTCCGGCAAGCCGCTCGCAGAGGCGACGGCGAAGTCGGTGGAGCCGGTGCGCCCGCATCCCGGCTGGTCGGAGCAGAATCCCGCCGACTGGTGGAATGCCACGCTGGAGGCAATCGACAAGCTGTCGAAGTCGAACCCGGAGGACCTGGCCAAGGTGCGGGGCATCGGGCTTGGCGGCCACATGCATGGCGCCACGCTGCTGGACAAGGACGACAAGGTCCTTCGCCCCTGCATCCTCTGGAACGACGGCCGCTCGGCGGCCGAGTGTGCCGAGATGGAAGCCGCACTGCCGGCGCTTCGCGACATTGCCGGCAATATCGCCATGCCCGGGTTCACGGCGCCCAAGATCGCCTGGGTGCGCAAGCACGAGCCGGAGGTGTTCTCGAGGCTCGCCAAGGTGCTTCTGCCCAAGGCCTATGTGCGACTGCTGCTGACCGGCGAGCATGTCGAGGACATGTCGGATGCCGCTGGAACCCTGTGGCTGGATGTGGCGAAGCGCGACTGGTCCGACGAATTGCTGGCGCTGACCGGGCTCACCCGCGCGCACATGCCGCGCCTCGTCGAGGGTTCGGCGCCCTCGGGCACGCTGAAGCGCGAACTGGCGGCGCGCTGGGGTATGTCGGGCGAAGTCGTCGTGGCCGGCGGTGCCGGTGACAACGCCGCCGCCGCTTGTGGCATCGGCGCCATCCGGCCCGGCGAGGGCTTCGTGTCGCTGGGCACCTCGGGCGTGATCTTCGTTTCCAATGCCCGCTTTAGCCCCAATACCTCGGGAGCCGTGCACGCCTTCTGCCACGCCATCCCGGACACATGGCACCAGATGGGCGTGATCCTCTCGGCCACCGACTCGCTCAACTGGCTGGCCAAGATGACCGGCCAGTCGCCGGCTGCGCTCTCGCGCGCCGCGGAGGCTGGCTTTGCCGGCCCGGGCGAAGAAATCTTCCTCCCATACTTGTCTGGCGAGCGCACGCCGCACAATAACGCCGCCGCACGCGGCAGCTTCACCGGACTATCCCACTCCACCACGCCCGGCCTGATGGCGCAGGCGGTGATGGAGGGCGTCACCTTCGCGTTCAAGGATTGCCAGCGCGTGCTGCGCGACGCCGGTACCGATTTCTCGCGCCTGCTCGCCGTTGGCGGCGGCTCGAAGTCCGATCTGTGGCTCAGGATGATCGCCACCACGCTCGACATCGAGGTCGCCCTGCCCGAGGACGGCGATTTCGGCGGCGCGCTCGGCGTCGCCCGGCTTGGCCTCTGCGCCGCCGAAGGCGCCGACCCGGCGGAGATCATGACCATGCCCGGCATCGAGCGCGTGATCACGCCCGACCGCGCTCTGACATCAGCCTATTCCGACCAATACGCGCGCTATCGCGCGCTCTATCCAGCCATCGAGGAGGCCCGTAAGTGACCGATTTCTTCAAGGGTATTGCGCCCGTCAAGTTCGAGGGGCCGAGCTCCTCGAACCCGCTGGCCTACCGCCACTACAACAAGGACGAAGTCGTCCTCGGCAAGACGATGGAGGAGCATATCCGCCCCGCCATCGCCTACTGGCACACCTTCGCGTGGGAGGGCGGCGACCCCTTCGGCGGCCGCACCTTCGACCGCCCCTGGTATGCCGGCAGCCCGATGGACGGCGCCAGGCTCAAGGCCGACGTGGCGTTCGAACTGTTCGACCTGCTCGACGCGCCGTTCTTCTGCTTCCATGACGCCGACGTTGCCCCGGAAGGCGACAGCCTCAAGGAGAGCAACAAGAACCTGCGCACCATCACCGACATCTTTGCCAAGAAGATGCAGTCGAGCCGCACCAAGCTGCTCTGGGGCACGGCGAACCTGTTCTCCAACCGCCGCTACATGGCCGGCGCCGCCACCAATCCCGATCCTTACGTCTTCGCCTATGCGGCCGGGCAGGTGAAGGAGATGCTGGAGATCACCCACGAGCTGGGTGGTGCCAACTACGTGCTCTGGGGTGGCCGCGAAGGCTACGAGACGCTGCTCAATACCCGTATCAAGCAGGAGCAGGACCAGGCCGCTCGCTTCCTCGGTCTCGTCATCGAGCATGCGAAAAAGATCGGCTTCAAGGGCCAGATCCTCATCGAGCCCAAGCCGCAGGAGCCGACCAAGCACCAGTACGACTACGACGTCGCGACGGTCTATGGCTTCCTCAAGACCTACGGGTTCGAGAAGGACGTCAAGGTCAATATCGAGGTCGGCCACGCCTTCCTCGCCGGCCATTCGTTCGAGCACGAACTGGCGGTCGCCGGCGGCCTCGGCATCCTCGGCTCGGTCGACGCGAACCGCAACGATCTGCAGTCGGGCTGGGATACCGACCAGTTCCCCAACAATCCGGGCGAGATGGCGCTGGCCTTCTACCAGATCCTCAAGGCCGGTGGCCTGGGCAAGGGCGGCTTCAACTTCGACGC
>JAEYYP010000212.1 GCA_023428425.1 Pseudomonadota bacterium
CCGTCGAAGTAGACGTTGGCCTGCTTGACCACGCTGATGTTGTCGAACTGGGACATGATTATTTTCTCCGTGCGTCGAGTTTGGCTGCGATGCGCATGCGCAGCGCGTTGAGCTTGATGAAACCGGCCGCATCCTTCTGGTCGTAGGCACCGGCATCGTCCTCGAAGGTGGCGAGGGTCGAGTCGAACAGCGAATCGGTCTTCGAATCGCGGCCGACGACAATGACGTTGCCCTTGTACAGTTTGACGCGGACCGAACCGTTGACGCAGTGCTGGGTGTGGTCGATCAGCGTCTGCAGCGCGATGCGCTCCGGGCTCCACCAGTAGCCGTTGTACACCAGGCTGGCGTAGCGCGGCATCAGATCGTCCTTGAGGTGGGCGACTTCGCGGTCGAGGCAGATCGACTCGATAGCGCGGTGAGCGCGCAGCATGATCGTGCCGCCCGGGGTTTCGTAGCAGCCGCGCGACTTCATGCCGACGTAGCGGTTCTCGACCAGGTCGAGGCGGCCGATGCCGTGCTTGCCGCCGAGCTCGTTGAGCTTGGCTAGCACCTGGGCCGGGCTCAGACGCTGGCCGTTCAGGGCGACGATGTCACCCTTCTCGTATTCGATATCGAGGTACTCGGCCGCATCCGGCGCCGCTTCCGGCGACACCGTCCAGCGCCACATCGATTCCTCGGCCTCGGCGGCCGGGTCTTCGAGGTGGCGGCCCTCGTAGGAAATGTGCAGCAGGTTGGCGTCCATCGAGTACGGCGAACCGCCCTGCTTGTGCTTCATCTCGACCGGGATGCCGTGCTGCTCGGCGTAGGCCAAGAGCTTCTCGCGCGACAGCAGATCCCACTCGCGCCACGGGGCGATGACCTTGACACCCGGCTTCAGCGCGTAGGCACCGAGCTCGAAGCGGACCTGGTCGTTGCCCTTGCCGGTGGCGCCGTGCGAGATGGCGTCGGCGCCGGTCAGGTTGGTGATCTCGATCAGGCGCTTGGCGATCAGCGGACGGGCGATCGAGGTGCCGAGCAGGTATTCGCCTTCATAGACGGTGTTGCAGCGGAACATCGGGAAGACGAAGTCGCGGACGAATTCCTCGCGCAGGTCGTCGATGAAGATGTTCTCCGGCTTGATGCCGAACTTCAGCGCCTTGGCGCGCGCCGGCTCCAGTTCCTCGCCCTGGCCGAGGTCGGCGGTGAAGGTCACCACCTCGCATTGGTAGGTATCCTGCAGCCACTTCAGGATGACGGAGGTGTCGAGGCCACCGGAGTAAGCCAGGACGACTTTCTTGATATCGCTCATGAGTGTTCCCTTGTTTTCGTTTGACCCAGCCGCTCAGCCCTGGAGACGGCCCAGCAGCAAATATTCCATCAGCGCCTTCTGCACATGCAGGCGATTCTCCGCCTCGTCCCAGACCACCGACTGCGGCCCGTCGATCACTTCGGCGGTGACTTCCTCGCCGCGGTGCGCCGGCAGACAGTGCATGAAGACGGCCTGCGGATCGGCCACCCGCATCATGTCGCCATCGACGCACCAGTCGGCAAAGGCCTTGATGCGTTCCTCGTTCTCGGCTTCGAAACCCATCGAGGTCCACACGTCGGTAGTGACCAGATCGGCGCCGCGGCAGGCTTCCATCGGATCGGCAAAGACCTGGAAGCGCGAGGCGTCGACACCGGCGATCAATGCCGGCTGCAGTTCGTAGCCCGGCGGCGTGGACACATGGACCTTGAAGTCGAGCACTTCGGCCGCCTGCAGCCAGGTGTTGCACATGTTATTGGCATCACCGACCCAGGCCACGGTCTTGCCCTGGATGCAGCCGCGATGCTCGATGTACGTGTAGATGTCGGCCAGGATCTGGCACGGGTGGTATTCGTTGGTCAGGCCGTTGATCACCGGCACACGCGAATTGGCGGCGAAGCGCTCGATGATGTCCTGCTCGAAGGTGCGGATCATCACGATGTCGCTCATCCGCGAGATCACCTGCGCCGCATCCTCGACCGGCTCGCCGCGACCGAGCTGGGAATCGCGGGTATTCAGATAGATCGCCGCACCGCCCAGTTGCTGCATGCCGGCCTCGAACGACAGCCGGGTTCGCGTGCTGGCCTTCTCGAAGATCATCACCAGCGTCCGGTCGCTGAGCGGCCAGTACTTCTGGTAGGACTTGAACTGGGTCTTGATCCAGCGCGTGCGCTCGAACACGTAGTCGAGTTCCGCCCGCGTGAAATCCTTGAACTGCAGGAAGTGTTTGATCGCCATGTCAGGCCTCCCGCTGGGCCGCCCCGAAGGGGGGCTGCGAACAGTGTGGGTGGGGGACTGATCTCATGCTCAAGCCCCGAGAAATTCCTTGATCAGCGGCGCACAACGACTGACCAATTCACGCGCATCGCTTTCGCTGAAGATCAAGGGCGGCAGGAAGCGCACCACGGTATCCGCGGTGACATTGATCAGCAGCCCCGCCGCCAGCCCCTTGGCGACCAGTTCGCCACACGGGCGATCCAGCTCGATGCCGATCATCAGGCCATGGCCGCGGATATCGACCACCCCCTTGACACCCGCCAGTGCCTCGCCGAACAGCTGGCGGATCAGTGCACCGACACGTGCGGCATTGGCAAGCAGGCCTTCCTCTTCGATCACCTGAATGGTCGTCAACGCCGCCGTGGAGACCAGCGGATTACCCCCAAAGGTCGAGCCATGGTTCCCCGGCCCGAACAGCCCGGCCGCCTTGCCGCCGGCCAGACAGGCACCGATCGGCACGCCCGAGCCAAGGCCCTTGGCCAGCGTGGCGATATCCGGATTGACACCGGCCTGCTGATAGCCGAACCACTTGCCGGTACGGCCCATGCCGCACTGCACCTC
>JAEYYP010000214.1 GCA_023428425.1 Pseudomonadota bacterium
GGGGGGGGGGGGGCCCCCCCCACCCCCCGGGCGGGGTGGAGGGGGCGTCGAAGGAAGGGTTTCACGTGAATCGTCACTCGGTGACGATGGCGTCGACCTCGATTTCCACCAGCCAGTCGGGGTCGACGAAGGCGGTAACCTGCATCAGGGTGGTGACCGGGCGGATGGAGCCGAAGGCCTCGGCGTGGGCGCGGGCGGCGTCTTTCCACAGCGCGATGTCGGTGAGGGTGATGCGGGTGCGCGTCACGTGCTCCAGCTTGCCGCCGGCGTCGGCGAGAGCCTTCTCGATGATTTCAAGGCAGCGTTTGGTCTGCGCGTAGACGTCGCCTATGCCGACCGTGCCACCGCCGGCCGCGATGGGGGCGGTGCCGCCGACGGCGATGTGGTTGCCGACGCGGACCGCGCGGGAGAAGCCGATCACCGGTTCGAGGTAGGAGCCGGAGGAAACAAGGCTGCGGGCTTCAGTCATTGGGTTTCTCCAGAGATGCGGACGCCCCTCCCCCATGAAGGCAGGGCGATCGCCTACGGCTTAGTCGACCACTGTCCACCTCCCTCCCTTGCGGGGGGAGGTAGCGCCGCTAGGAGCGGCAGCGACGCAGCAGAGCCAGGAGGGGACATGGCCGAGGCTCGTCGCGAAACTGCAACCTCGGTAGAACCCCCTCCCTACCTCCCGCTAGGGCGCTGACGCACCCAAGCTTCGGTACCCTCCCCGCAAGGGGGAGGTGACCAGCGCCCTTACCCAGTCCACATGTGATTGCCCCGCCGATGAAAGGCGAGGTGAAGAAAGGGCATCACTCGAACCTCACGATCACCGGGACGTGGTCGGACGGCTTGTCGGTCCAGCCGCGGGCGGGGCGGATGATCTCGGCGTTGACGGTGTGGGCGGCGATATCGGCAGTGGCCCAGATGTGGTCGAGGCGGCGGCCCTTGTTGGTCAGGTCCCACTCGCGCGCCCGGTAGCTCCACCACGAGTAGAGCTTCTGGTCGGCCGGGAAGTATTTCCGCACCACGTCGACCCAGCCGTGGCCGCCGGTCAGGAGCGCGTTCAGGGCCTCGGTTTCGAGCGGGGTGTGACTCACCACGTCGAGCAGCTGCTTGTGGCTCCACACATCGTGCTCCAGCGGCGCGATGTTGAAGTTGCCGCAGATCAGCTGGCGCTCACGGAAATGGTCCTCGCCGAACCAGGCCTTCAGCTCGTTGAGGAAACCGACCTTGTGCTTGAACTTGGGGTTAAGCTCGACATCGGCGATGTCGCCGCCGGCCGGGATGTAAAAATTGTGCACCGTGACCGGGCCCTTGCCGAAATCGGTGATGGCCGAGACGTGGCGGCTCTCCTCGATCTCGCAGAAGACGCGGGAGGAGATGTCGGTCAGCGGGTGCTTCGAGACAATGGCGACGCCGTGATAGCCTTTCTGGCCGTGCACGGCCTGGTAGGGATAGCCGGCGGCGGTCAGTTCCTTCCTCGGGAACTGGTCATTGAGGCACTTGATCTCCTGCAGGCACAGGATGTCGGGCCGGTACTGGTCGATGAACTGCAGCACCAGCGGCAGGCGCAGGCGGACGGAGTTGATGTTCCAGGTGGCGAAAGTCGTCGGCATGGGGCGCCCGCTTCAGGTGAGGCGCCCCTTATGGCGAGGGCGGGAGAGTCGGTAAAGCCGGTTTCGGCTCAGCTGTCGGCCGGCGCGTTGACGGCGCGGAAGGTCGGGTCGATGTAGAAATAGGCTTTCGGAATCTCGCGGTCGAACTCGACGTCATAGAGGGAGAAGGTGAGTTCGTTGCCGCTCGGTTCGGTGAGCGTCCACTGCTTGAGGTCCTTGCTCTCGGTGTCGAAGACCAGCGCCACGCGGACGATGCCGCGCGGGGTGTCGTCCTGCAGGGTCAGCGAGACGTAGTCGTCGGACTGGGCGATGGCGACGAGGTTGGCCTTGAACAGGTCGATCTCGCTGTCGAGGAACTGGCGCAGCGGCACCTTGTCCTGCGGGTAGGCGTATTGCGTCTTCTCCTTGCGGTCGACGACGTAGAAGCCGCGGCCGACGGAGACGATCTGCTCGTAGGAGGGCGGGTTGTAGCGGAACAGCACCTTGCCGGGCCGCTCGAGGAAGAAGGTGCCCTCGATGCGCGAGCCCTGGGTGTCGATCTGCAGGAAACGACCGACCATGGTCTTGATTGCCGAATTGTGCTGGTTGATCTGGGTGATCAGCTGGCGCTCGGCGTCGGTGAGCGTACGCGGCTCATCCTGGGCGAAGGCGGGGGAGAGGGCCGCGGCGGCGGCGAGCGCGAGGAGGGTGCGGCGAAGCATGGGGACGCGTTTCCGTGTTCGTTCGTTGTTGACGATGCCTGTAGTCGCCAAATGCGGCAAGAGGTGGAAAGTTCGGCGCGTGGCGCCTGGTCGGTTGTGGGCGGGGTCGGATTGGGTCGGTTCTTGAGCGAGCGGCCAGAGCGGGTGGTTCTGTACGGGGCGGGGTCGGAGCCGTGGCGCAATGCGCTGGGCCCCGGCAGCGACGTATGGAACGGTGTGGCGGGCGTGAACGAAGTGGTGCTCGCCGAAGGCCTGCCCGACCTGTTGCGGGCGGGCTGGGCCGGCGGGCGGCAGAGCATCGTGATCCCGCTGAGGCGGCCGGCCATGCAGGCGATGCCGCCCTTCTACTGGAGCCTCGCGCCAACCCGGCGGGCACACGACACCTGCGACGACAAGCGGCGCTTCGCCCGCTTCATGGCCGCGGCGGGACTTGCCGACTTGATGCCGCGCAGCTGGGAGGACAAGGGCGACTGCCGCTTCCCCTGCCTCGTCAAGCGCAACAACCGCTCGGGCAGCGACGGGGTCGCGATCGTCAATTCGCCGGCGGAACTCGAGGCCGTCATGGCCGTGCCTCCGTTCCGGCGGCGGCCGGTGATGTTCCAGGAGCTGGTCGACGGATTGGTCGACCATGCCACCCACACCGTGGCCGTGGCCGGCCGGATCGTCTGGCATACGAGCTACGCCTACGACATCGACCCCGCCACCCGGCTACAGACCTCGGCCGTGCATGCGACCCGCCGGCGGATCGGTACGCCTCCCGCCGTGCTGGCGCAGTTCGAACGGGTGCTCGCCGCGCTGCGCTACGATGGCCCCGCCTCGTTCGACTGGCGACCGCGTGGCTCGGGCTTCGTGCTGTTCGAGGTCAACCCGCGCTTCGGCGGCTCGATGATGCTGCCGATCAACCGCGACGACCTGCGGGCCGGGGTATCGGCAGTGCTCGCCCATGCGAGGCCGCCGGGCTGGCTGGGCCGGCGGAGCTGAGGGGCGAGGGGTTCAGCCCCGCGCCCCGCGCTTCAGTACCCGTCGGCGTTGTTGCCGACGAGGATCTCGCGCTTGCCGGAGTGGTTGGCGGCGGAGATGACGCCTTCCTTCTCCATCCGCTCGATGAGTGTCGCGGCCTTGTTGTAGCCGATGGCGAGGCGGCGCTGGATGTAGGAGGTCGAGACCTTCTTGTCGGTGATGACCACGTGCACGGCCTTGTCGTAGAGCTCGTCGCCCGAGCCGCCGCCGTTGGAGTAGTCGTCGCCTCCGCCCGCTGCTCCGTCCTCGCCCATCTCGTCCTCGTCGGCGACGATCGCGTCGAGGTAGTCGGGCGAGCCCTGCGACTTGAGGTGGTTGACGATGGCCTCGACCTCGCCGTCGGCGACGAAGGGACCGTGCAGGCGGCGGATGCGGCCGCCGCCGGCCATGTAGAGCATGTCACCGTTGCCAAGCAGCTGCTCCGCGCCCTGCTCGCCGAGGATGGTGCGCGAGTCGATCTTCGACGTCACCATGAAGGAGATGCGGGTGGGGAAGTTGGCCTTGATGGTGCCGGTGATGACGTCGACCGACGGGCGCTGCGTGGCAGTGATGACGTGGATGCCGGCGGCGCGGGCCATCTGGGCGAGGCGCTGCACCGAGCCTTCGATCTCCTTGCCCGCGACCATCATCAGGTCGGCCATCTCGTCGATGATGACGACGATGAAGGGCAGCGGCTCGAGGTTGAACTCCTCGCTCTCGAAGATCGGCTCGCCGGTTTCGTGGTCGAAGCCGGTCTGCACGGTGCGGGTGATGACCTCGCCGCGCGCCTTGGCCTCGCCGACGCGCATGTTGAAGCCATCGATGTTACGCACACCGATCTTCGACATCTTGCGGTAGCGGTCTTCCATCTCGCGGACGGCCCACTTGAGGGCGACGACGGCCTTGCTCGGATCGGTGACGACGGGGGTCAGGAGATGCGGGATGCCGTCGTAGATCGACAGCTCCAGCATCTTGGGGTCGATCATGAGCAGGCGGCACTGCTCGGGCGTCATCTGGTAGAGCAGGCTGAGGATGAAGGTGTTGATACCCACCGACTTGCCCGAGCCGGTGGTGCCGGCGATGAGCAGGTGGGGCATCTTGGCGAGATCGGCGATGATCGGCTCGCCGCCGATGGTCTTGCCGAGGCAGATGGGCAGCTTGCCCTTCATCTTCTCGAAATCGGACGAAGCGAGCATTTCGCGCAGGTACACGGTCTCGCGCACCTCGTTGGGCAGCTCGATACCGATGGCATTGCGGCCGGGGACCACGGCGACGCGGACCGAAATGGCGCTCA
>JAEYYP010000276.1 GCA_023428425.1 Pseudomonadota bacterium
CCGGCGATGGGCAAGCGGTTTTTCTGCCCACGGGTGCGCCACCAACGCGCCGCGCCGATCAACGCGGATGAACGACGGCGCCGTTCATCCGAATGAACGGCGCCTGACGCGACGCTGAACGGCTCAGCGCTGGTTGAACATGATCTTGAACGCGTCCTTGTCGGTCTGGACGGAGATGTTCTGCGAAGGATCGAGCGTGATCGCGAGAGCCTTGGCCACGGCGGGACGATCGGTCATCCGCTGGCGCCACGCCTCGAAGGTGGGGAACTCGCCCGCCGCGATACCGTGGTTGTCGGCGCCGCGCGACCAGTCGAAGATGGCCATGTCGGCGATCGAGTAATCACCGGCAACATAGTCCTTGCCGGCGGCCTTCGAGGCCTGCAACTGGGTATCGAGCACGCGGTAGAGGCGGTGCGCCTCGTCCTGGTAGCGCTTGATGGCGTAGGGGACCTTCTCGGGCGCGTAGCGTGAGAAGTGGTTGTTCTGCCCCAGCATCGGCCCGAACCCGCCGACCTGCCAGAACAGCCACTCGTCGATCTTGATGCGCTCGCGCGAGGTGTTGCCGTAGAACTTGCCGAACTTCTCGGCGAGGTATTTCAGGATCGCCCCCGATTCGAAGATCGAGATCGGATCGCCGTCCGGCCCCTCGGGATCGACGATGGCCGGAATCTTGTTGTTCGGTGAAATGGCAAGGAATTCCGGCGTGAACTGGTCGCCGCGGCCGATGTTGATCGGGGTGATGTTGTAGGGCAGCCCGAGCTCTTCGAGGATGATGGTGATCTTCCGCCCGTTCGGCGTGGCGGCGTAATAGAGCTCGATCGGCTTGGTCTGAGTGGGCATCGGCTTCTTCTTGGACTTGCTGCAGGGAGGATGCGGGCAGTGCGCCCGGCGGGGATAAGTCGCCAGTCTATCGGTACTTGCCGATGGATGGCAACCCAACCCGCCGGGAACGGATCAGATGCGCTGGATGCGCAGGTGCGGTTCGCCGTCGCCGGTGTGCGAGACAGAGACGCCGTGCAGGTCGACGGTAGAGCGCAGGCGATGCCGCCAGATCGGCCCGATCAGCGCCGACTTCGAGACGTCGATGGGCTTGTCGGCCTTCACCGTCACCTCGTAGTGCTGCATGCTCGACAGCAGGTTGACGCCGATCACGAGGCCCATGAAGGGCTGGCCGAGATAGGTGCCCCTGACGCGCTGGCCCACCTGCACCGGGCTCGCCACCCTTTCGGGAATCGAGGCGGAAGCCGTGTTCCAGTCGCGGTAGCCGTGAGCGCGCGCCACCTCTTCGAGGGCGGTGCCGTGGCTGATCGGGGCGCCGGCGAGGGCGCGCTCGGCGCGCAGCGCCTTGGCCTCGGCCTTGAGCGTGGCGGTGCTGGGAGTATCGAGGGAAAAAGTCATGTCGTCCTCATGTGCTGAGGCGGAGTCACTCATGGGGCTCGCCTTGCCATGAACCGCCAGTCACTGGAGCGATCATGTGTTGTGGCGCGGATGATCCGCGGCTGTACTTCACCATCGGGTTTCCCCGGCGAGCGGCGGGCGCCAGCAGCCTGTGACGGGATATGTGCCCGGCGCTGCCCTATGTCAATGCACCCGGACTCGTGGCATGGCTGCCGCGAGGGGGAAGCATGGCGGCGCTCGAATTCGACTACGTGATCTGTGGCGGCGGCTCGGCCGGCTGCGTGCTGGCCAACCGGCTGTCGTCCGGGGGGCGGTACAGCGTCGCGCTGCTCGAGGCAGGGGGCAGCGACAACTGGATCTGGTTCCACATCCCCGTCGGCTACCTCTTCGCCATCGGCAACCCGCGCGCGGACTGGATGATGCGGACCGAGGCGGTGGATGGGCTGAACGGCCGCTCGCTGGCCTATCCGCGCGGCAAGGTGCTGGGCGGATCGTCGGCGATCAACGCCATGATCTACATGCGCGGGCAGGCGGCCGACTACGATCGCTGGCGCGACCTGGGCCTGCCCGGCTGGGGCTGGGACGATGTGCTGCCGGTGTTCAGGCGGCAGGAGGACAGCTGGCGCGGGGCAGGGCCGCTGCACGGCGTCGGTGGCGAGTGGCGGGTGGAGCAGCCCCGCACCCGCTGGCAGGTGCTCGATGCCTTCATCGCGGCGGCCGAGCAGGCGGGTATCCCGCGCACGAACGACTTCAACACCGGGACCAACGAGGGCGCTGGCTATTTCGACGTGAACCAGAAGGCCGGTTTCCGCTGGAGCGCCGCCCGCGGCTTTCTGCGACCGGCCTTGCGACGGCCCAACCTGACCGTGTTCACGCAGACGCTTGTCGACCGGGTGAAGCTGGTGGAGGGCGTGGCGCGCCAGGTCGAGGCGGTAAGGGGCGGCGAGCGCATCGAGATCGCGGCGCGGCGCGAGGTGGTGCTCAGCGCCGGGGCAGTGGCGACGCCAGCGATCCTCGAACGCTCCGGGATCGGTGACGGTGGGCGGCTGAGGGGCCTCGGCATCGAGGTCGTACGGCACGCGCCGGGGGTGGGCGAGAACCTGCAGGACCACCTGCAACTGCGGCCCATCTTCAAGGTCGGCGACGTGCCGACGATGAACGGCCTCTATCGTTCGCTGCCGCGCCGCGCCTGGATGGGGGTGGAGTACGGGCTGCTCCGCCGCGGCCCGATGACGATGGCGCCCAGCCAGCTCGGGGCCTTCACCCGCTCCTCGCCGGATGTGGCGACGCCCGACCTGCAGTTCCACGTCCAGCCGCTGTCGCTCGACAAGTTCGGAGACCCGCTGCATGCCTTCGGCGCCATCACCGTAAGCGTCTGCAACCTGAGGCCCGAGAGTCGCGGCTCGATCCATGCCCGCTCGGCCCGGGTCGAGGATGCCCCGGTCATCGCGCCGAACTACCTTGCTGTGGAGGCCGATCGGCGCGTGGCAGTGGCGTCGCTGCGCAAGGCGCGCGCCATCATGGCTCAGCCGGCCATGGCGAAGTACCGCCCGGAGGAATACGCGCCCGGCGCGCACTACGCGACCGACGAAGACCTGGCGCGACTGGCTGGCGATGTCGGCACGACGATCTTCCACCCGGTCGGCACGGCGCGAATGGGGGCGGATGATGGCGCGGTCGTGGACGGCCGGCTGCGCGTGCGCGGCGTCGGTGGGCTGCGGGTGGCCGATGCCTCGGTGATGCCGTTCATCACCTCCGGCAACACCAATTCACCCACCATCATGATCGCCGAGAAGGCGGCGGAGTTCATGCTGGAGGGCTGAGCCCTTGTAGGAATCTGCGGTCGCTCCTGCTACATCGGCTTGCCACCATCTGGAGACGACCCTTGCCCGCAACCGGCGACCTGACCCGACTGAAGCGCGAGATCGAGGCGCTGCGCGAGCTGGTGAGCCGGCCGCGCACCAGCGCCGCCGCGCTATCGCCGGCCGACCGCATGGCGCTGCGCGGGGAGGTGGACCGGTTCATCCAGTCGCTCGACGAAATCCGCGACCGGCTGAAGAGCTGACAGATGTTCGTCGTCGAACTCTTCATCCCGCTCGAGAAGACCGACGGTACTCCGACGCCGCCCGAGACGCTGGAACGCATCAAGTCCGAGCTGGTCGAACGCTTTGGCGGCGTCACCGCCTTTCTGCAATCGCCCGCCGAGGGCGCGTGGAAGCCGGAAAGCCGGGCCATCATCCATGATCGGGTGGCGATCTTCGAGGTGATGGTCAGGGACGTCGACACCGCCTGGTGGCGCGCCTATCGCGCCGGGCTGGAGCAGGAACTTGAGCAGGAGCAGATCCTGGCGCGATTGTATCAGGTGACGGTGCTGTAGGGGGGCGACCCTCGCTCCTCCGAGTGTCCGCAAGCGGCACTATTCCGCCGCCTGAGGGGATGGAAATCGCATCTGTTGGAGCACGCCACTGGCCACCTCCCGCCCTTGCGGGGGAGGTAGCGTCGCTAGGAGCGCACGTAGCAGAGCTAGGAGGGGGGTGTTGCCGAGGTCCGCTTCGTCCACGATCCTCGCCGAAACCCCTACCTACCTCCGCTAAGGCGCTGACGCGCCCAAGCTTCGGTACCTTCCCCGCAAGGGGGGAAGGTGACCAGTGACCCGCGCGATCCAGGAGCAGGCCACTGGCCACCTCCCGCCCTTGCGGGGGAGGTAGCGTCGCTAGGAGCGCAGCGACTTAGCAGAGCTAGGAGGGGGGTGTTGCCGAGGTCTGCATTTGTGCACAATCCTCGCCGAAACCCCCTTCCTACCTTCGCTAGGGCGCTGACGCGCCCCAGCTTCGGTACCTTCCCCGCAAGGGGGAAGGTGACCAGTGACCCGCGCGATCCACACGCGATCGCCCTGCAAGAGAGGGTGCGTCGACTGAGCCAACCCCGGGGGAACTGAGGAGAGGGGGCCGCCCCCAAAGGTCGGACTTGGACCGGCTGCTTTCCCGGCCTAAGGTACGTGCCGCAGGGGGCTGGAGGAGCGCTCTGCTCCTTCCCTTTTGCCAGCTTCAGGTCATTGCCATGAGTTCAGTGCTTTTCGTCGGTGGTACCGGCCAGATTTCCCTGCCCTGCGTCGAAAAGGCGGTTGCCGCCGGCCACGAGGTATCGGTGTTCAATCGCGGCCAGCGCGATGCGGGACTGCCTGCCGGAGTGACGTCGATCGTCGGCGACATGCGCGATACGGCCAGCTATCGCGGCGCGCTGGGTGGCCGGAAGTTCGATGTCGTCGCCCAGTTCATGGTGTTCACGCCCGAGCAGTTGCAGCAGGACCTCGACGTATTCGCCGGCAATACCGGGCAATACATCTTCATCTCGTCCGCCTCGGTCTACGACAAATCCAACCACTACGTGGTGAAGGAGGGCGTGACCCCGGTCCACAACCCGTACTGGCCCTACAGCCAGGCCAAGATCGCCTGCGAAAAGCTGCTCGAGGGGGCTAGGGACCTGCCCTGGACCATCGTGCGCCCGAGCCACACGGTACGCACCGGGCTCCCCACCATGGTCGGCGAAGGCGACGTGATCCCGCGCCGCATGCTGCAGGGCAAGCCGGTGGTCGTTGCCGGTGACGGCACGGCACCCTGGACCCTCACCAGGTCGGTCGATTTCGCCAATCCGTTCATCGGGCTGTTCGGCAAGTCGAAGGCGATCGGCGAGGACTTCCACATCACAGGCGACATGGCCTGGACGTGGACCCAGATCTACAAGGCGATCGCGAAGGGGATCGGCGCCGAAGCGAACATCGTCTGCGTGCCGTCGGACACCATGATCCGGTACAAGCCGGACTGGGTCGGGCCGCTCTGGGGCGACAAGAGCCTTGCCAGCCTGTTCGACAACTCCAAGGTGAAAGCCGTGGCCGGCGATTTCTCCTGCTCGAACGATCTCGACGAGGTGCTGGCGGAGCCGATCATGCACCTCAAGGAGCGTCTGAAGGGGCCCGAGCAGCCGAGCGAGTTCACCGCTCTGCTCGACCGCATGACCGCCGAGCAGTCGAAGCTCGGGGCCTGAAGGGGCGCGGACGCCTGGATAAGTTCGGGTCGCGTTCACTCAATTTTCGCCAAACGGGATAGGCAATTCCGTAGCGTTTGTTGTCGATGCTCCATGGTGCGAACCTGGAGTATTGACGACTGCGCCCCCTTGCTGTCGGCCGGCGGCTGATCGCCTTGCTGGTCCTCACATCGCTGCTGGCACTGTTTGCCCTCGGTCCGGACTCGCCTCTGGGCGGGGAGGGCTACACGCTGCTCAGCATGCTGGCTCAGCTCGGCGGGCCGCTGCTCGCGGCGATGATGTGCCTGTTCGCGGCTCGGCGCTCCACTGGTTCCGATCGCCGCGCATGGACGAATTTCACTATCGGCTCGGCTCTCTATCTCGCCGGCAACCTGATCTACCTGGGCCTCTATGTCATGGCGGTCCAGCCGGGCTTTCCTTCGGTGCCCGAGGCGGCCTACTTCGTCATGGCGATCTTCTTTGCGCTGGGGATGTTCCAGTTCGGCAATGTCGGGCCGCAGATCAGCCGGTTGCAGGTCTACAACTTCATCCTCGTGTTCTGCGCCGCCGCGCTCGCCAGCCTGTTCCTGCTGGCAGGAAGCGTCAGAAGTTCGGTGCTGACGCAGTTCGGCACGCTGGGGGCGTTCCTCTATCCGGCCGTGTGGTTCTCGGTTGCGGCGTCCGGGGCGGTGTCGCTGCTGCTCTACCGGCAGGGCAGCAAGGCGATATCGCTGACGCTGCTGCTGCTCGCCGTGGCGGCCGAGTCGGCAGCCGACTACATCTACGCGGTTCAGTTGATGGCCGGGACGTACCAGCTTGGCGGCATGACGCAGTTGCTGTGGATCGCTTCGTCCGGTCTCATCGTCTGGGCCGCGGTCGAGCAACTGGCGCGGTCCGGCGACCGGGCTCGCGTGATACCGCGCGACCAGCAGTATCGTGCGAGGGCGCAGGCCGCGGTGCCCGGCATTGCCGTCGTCATCGTGCTGCTGGCCGGCAGCTTTGCCGAGTCCCTGCTCGATGGCCCGTATGTCTGGATCGCCGCGCTGCTCTCGATTGCCTTCGCGCTGACCACGGCCCTGCGCGAAAGCTGGATGCTCGCGATCCAGCGCCGGCTGCGCGCTTCGGTGGAGCGCAGCCGCAACAAGCTCCTGCGCTCCGAGGAGCGGCTGAGCGCGGTGCTCGAGAGCACGTCGGACAGCGTGATGGTGGTCGATCACGATTACCGCGTCGTCTACTTCAACCAGCATGCCGCCCGCATCATCGCGAAGCCCGAGGTGCTGCGCCTGGGGGTCTGCCTGTGGGACCTGCTGCCGGGCGCGGAGCAGGGCGAGGAAGGCGAGCGCTATCGGCACGCCATCGCCACCGGCCAACCCGCCCGGTTCGAGTTCTACGTTCCGTACCGCGACCTGTGGCTCGGCATCGAGGCATACCCGACCAGCGATGCGCTCTCGATCTTCTTCCGCGACATCTCCGAGCAGCGTCGCAGCCGCGAGGAGCTGCGGCACATGGCGCAGCACGACTCGCTGACCGGGCTCGCCAACCGCTCGCTGTTCAACCGGCGGCTCTCCGAGGCGCTGGCGGGCGAGGGCAGCGTCGCGGTGCTGCTGCTCGATCTCGACCACTTCAAGGAAGTCAACGACACGCTCGGCCATCCTGTCGGCGACGCGGTGCTGCAGGGCACGGCGAGCCGGCTGCGCCAATGCGCCGATGCCGGCCATACCGTGGCCAGGCTGGGCGGCGACGAGTTCGCCGTGATCGTCACCGGTTATGCCGACGTCGCCGAGGTGCGTACGCTGGCGCGCAGCATCATTGCTGCCGCCAACCGACCGCACGAGGTATCGGGCGAGACGGCGCTGGTCGGCGCCAGCGCCGGCATCTCGCTGTCGGGCACCCGCGATCCCGAACGGCTGCTCAAGGAGGCGGATATCGCGCTCTATGCCGCCAAGGGCGAGGCGCGCGGCGGCTTCCGCATCTTCGAGCCGGCCATGGAGGCGGGGCTAAACGAGCGCCAGGCCCTGCGTGCCGACCTCAGGGTAGGACTCGAGCTGCGGCAGTTCGAGCTGCACTACCAGCCGATCGTCGACCTCAAGCGTGGGCTTATCTCGGGCTTCGAGGCCCTGCTGCGCTGGCGCCATCCGCGCCACGGGCTCGTTTCGCCCGAGATATTCATCCCGCTGGCCGAGGAAACCGGCCTGATCCTCGCGATCGGCAACTGGGCGCTGCACACGGCCTGCGCCGAGGCGGCAACCTGGCCCGGCGATATCTCGGTGGCGATCAATCTCTCCACCCGGCAGTTCCGCGACAACAACCTTGTCGACATCATCGAACACGCGCTCGACCGCTCGGGACTGCCGCACAGCAGGCTGGAGCTCGAGATCACCGAGACGGTGCTGCTCAAGGACAGCCACGCCAACCTCATCACCCTGCGCCGGCTGCGCGAAAGCGGCATCCGCATCGCGCTCGATGACTTCGGCACCGGCTATTCGTCGCTCGGCTACCTGCAGCGCTTCCCGTTCTCCAAGATCAAGATCGATCGCTCGTTCACCTCCGGCCTGCCGCAGTCCGAGGAGAGCCAGGCCATCGTGCGCTCGGTGATCGGCCTCGGCCGGGCCCTGGGGATGCGGGTCACAGCGGAGGGCGTCGAGAACGCCGACCAGCTCGACTGGATTCGCTCGGGCTGCGACGAGGCGCAGGGCTATTTCCTGTCGCGCCCTGTGCCGCCCGACATGGTGCCCGCACTGATCGAGGAGTTCGCGCTCCGTGCCAGCCAGAGGGCGCGGCTCGCCAGCTAGACGGCGAGCGATCCGCGTCCCATCTATGGGCGGTACCAGCGAGGCCGCCTGATGGATGTCGTCGAAACGGGAGGGGCGACCGGTGCCCTCGCCATCCCCAAGTTCAAGGTCGTGGTGATCGGCGCCGGTCAGGCCGGCCTGTCGACCGCGTACCACCTCAAGCGCCTCGGCCTCACCGGCCGCGATTTCCTCGTGCTCGACCAGTCGCCGCGGGCCGGTGGCGCCTGGCAGTTCCGCTGGCCGAGCCTGACGCTCTCGACCGTCAATCGCATCCACGACCTGCCGGGCCTGAGCTTTGCCGAGACCGTCGGGGCAGGGGGCGAACGCGTCGAGGCGGCGGTTGCGGTGCCGGAGTACTTCGCGGAGTACGAGCGCCGCTTCGCGCTGCCGGTGCTGCGACCCGCCAAGGTGAGCGTGGTCTGCCGGCGCGGCAACCGCTTCCGCATCGAGACGGAGGGCGGCGCGTTCGCTGCCGACGGCATCGTCAACGCAACGGGGACGTGGGAAACCCCTTTCATTCCCGACTACCCCGGCAAGGAGCTGTTCAGGGGGCGCCAGCTGCACACGCGCGACTACCGGACCGCCGAGGCGTTTCGCGGGCAGCGCGTGGTCATCGTCGGTGGCGGCATCTCGGCGATCCAGTTGCTCGATGAGATCTCCCGCGTCACCGAAACCACCTGGGTCACGCGGCGGTCGGTGGAGTTCCGTGACGCGCCCTTCGACGAGGAGGCCGGCCGCGCGGCGGTGAAACTGGTGGAGGACCGGGTGCGCCAGGGCCTGCCGCCGACCTCGGTGGTGTCGGTCACCGGCCTGCGGCTCACCCCCGCCATCGCGGCGATGCAGGCGCGCGGGGCACTGGAGCGCCACCCGATGTTCGCCGAAATCACCCCCACCGGCATCCGCTGGGCCGATGGCGCGGAGCAGGCGGTGGACGTGATCCTGTGGTGCACCGGCTTTCGCTCCTCGCTCGATCACCTGGCGCCGCTGATGCTGCGCGGCGAGTCCGGTGGCATCCTGATGGGGGGCAGGCTGGCGACGCAGGTGGCCGCCGAGCCGCGCCTGCACCTCGTCGGCTACGGCCCTTCTGCCTCCACCATCGGCGCCAACCGGGCAGGCGCCGCAGCGGCGCGCGAACTATTGACCACGCTCGACAGCGTAGGTGACTGATGTCGCAAATAATTCTCAGGCAATTGCGGTTCACCCGCCTAGACAGTCCCGAATCTGCCCTTTACCCCTAGCGCACTGATTTGAGGGAGATTGTCTTGGCTACGCAGTTGCTGATCTACGAGCGTGCGGTTCCGGTTTCGCAGCAGCGCCACCGTGACTGGTCCATCAAGACCGGCACTGACTACGGCTTTGCCGGCAAGGTGAACTCCGTGCCGCTGGTCGGCGCCGAGGTGACCGTGGCCGCACAGACCTATCCGATCGTCTTCGCCGGCAACGATGCCGACCTCGTGCCGGTCGTGCTGCTCGGGGTTCGCGACGGCGAAAACCTGTTCGTGAAATCCGACGGCACCTGGGACGCCAAGTATATCCCGGCCTTCGTCCGCCGTTACCCGTTCGTATTCTCGTCGACCGATGACGGTTCGACGTTCACGCTTTGCCTCGACGAGGATTTCTCGGGCGTGAACACCGAGGGCAGCGGTGAGCGCCTGTTCGACACGGCGGGCGAGCGCACGCAGTACCTCAACAACGTGCTGAACTTCCTGCAGGTGTACCAGGCGCAGTTCCAGCGCACGCAGGCGCTGTGCCGGAAGCTGGCCGACCTCGACCTGTTCGAGCCGATGCAGGCGCAGGTGCGCCTGAAGTCGGGCCAGCAGCTGACGCTGGGTGGCTTCAAGGTGGTGAACCGCGACAAGCTGCGCGCCCTGCCGGCCGATACCCTGGGCGAGTTGGCCAAGGCCGACGAACTCGAGATCATCTACGCGCACCTCGCCTCGCTGCGTAACTTCGGCGCCATGGTCGAGCGCATGGGGGCGACTGGCACTGCTGGCCAGGCCGAAGCCGAACCGGCCTGACCAGTTTCGCATATTTGGCCTTGTGGTTGGCTGTCTGATCGGCGAATCTTTGATTCGGTCGGACCAGTCTGATCACGCTGGTGTGAGTTCGTGTCGGCGCGCGTTGATTGTGCCGGGCGTTTGCAGGAAGGTGCGGCGCAGCGTCGGCGCTGTGCATGTAGCGGCATTACTACAGACGCAACTTTATTTGTTTCGACGTGTCTTTTTTCATTCGATGTCATGCGAGTGGGCAATAGTACCTTGCAGGACATAGACGACCTGCCACCGGTCTGGTGGTAGCGCGACCTTCGGAGTTCAGGGGCCGGCGGTCGTACATCGGAGGGTGTGGGCTTGTCGTATCCGTTCATGTCGCGTGGCCTTTGGGGACGACCTCAGGGGAAGCGCTCAAGGCGTCCGTTGTTTACGGCCAATCAGTTGTTCCGCGCTCTCGGAGGTCGCCGTGCTGGTCCCAGCATCGGCGACCGCATCATTTTTGATGCCCTTGAGCCACGGCTGCTGATGAATGCCGACGTGCTCGGCGTGAACCTCGCCGCTCACAACGACGAGGGCGTCAGCCACGACCTGATCGTCCGGCTGGTGGAAGACTACCAGCGCGTCGACGAACAATGGGTCCAGTCGCGGCGGGTCGAAATCCGCGACACCACAGGCAATTCCCTGCTTGCCTTCGGTGACCTGGCCGAGATTTCCTCCATCTCGATCCAGGGCAGCCATGGCAACGATACCCTGACCATCGATGCCAAGTCCTTCGGCAACGCGACGCTCCCGGCCATCAGTTTCGATGGCGGCGCCGGCAACGACAACATCATCTTCGACACCGCCGACGCGGCGACCTGGACGATCGACGGCGTCGATTCCGGCACTGTCGGCAGCGTTACTTTCACCAACACCGAGAACCTGACCGGCGCGGCGAACAATAACGACACCTTCGTCGTCGTCGACGGCGGCAAGGTCTCGAGCCTGATGGACGGCGGCGCGGGCGGCTACGACACGCTCGAACTCTTGGGCAACTACGGCAACGTCACCTACCGTCCGGTGGGTGTCGATTCCGGCGCCTTCACGGCCGATGGCGACGTGTTCAGCTTCGCCGGTCTCGAGCCGACGACGCTGGCGAATGCCGCCACGATCACGGTCGACCTCACCGCCAGCAGCACGACGCTGAACCCCAGCGGCCTTACGGGCATCAAGGCGCAGATGCGCCAGACCGATACCTCCGACGTTGGCTATACCAGCTATCACTTCGTCGTGGAGCCGGTTTCGGACGGGCCGATCTTCGAGAAGATCTACTTCAACGCACCGACGTCCGGGCTGATCGTCTTGCTGGGCACAGGGAACGACACGTTCAGCTTCACCAATATCGGGTCGGGCCGGGACTTCGACGTTACCGTCAACGACCAGGGCGGTGCCGATATCGTCAATATCTCCGGTTCCATGGGGCTGGACGGTGAAGACCTGACGGTCAACGCCGAGACTATCAACCTAAAGGCCTCATCCGTTCTCAGCACCGGCGCAGGCG
>JAEYYP010000312.1 GCA_023428425.1 Pseudomonadota bacterium
GCCGGCGGGAGTTGGGTGACGCCCAACCCGTCCGCGACGGTCTGCGCAAGGTCCTTGTCGATGTTTAGCAGGTGGCCAAGCATGCGGGTGCGAATGGCCGGCACCTCGCATTTGCTGAGTTCGAACACTAGCGCATCACCGATATGACGCTGCTCCACCAGCGTCTGGCTGACATAGAACTGCCGCGCCTGGCTGTAGTGGTCGGCAAAGCTCTCAGGTCGCAGCCGAACCTTCGGCCCATCGGCCTCCTCTTGCAGAGTGGAGAAGCCGGTGCGCGGGTCTTCGCGCGGACCACCGATCTCCGGGCCCCACGAGTTTGGTTCGTAGTTGGCGCGACCTCGCGGGTTGTGGAAGGCCATGTGGCCATCCTGCTGAAAATGATGGAACGGGCACTTCGGTGCGTTGATCGGCAGATGGGTGAAGTTCGGACCGCCTAGCCGCTTCAACTGGGTATCGAGATAGGAGAAGTTCCGCCCTTGCAGCAGCGGGTCGTTCGAGAATTCGATGCCCGGCACGATGTTCTGCGTCATAAACGCGACCTGCTCGGTCTCTGCAAAGAAGTTCTCCGGCATCCGATCGAGCACCAGGCGGCCGACCGGAACGGCAGGCACCATTTCCTCGGGCACGATCTTCGTGGGATCGAGAATATCGAAATCGAAGCTGTCGGCGAAATCCTGATCGAAGGTCTGCAGGCAGAGCTCCCATTCCGGGAAGTCGCCGGACTGGATGGCATTCCAGAGGTCGCGGCGGTGGAAGTCCGGATCGGCGCCGTTGATCTTGACCGCCTCATTCCACACGACGGACTGCAGCCCGAGCTTGGGCTTCCAGTGAAACTTTACGAAGGTGGACTTGCCTCCCGCATTCACCAGCCGGAAGGTATGCACGCCGAAACCCTCCATGAACCGGAAGGAACGCGGGATCGCCCGGTCGGACATGACCCACATGATCATGTGCATCGACTCGGGGGTCAGCGAGATGAAGTCCCAGAAATTGTCATGAGCGCTTTGGGCCTGGGGGAAGTCCCTGTCCGGCTCCTGCTTCACCGAGTGGATAACGTCGGGGAATTTGATGGCATCCTGAATGAAGAAGACCGGGATGTTGTTGCCCACCAGGTCCCAGTTGCCCTGCTGTGTGTAGAGCTTCACCGCAAAGCCGCGCACATCCCGCGCCAGGTCAAACGATCCCTTGTTTCCGGCAACCGTTGAGAAGCGGACGAAGGCCGGGGTCTTCTCGCCCTTGCGCTGGAACAGATCGGCCTTTGTGAGTTCGGGGATCGGCTTGAGCGTCTCGAAGTAACCGTGGGCGCCGTAGCCGCGGGCGTGAACGACCCGCTCCGGGATGCGCTCGTGATCAAAGTGGAAAATCTTCTCGCGGAAATGGAAATCTTCGATAAGGGCCGGACCGCGGCTGCCCTGCTTCAAGCTGTTCTGATCGTCCGCGACGGGTGTCCCCTGCTGGGTAGTCAGCGTCTCGTAGCCGTCCTCGGCGACTTGATGAGTTTCGCCACCGGTTCCCCTTTTCGCAGCCTGATCACCAATTTCAACGGTGCTTGACTTGTTGCGGCTCGTGCTTGCCATCGTCGGGTTCCTCGCGCTCTGTGTGAGCAAGGAAGTTCGCATCTTCGTGATCGTTCCGTAATTGCGAGCCCCCGCGCGCCGCTGATGCTCCTGGCCGGCTGTTCGCGGTTGTCTCCCACGGCGACGTCGAGGGGGTGGAGAACGTCCGCCGCTCGCTTTCTGACTGGCTCAAGTTCATGAAGCTCGAGCCGGCCGGTCCCAAGGCGGAAGTCGACCGCTACGTTGGCTACTGGAAGCCGTACGCCACGAGTCACGACGAGTTCGATGCCGACCTTGCCCTGCAGGGAGTAGTGCGAAACGCCGCGGCCAGCCTTCTCGAAGCGGTCAGGCTGAAGCGATCTGGCAAGTGGGTCACGGCCGGCGAGTCGTTGCACGAGCCGAGGCATAAATGGTGGGAACGCAAGCCGTCAGCGCGGGTTGGACCTACTCAATCCAACACGGAGGACCACGAAAATGGACCACACTCATCACGTTCCCCTCGCCAGCACTGAACTGACCCCGGCCATCTTGGAAGGCGCGACCGTCTACGGCGCCGGTGACCACAAGGTAGGCAAGGTCGACCATGTTCACGGGAATGGCGTAGGCGGCGAGGCGGTGATCGATGTCGGCGGCTTTCTCGGCATCGGCGCGAAGCCGGTGGCAGTCCCGTTGCGCGACCTGCAGTTCATGCGCGACGAGAATGGCGACGTCCATGCCGTCACCGACTGGACCAAGGACTCGCTCGAGCAACTTCCCGAGCACAGGGATCGCCACTAAGGCAACCATGGCCCCGGCATCGCCCGGGGCCTTCTTCATCTACGCGGGCTTTTCGAATGGCCGACTATCAACTGATGTATTGGTCAGTCCCCTTCCGCGGACAATTCGTCCGGGCGGTGCTGGCATTCGCCGGAAAGAGCTGGACCGAGGTCGATGATGGCAGGATCGCGAAGATCATGGATGGTGGCGTTCGTGAGATGCCGGTGCCGTTTATGGGCCCGCCGGTGTTGACCCACAACGCAACGGCGTTCTCCATTTCCGAGATGCCGGCGATCATACTCTATCTCGGCGAGACGCTGAAGCTGCTGCCGGACACGCCGGAACTCAGGGCGATGACTTTCAAGATCGTCAACGACGCGAACGACGTCATCGACGAAATCACCCTCGACGGCGGCCGCGAGATGTGGACGGCAAAGAAGTGGCGGGAGGCAATACCACGCTACGAGAAGTGGCTAGCAATCTGGGAGGAAACAGGTCGCCGTCATGGGCTCAAGGCGGACAGTGGCTTCATGCTTGGTGGAGAAGCTCCCGGCATCGCCGACGTTGTCACCGCGACCCTCTGGCTGACCATGGCCGACCGCTTCGAGCCGATCGGCGAGCTTCTCGAGGAAACCGCTCCAATGACCGCAGCCCTGTCGAGACGCATCTATGATATTCCTGCGCTCCACGACCTCGCGGCAAGAGCTCGCGCTGACTACGGCGAAGCGTATGCCGGCGGTCAGATTGGCGCCTCCATGGCAACGGTTCTTGGCCAACGCGACAGCCCGGAGGCGGGCCAACTAAGCGGGACCAAGGGAACGCACTGATTGACCCATCATGGCAGGGAGCGGAGCGACAGTGCCGCGACGGACCATCCGGCGTTTCAATAGCCACGCTTCACATCGACGAGGTTCTTTAGCTTCCTGCCTGACAGATATCGTTCGAGATTGTCGACGAATATATCGACGCAGCGATCGATATAAACTGTATGGTCATCGACGCTGCAGTGCGGCGTCATGATCAGCCGTGGCGTCTTCCAGACTCGGTCCCGCTTGGGTATTGGCTCCTCGGGGAAAACGTCCAGCACGGCACCGCGGAGTGTCCCGTCATCCAGCCGATCCATTATCGCATCGTAGTCGAGCGCAGGTGCCCTGCCGACGACTACCACCCCGGCCCCTTTTGGCAGCAGGCCAATACGGCGCCGGTTGATCAGATTTCGGGAATCAGGGGTGTCAGGAAGTGTCGAGACGAGGATATCGGTCTCGGCAAGCACTTCGTCCAAGTCGTCGAGGTTGGCTATTCTGTCCAGCTTCGTCCTCGCTCGGCCGGATCGGGTGACGCCCGTCACAGCCGCGCCATGCATCCGCAGGTTTTCCGCGCCAGCCGCGCCGATGGCGCCGACCCCCAGTATTGTTACGCGATGCTTCGCGAGCACCGGCCCGAACAGAGGGCTCCAGGATTTGTCCTGCCGGTCGGTTACGAATTGCGGGATTTGATAGGCCAGCAGCAGCGCTGCTGCGAGGATGAATTCGCCACCCTTTTCGGCATGAACGCCAGACGCGTTGGTAATCTTGAAGCCTTTCGGGAGACGATCCAGCATGCCCTCTACGCCAGCAAAGGTGGTCTGGACCCAATGCAGTCCCGGCACCTCCTTCGCTGCGACGCCGACGTCTATCTTGGCAAGGGTGATGATAATCTCGGCGTCGAGCCCATCGGGAATCTGCTCCCCTCCGTAGTCGATGCTGACGGTCCAATTGGTGTTCTTGAACGTAGCGTTGTCGGACAGCGCCGCTTCGAGCTGATGACGTTCTAGTATCAGGCTGTCGGGAGCCGGGGGAGCGTTCTGGATGTGTATCCGGAGCGGTCGGTCGGCTGGTTTCCCCATTCTCGTGCGGCTGGTCTTCTCGGTCATGGCATCACCGCCTTCGTCCTGTCTAGGGCACGATTCAGGCAATGCCTTTCCCGCCGGTCAGTCCGTAGACTTCGCCGTTGACGAAGCTGGCTTCCTGACTCGCGAGGAACACATAGACGGGTGCTAGTTCGACCGGCTGTCCTGGGCGTTCGAAGTCGCTATCCTCACCGAAATGTTGAACCTTTTCGTCCGGCTGCCCGCCGCTCGGTTGCAGCACGGTCCAGACAGGGCCGGGAGCAACAGAGTTGGCACGGATGCCCTTCTTGATGGTCTGCTTGGCCAGCGCTTTGGTGTAGGCGACAATGCCGGCTTTGGTCGTGGCGTAATCGAGCAGGATCGGTGATGGCTGGTAGGCTTGGATTGAGGCGGTGGTGATGATGGCGGCCCCGGCCGGCATGTGGGGTAGCGCTGCCTGGGCTATCCAGTGAAGCGCATACAAATTGGTCTTGAGCGTCGCGTCGAAGTCTTCCGACGACACCTGGGAAACGTCCTCACGGAACTGTTGTCGAGCCGCGTTGACGACCAGGATATCGAGGCCGCCAAGTCCTTCGACCGTCTGCGCAACCAGCTGACGGCACCAGCCTTCGTCCTTCACGTCCCCAGGAAGCCCGAGCGCCTTGCGGCCCTCGGCCGAAATCAGATCGATGACGTCTTCGGCGTCGCGTTCCTCGGCTGAGAGGTAGCCGATTGCGACGTCTGCCCCCTCGCGGGCGAAGGCAATCGCCGCAGCTCGTCCGATGCCTGAATCCCCGCCGGTGATCAGTGCCTTGCGACCCTTAAGCTTGCCCGAGCCGACATAGCTTGTCTCACCGTGGTCGGGCTCCGGGTGCATCTGTTCCGCAAGCCCGGGCGCAGATTGCGGCTGGTTGGGAAACGGTGGCTGCGGATACTGAAAGCGAGGATCCTGCATCATCAGTCGATCGGCCATGGCGGTTCTCCTTTGTCAGGTGCGAACCTTCCAACCGTCTTTGGGTTCCGGCGAGGGCCATGTCCCTCTGACCTGGCAGTCGAGCGTCGAACATCCGCCGAACCGCCGTTTGGGGGAGACTGCTGGCTCTCCACCGGGGGAGTCGTCGGCACACTGCTTCTGTTACCTCTTGCCTGATGGGCAGGCACTCAAACTAGCGAACGACAGCAATACGTCTGCAATAAATCGCATGGTGGAGCAAACGATTTCATGGCGCAGAGGTCAGCATTCCAGCGAGTTTCTGACGCCGCCCATGGATGCCGCCGGTCCGCGACTGCACAACGAGCGGGCCGTGATGACGGCGATCGCCCGAGCCCCTGGACAGTCTGCGGCAGAGGCGGCACGTGCCACGGGTCTGGGGCCGCAGTCAGTAGCGCGCATCGTTGCTGACCTCGAGCATGCCGGGCTGGTTGTGCGTGGTGAGCCCATGAAGGGACGCCGTGGGCAGCCGGCGGTCCCGCTGTTCCCCAATCCCGACGGGGTATTCATTCTCGGATGCGAGATTGGCTGGCGTCACTACCACATTCTAGTCCGCAACTTCACCGGCACGATCCTTGGGGAGCATCGCCGGGACTACGCCTATCCGGACGCCGATACGGTCTTCAGTGAGATCGGCTCGCTGGCAAGACTGCTTGTCGGTCTCGTGCCAGAGGACCTTCGAGGTCGGGTTCTCGGCATGGGGCTGGCCATGCCGTCCGGTATAGGCCGCAACATCGACCTGCTTGGGGGCTCCTCAGAACAAAGCGATAAGTGGAAGGACCTGGACATTTCGGCCGCGGCAGAGGAAGCGACCGGCCTCAAGGTCTTTCGCTTCAACGATGGGAACGCGGCCTGCTCGGCGGAGCTTGCTGCACACCCACCGCCCCGACCGGCCAATCTGGCTTATTTTCAGGTTGGGACGTTCACTGGTGCAGGTCTGATCGCCGACGGTCGACTCTGGGAGGGACCGACCGGCAATTCCGCCAATTTAGGCTCGATGATGGTGACGCAGCCCGATGGACGACAACAGTTCGTTCACCTGATCGCTTCGATCTACGCATTCGAACAACGCCTTAAGGCGGCTGGCCGGGAAGTGCCTAAGGGCAGCCCCGGCGACTGGGACTGGACACTCCTCGAGCCCGAAGCGGAGAGCTGGCTAGAAGCAGCCGCGGATGCTCTCGCCAAGGCCATCGTGAATACACATGCCGTAATGGAATTCGGTCTGGCCTTGGTCGACGGGGTAATGCCCAGGCCGGTAGTGGCTCGCCTGGTCGAGAAGACCAAGCACCAGATCGACATTATGCCGGTGCTCACATCCGATCGACCGGTTGTCGAGATGGGCCGACTCGGAGGCGCTGCAGGCGCAAGAGGAGCTGCGCTGAAGCCCCTATGGCGTCGCTTCTACTCGCTGGACCCGATCGATCTGCGTCGAATATCCGGAGCGACGAAGCAATAGCTGGTCATACAGAGCTCACATCGCCTGCCGGCCCTCACGACTGCACCGAACCCGCTATCCACCTGCCACCGTCGCATGCACCGGAAGGACATTCCGATTGCGTGTCCCGGTCTGATTTAAGTTATTGATCTTGTTGTAGGTGGGTGGCTGCAAAGGGAACGTGGATGTGCATCCCGACTGGTTGCTTAAACCTCAATCCTGATCGGCATGACCTGTCGGGGGGATTGGCGGTAGCGGACCTCCGCTACCTATTCACTTCACGCCGAAAAACCAAGTGAAATCAACGCTCATCGATGTCCTCTTGTCGCGAGGTCGGTCAGTTGGCGAAGCGATTTGCTGTATCGGGGTTGCGCCGTTTACGTCTTACCTCCCAGTCCCTCGCGGCCAGGATAGCCTCCAAGGTGGCGGCAAAGCTTCGAAAGCCCGCTTGCTTGGCGATCTGCTCGGTGAACTTGGGCGGGCTGAGCTCAGCAACCCGTGGGTTGAGAAAGGCGGGGCAGGCAGGGTGGTAGTCGTGATCATTGGTCACTCTGTGACGTTGCTGACATGAGCTATAGCGACACGATGTGCGGAGTGATGAGGTCGCGACCAATGACGCCCTTACTCACCGGCCAGAGCCTTGGCGCGCTCCCCAGGAGTTAGCGCCGCGGGGCGAGGAGCATCGGCCCATACTCAAGCACGAATAGCCCGAATGCCACGATCCAGCCTATTCCAGCGAGGCTCAGCAGCAAATGGTATTGGGCGCCGATCAGTTCGGCGAAGGGGCGGGTCACGGCCGCGAGCAACAAGGACAGGTAGCAGAAGGACGTCTGGGGCGTGGCGGTCAGAGGTCGCCCGGTGTGTCCCAGGCTCGCCCGTGTCATAATGGCCAGCGTCATGCCACCGATAGCTCCCACCGTGAGGAGGTGCAGCGCGGATGCCTGCGCGAGCCAGCCTATCGCCGACGCCGCGACTGCCGCAACGCCGATCGGCACAAAGGCGTAGGCGACGTGAAGGGCCAGCAGCAGCGGCTCGTCAAGCGTCAACCAGCCACGCCAGCAGGCAAGCCTGACGGCCTGTAGAATCGCTGCCACCAGCAAGAGGCCCGCCGTTAGTAGATGTACTGGAAAAGCAACCCAGGCGGCGAGCGCCGCGAGGAGCACCGAAAGACTGACGACGTCGAAAGCTCCTAATGGCACCGGTACAGCATTCGCCCCTGCTTTCACTAACCAGTTGCGGGTGAAGCTTGGCACGATCCGCCCCCCGATTATGGCGATGAGCATGATGTAGATAGCGACGCCGGCCCGCGATGCCTCGGCGGCGCCACCGTCGAGTATCACCGAGACGTGGAAGCCAGCATTGGCAAGCGACAGCCCCACGAGCCCGGCGAGTATCTTCAGGTTCTTCCAGTTACGGCCGGCAAGGATCTCGATGGCGGCGACGGTAGCGAGCGTCGGCAGGAACACGCTGTCGAGCACTGCCGCTCCCACTGGACCGAGCGGGCCTGGCCAGAGCAACGCGATCCGACCCGCTAGCCAGAGTGCCACAAGACCCAGAAGCTGCGGACCGGATACCGGCAAGCGGCCGGTCCAATTGGGTATCGCCGTCAGCATGTAGCCGGCAAGGGCTGCGCTGGTGTAGCCGAACAGCATCTCGTGAGCGTGCCAGTTGAGCGCGCCGTAGTCACCACCGATGTCCCAGCCACCAGCGAGTGCGGCGATCCAGCCAGCCATCGCGATCACCGCGAACAGTCCCGCGCTGAGGAAAAACGGGCGGAAGCCGTAGGACAGCAGCGGCGGCCCGCTGCGGGCAATGCCGCGAGGCACCGGGTTTCGCCTGGTCTGCTTCCGTCTTTGCGTGGTGCTGCTCATGCGCCGCCTCCAATCGTGTCGGGCCGAAGTGGCATGCCGACAGCAAGCGGTCTTTGCGATTGCGCAAGGACAAGCGAGGCCACACCAGTCAAGGTTGGAACATTGAGGAGGCGAGCCGATGCAGACGCCCGAGAACGCCAAGATGAATCTTGCCGATCTGAGCCTTGACCAGATCATGTCGCGTTGGCCGCCCACGATCCGGCTGTTCCTCGACCACCGCATGCACTGCGTCGGTTGCCCGATCGCTCCGTTCCATACGATGGTCGACGCGGCGGAGGAGCACGGGCTGTCGTACGACGTCCTGCTCGGCGAGCTGGAGGCTAGAGCAGGACGGGACGAAGGCCGCCTGCCACCATGACGGCGCCGTGCGGATCGCGGACCAGCAGCTTCTGTCTGCCACCCTGAACCAAGCCGCCGCCCTCCCAGGCGGTGAGGATGCGTGACAAGGTGTGCAGCGTGGGGCCGGTCATCCCCACGATATTCTGCTTGGAGATCGGGAAATCGATGTGGACGCCATCACGTTTCTTGCGGCCCGACTGCTTGGCGAGGCGGAACACGGCGTGGGCGACACGTCGCTCTACTTCCTCGGTCGAGAGTTGCTGACAGTCTCGTCTACCTGAGTGGTGGACGGCAAGCGAAGAGATTCAGATGTTCGACCTCAGACCGTTCAATCTGAATGTGCATTTCAAAACCCCGCCCACGTTGGCGCCTCTAGCCATCGCTCTATGCACCCAATGGGTCTTGCCACCCTGAAAAAGGTCAAGTCACTCGAGCTTCGTGGAGAACGTGACCAGGCTGAGCGTGGATGAAGCCGTTGGAGTAGTCGACCGGATAGAGGGTTCTCGCTGTTGCCATGGCTTCAGCAGGATCGAGCCGCCCATCCGCCACCGACCGAAAGAGGCCCGCGATCGCCACCATGTCGCAGACCTGAGGCGAAAGCCTGAGAGCCGACACTCCAGCCGCGAGCACCGCCGGGACGTCTCCCAGCAGGCACTGCACCGTGCCAGACATGGTCTGCACCCCGTTGAGCGCGAGGAACCTCTGCCCGTCCAGCGTGTCGACGATGAGCCCATCAGGATCATCGCCGCACACGAAACGGCAATTGTCCTTGGTCTGGCCCTTGACGCGCGCGTGAGCGCAGCGCGCCGAAATTGCGAGAGGGACGCGGCCGAAGGCATGCACTTCGAAGGCAACCTCGCTCACCGCCGAGGCGATGGCGCCAACGGCAGTCAGCGGCAGTTCCGGCGGCAGGCAGATCGAGGTCGCTCCTCCCTTCCAGAGAACACGCGCCGTAGGAGCATTGTAGACGTTCACCAGCGGCCCGATGGTATGAGTCCGCCCGGCAAGTAGCGCATGCACGCTGAGTTCCGATACCTCTATCGGCAGGCCGCGCGCCGCCAGCCGAGTGCCGGCCCGCAATTCACGGTCGAGCGTCACCAGCCCGAGCGTGGCCAGCCGGACGGTCTTGCCCGCGGCCAGGAGCCGGTCGACCACCCCATCGAGCAGCGCATCGAAGAAATGCAGGCGCTTGGAGCAGACGGTCTCGCCGACCACAACGGTATCGACATCCGCCTCATCGGCTATGCGGTGATAGAAGTCGCGCCAGGTGACCGGGTCCCAGAGATAAGGGACTGGACCAAGGACAAGGCCTGGCCTCAAGGGCTTGGTTTTCAGCGCCATTTCTTGTCGTACTACCCTGTAGTGGTGCGCTGACCCTCGCTGAGCCGAAGGAGCGTCTCGCCGCCGCTGGCTCCATCGAGAACACGGCGGATTTCGCGGATCACCTGGGCCACATACGCGCGTCCGCGCTGCCTTCCCTCGATCTTGAGCGCAGTGACGCCTGCAGAGCGGAGCTGGTCCACCTGCGATAGGACATCCAGACTGGCAGGATCCTCGAAGATGTAACCATCCCTGCCCTCAACAACGAAGCGCCCTTTGCACAGGGTGGGGTAGCCGGCCGCCTCGCCGGGTGGGAAGCGGTTGATGGTGAAGGCGCCCAGTTCGGACACCATTTCGCCGCCCATCTGACGGTAGCGTACATGGCTGGCAGGCGAGCAGACGCCCTGCATGTTGGGCGACCGGCCCGTGGCATAGGAAGAGAGCGAGCAGCGGCCCTCCTCCATGACGCACAGTCCGCCAAAGACGAAGACTTCTGTCTCGCAGGTGACCCTGCCGGAGATCGCCGCCACTTCGGCGATGGTCAGTACGCGCGGCAGCACGGCGCGCCGAATCCCGAAGGAGCGGACGAGGAAGTCGATGTATTCCGCATTGCTGGCCGCGGCCTGTACCGATAGATGGAGGCGCTGCTGCGGGTGGCGCTCGGCCGCGTAGGCGAGGAGACCAAGGTCGGCGAGTATCAAGGCGTGGGCGCCCATCTCCACGGCATCATCGACGGCCCGCGTCCAGACCTCTTCGGCGCCGGCACGCATGAAGGTGTTGATCGCGACGAGCGTCTTCACGCCGTGCTGGGCACCGTGGCCGATTGCCTCGCGGAGTTCATCGGGGCTGAAATTGAGGCCGGGGAAGTTCCGGGCGTTCGTGTCATTGCGGAAGCCGCAGTAGATCGAATCGGCGCCCGCCGCGACGGCATCACGGAAGGCGGCGGGCGTACCGGCAGGGCAGATCAGTTCCACTGGCCACCCTCGCGTGCCAGCAGGTAGGTGCGCAGCCGGGCCAGCCCGGCCTCGACCGGACCGCGTGCGAGGCCGCCGGGCGCGAGGTCCCGGGTGAAGTCGATCGCCTCATTCTCGAGCGCGTTGCGCAGCGCCAGTGCCGCCTCCATGTCGCCCTCCACGGCGATCTGCCGGCCGAAGAACTCGGCATCGCCGTCAGCCCGGCCCTCGGCGAGCGCCAGTAGCAGCACCAGTGGACCGGAGACCTTCACTGCGCATCTGTGCGGGGTGCCGCGCCGTCGCGCCACGACCGTGCCAGTGCGTGGCACCACGAAGAACTCGAAGGGTAATTCGGCCGGTGCAAAGGCATAGGTCTGGCTGGCGTGCTCACCAAGCCGCCCGATCAGCCCGGGGTGCCGGCCGATAACGTGAGCAAAGGCATGGTGGCCGACCAGTTCTGGCAAAGCGGTGGGGACGACACCCAGCAGGCGAGCTGCGGCCCTAGGTAGGTTCATTCCGATCTCCGAGAAGCTGGCGACACGCTAGCGCAGGACAGCGACGCGAACCTTGCTCTCGCGCAAAGACCGGCGATGTGGGCAGGGCTAGCGCAGGCGCATGAAGACCGATCGCGACCTGCCGGCATTTGTGACCCGCCTCGAACGCGCTGGCCTCTTGCGCCGCATCGCGCCGCCAATATCACTCGTCCACGAGATCACCGAGATCCACCGCCGGGTGCTGCTGACCGGCGGGCCCGCGCTGCTATTCGAGCGGCCGGTGAAGGCGGACGGATCGACTTCGCGCATCCCGGTGCTGGTGAACCTGTTCGGCACGCGGCAGCGCATCGCGCTGGGGCTCGGCACGGACGACCTGGCAGGGCTCGGCGAGACGCTGGCCTTCCTGCGCAATCCCGAGCCGCCCGGCTCGCTGCGCGCGGCCATGTCCAGCATACCGGCGCTCAGGGCCGGCTTGTCGCTCGGCACCAGCCGCACGGCGCGCCTGCCAGGGCAGGCAAAGCGCTACCTGGGCCAGGACGCCGACCTCTCCATCTTGCCGGTGCAGTGGTGCTGGCCGGGCGAGCCGGCACCACTTGTCACCTGGCCGCTGGTTATCACGCGAGCCCCTGACGACCCGGCCGACATCAATGTCGGCATCTACCGCATGCAGGTGCTGGGCCCGCGCCGCCTGATCGTCCGCTGGCTGGCCCAGCGCGGGGGCGCGCGGCACTGGCGTATGTGGCGCGACCGGGGTCGCGATATGCCGGTCGCGGTAGTGATCGGCGCCGACCCCGCAACGATGCTCGCCGCCGTGATGCCGCTGCCCGACGGGATGAACGAACTGAGCTTCTCTGGCGTGCTGCGCGGTGAAAAGCTACGGATCGGAACCGGGGTCACGGTCGACCTGCCCATTCCAGCCAGCGCCGAGATCGTGATCGAGGGCACCATCGCTCCCGGCAACGAGGCCGACGAGGGGCCCTATGGCGACCATACTGGTTACTACAACACGGTGGAGCGCTTCCCGGTCCTGGACGTCTCGGCGATCACTACGCGAGAGTCGCCACTCTACCTCTCGACCTATACCGGGCGGCCGCCGGATGAGCCCTCGGTGCTGGGCGAGGCCATGGCCAGCCTGTTCGTGCCGCTGGTGCGCCGACAGTTCCCGGAGATCAGGGACCTCTACCTGCCGCCGGAGGCCTGCTCCTACCGGGCGATGGTCGTGTCGATCGACAAGCGTTACCCCGGTCAGGCGCGGCGGGTGATGATGGGCCTGTGGTCGGTATTGCCGCAGTTCAGCTACACCAAGCTGATCATCGCGGTGGACGGCGACATCGATGTCCGCAACTGGGCGGACGTGATCTGGGCGCTGTCGACCCGCTTCGACGCGGGACGCGACTTGGTGGTGATCGAGGGCACCCCGATCGACTATCTCGACTTCGCCTCACCGCTGCCTGGCCTCGGCGGCAAACTCGGACTCGATGCCACCAACAAGCTCGGCGCCGAGACGCAGCGCGAATGGGGACGTCCGTTGGCGATGAGCGAGGACGTGATGCGACGGGTTGATGGATTCTGGGCCGACCTCGGACTGGAGGCCCGACCATGACCACGCGCGTCGTCGTCGGCATTTCGGGCGCCTCGGGCGCGGTATATGGGGCGCGCATCGTCGAGCTCCTCGCCGCGACCGGCGCGTTCGAGACGCACCTAATCGTCAGCAAGGCGGCCGAGGCGACGCTGGCCCACGAGATCGGCCCTGACGCGGCCGAGGCGCTGCGGAACAGTGCCGCGGTAGTCCACCCGATCGACGCCATTGGCGCAACCATTGCCAGTGGTTCGTTCCAGACTGCGGGCATGATCGTTGCCCCCTGCTCGATGCGCACGCTGGGCGCCATCGCGATGAGCCTGTCGGACAACCTGCTGGTACGGGCCGCCGACGTGCACCTCAAGGAGCGGCGACCGCTGGTGCTGCTGGCGCGCGAGACGCCGTTGCACCTGGGTCACCTGCGCTCGATGGTGGCCGTCACCGAGATGGGCGCGATCGTCGCGCCGCCGGTGCCTGGCTTCTACCGCCGACCGCAGACCCTCGCGGAAATCGTCGATGCGACGGCGTCACGGGCCATCGATCTTCTGGGTCTGGGGATCGACCTCGACCGCAAGCGTTGGGCCGGCCTCAGTTCGGCCTGACCCGTCGTCCGAGGACCAGAAGAACAGCAAAGATTGCGAGCGCAGCGACCGTCGACGGGCCACTGGCCAGTCTGACCGGACCAGCATCCAGGAGACTGCCTCCGACCCTGAGCAGCACCGACAGGTGGAGCAGCGCCAGCGGTAGGTAGAGCGTAGGCCGATACGTCAGCAACAAACCGCCGATCGCGGGGAAGATGATCAGTGCGTGACCGAACACCATAGACAGCACAAATCCGATCAGCACGCCATGCAGCGCTAGATCGTACCCGAATTCCCCCGCTAGGTCGGTCGCCATGATCCCGCCGGTGACAGCCAGCCAAGCATACCCCGCCAGCATGGCGGTAGCCATGAAGCGAGGCTGGCCGGGCATCCGCACGGTTCGCATGGCCACATCATGACGCACCAGCCATGCAGCAGTCGAGATCAACCCAACTCCGATCAGCCGGGTACCCGTCTGCGATTGCAGCCCTAGCGCCGCACCCGCCGCAACGCCGGCGACCGAGAACAGGAACAACCACCGCGCCACCCGTCCGTGCCGGATGACGCGGCTGAGTTCCAGCCGCTCGGCAGCGATGGTCAGCACCAGGAAGCCCAGCCACCAGGCCACGAGGTCGGGTACGGGAACGCCTGCCCACCATAGCGCGCACCCTGCAGTCAGCATCGCCGTTCCAGCGACCAGGACAAACGTGAACAGGGCGAACTGCAGTCTCGCTATCCACAAGGTGGCGCCCAGAAACACTATGGCGGCACCAAGGGCGGTGAAGCTTGCCAGCGCGGGAAATCCCGCGAGCATGAGAACGGCCGACAGGGCAAAGCCGGCGGGAGCGACATACGACCAACCAAGACCGAGTGCCACCGCCCGCTCGAGCGAGACCAGCGTGCCGAACAGGCCGCAAATCATCAAAGGGCCATGGATGCTGGCCAGGTCGGGGCCACTAGGCAGATCGAACCCGAGCCGGACCAGCCCGGCGTACAGACCAGTGACCATTGAAACGACGGCAAAGGCGAGAAGCAGGACGCGCGGCGATAGTCCGCGCCGCGCATCCCCAGCAAGCCTGACGCGCTCAGGCGACGGTGCGGTCAATGCGGACCTGCCAGACGTCCGGGCCCTGCTGTTCGTAGGTCCACTCGAAGGTGCCGGGGTACTCCGCATTGAACTGGTAGAGCAGCGGCTTGGGATCGTGGTCATTCACCAGTCGGAAGCTCTCGCCGCCGCCAAGGTTCTCAAAAGTCGAGAAGATCAAGGGATGGCGAAGCCGCGGCGCGATCTGGCGAACGTCAATGACGGTTTCGGTGGAGTCACAATCGTTGCACATCAGGCGAGGGTCCTTGTTCTAGTGCGGCCAAGCAGTTCGTAGCCGCGGTCGGTGATGAGGTCGGGGCTCCAGACCGGATCCCAGACCAGTTGGACGTTCACCCGGGAAACCGCGGGATAGCTTGCCGCTATTCTCTCGCGCACCTCTTCCAGCACCAGCTCGCCGAGGGGGCAGGCACGGCTTGTCAGGGACAGCCGGACCTCGATCTGGTCGGGCTCCCGGCGCGCCTCGTACACGAGCCCGAGATCGACGATATTGAGGCCGATCTCAGGGTCGAGGACGCCGCGCAGGCACTCCTGCAGTTCGGGGTCGAGGCTGGTCTGGGGCATGGGGCTATCGGTCATCCCGAGTGAACTGCCCGAGACTGCCCGACTTGCTCGGTGCGCTCTTTGTGCGAGAGCAAACTGGCCGGACTCCGCTACCGCCCCTCGCTATCACGGCAACTGGTTGACCATGGCTTCCATGCGCTCGCGCGGTTTCTTGGGGAGCTTGACGGCGAGGATGGCGGCCTTGTCGACAGGTGCATCGCCGACGACGACCAGCCCGACCATGCCCATCC
>JAEYYP010000343.1 GCA_023428425.1 Pseudomonadota bacterium
CTGAGCGGCACGCCCGACTGCTGCGGGAAGTTGTAGAGCACCACCCTCAGTCTCGCGTCGGCGACACCGTCGATGATCCGCGAGAAGGCCGCAAACACCCCGTCGTCGGACACGTTCTTGTAGTAGAAGGGCGGCAGCATCACCACGCGCGTCACCCCGAGGCCCAGGGCGTGGCGCGTCAGCTCGATCGTCTCGGGGATGGCCGCCACGCCGACACCCGGCGCTAGCTGGTCGGGCTTCACGCCGCCGGCAAGAACACCTTCGAGGATGGTCTTGCGCTCGGCGACGGAGAACGAGTTCGCCTCACCCGTCGTGCCCAGCAGGGCCAGCCCGTCGCAGCCATTGTTTAGCAGCCAGCGACACTGCCGATCCAGCTTCGCCGAATCCGGGTTCAAGTCACTGTCGAGCGGCGTCGCCACCGCCGACCAGACGCCGCTGATCGCAAATCCCATTCATTCCCCTCCTTCGGGCGGATAGCGGTGCTCCCCTCCCCGCCAGTCCGAAACCGCGTAGCAGCCGTCGCCCGAAGGCTGGATGTTCGCCGCCATGATCGGGGCCTTGCCGTGCCCACCAGGAATATCGAGCACGTAGGTTGGTTGCGCCAGCCCTGAGATCCGTCCGCGCAGCCCCCGCACCAGCGCTTGCCCTTCGTCGATCGGAACGCGGAAATGCGACGTCCCCGGCGCGAGGTCCGGATGGTGCAGGTAGTACGGCCGCACCCGGCATTCGACGAAACCGCGCATCAGCGCCGACAGCGTATCCGCGTCGTCGTTGATCCCGCGCAGCAACACGGTCTGGCTCAGCATGACGATGCCCGCATCCACCAGCCGCCCGATGGCTCCGCGCGCAACCTCGGTGAGTTCCCGGGGGTGGTTGGCATGGACGGCCAGATAAGTCGCCTTGCCCGAGGCCTTGAGCGCCGCCACAAGCTTCTCGTCCACTCGCTCCGGCTCCACCACCGGCACGCGGGTGTGAAAGCGGACCACCTTCACGTGCGGGATATCGGCGAGCCGCGCCATCATCTCGTGCAGCCGCCGCGCCGACAGCACCAGCGGATCACCGCCCGTGAGGATCACCTCCCAGATCTCGGCATGCTCGCGGATATAGCCGATGGCGGCATCCATCTGCTCCGCTGTCAGCGTACCGAGCCCGTCAGGCCCCACCATCTCCCGTCGGAAGCAGAAGCGACAGTACACAGGGCAGACATGCACTGCCTTAAGCAGCACCCGGTCGGGATAGCGGTGCACGATGCCCTCGACCGGCGAGTGGGTGAGGTCGCCGATGGGGTCGGCCCGCTCCTCCGGGGTCACCGTCAGTTCAGAAAGGTCGGGTACGAACTGCCGGGCAATCGGATCGTTCGGATCGTCGCGATCGATCAGTCCCGCTACCGCCGGTGTGATCGCCACGGCATAGCGTTCGGCCACCTGCTGCAGCTCGCCAAGCCGCGCCGCGGGCACTAGACCCGCCTCCACCAGTTCAGCCGGCGTGCGCAGGGCCCGATCGTGTTTCATCGCTCGCTTCCCGCCACCGGTACCCAGACGACATCTTCGATATGCGGCGCACCGGTCGCCAGCATCACCAGCCGGTCGAAGCCCAGCGCCACACCGGAAGTTTCGGGCATTGCCGGAAGTGCCGCCAGCAGGTCCTCGTCGAGCGGATAGCGCTCGCCATAGAGCCATGCCTTCTCGTCCATCTCGACCATGAATCGCCGACGTTGCTCGGCCGCGTCGGTAAGTTCCCCGAAGCCGTTGGCCAGCTCGATACCGCAGGCATAAAGCTCGAAACGCTCGGCGACGCGCGGATCGTCGGCAGTGCGCCGCGCCAGCGCCGCCTCGGCAGCCGGGTAGTGATCGAGCACCGTGATCTGTCCCAGCCCCAGCGCCGGCTCCACCGACTCGACCAGCACGCGGCTGAAAAGATACGACCAGGTATACTCGACCGGCACCGTCAGCCCTGCGCTCTGCATCAAGCGGGCGAGCGCGTCGGCATCCGTATTGCCCTCGGCATCCATCGTCGCGAAAAGGTTGATCCCGGCATATTCGCGGAAGGCGTCGACAACGCTGATGCGCTGCGGTTCAAGGCGCGGATTGCACGTCCGGCCGCGATGACGCAGCGTCGCCGAGCCGGCCACCCGCGCCGCCTCACGGCAGAGCGCGACGCAGTCGTCGATCACCGCATCATAGCTTTCGCCGGCCCGATACCACTCGAGCATCGTGAACTCGGGGTGGTGCAGCGGTCCCCGCTCCCGATTGCGCCAGACGTGGCCGATCGAGGCGATGCGCCGTTCGCCCGCCGCCAGCAGCTTCTTCATCGAGAATTCGGGCGAGGTGTGGAGATACATCGGCTCCCCCACCCCGGAATTGCCGATCATCGTGGTCGCGAAGGCGTGCAGGTGTGTCTCGTTGCCGGGCGACCGCTGCAGCCCCGGCGGATCGACCATTACGAAGTCGTGGTCGGCAAAGTAGGCGCGCAGCGCCAGTTCGATCCGGTTGCGCCCGATAAGGACGGGCCGCCGGTCCCTGTGCCGCTCAGGGCTCCACCACGGCGATATGGGATCATCGGTCAATGCAGGGACTTTCAGGCATCGGGACTGGCAGTTTACGGCAAAATGGGGTATCGGGCCGCACCCGAACACTCAGTCAGCGCGTCCGCCGGCCTCCGTTGCCGCTCTCTAGGCCGCCGCCAACCGTTGAACAAGGAAGAAATATGGTCAAGGTCATCGCCTCGTCCCTGCGCAAAGGCAACGTCGTCGAGCATGACGACGGCAAGCTCTACATCGTCCTCGTCGCCGAGAACATCCACCCCGGCAAGGGCAACTCCGTCACCAAGGTCGACATGCGCCGCATCTCGGACGGCGTGAAGGTTGCCGCCTCCTGGCGCACCGTCGAGATGGTCGAAAAGGCCGATGTCGACGAGCGCGCCTACAACTTCCTCTACAACGACGCAGAGGGCTACCACTTCATGGAGCCCACGACGTTCGAGCAGATCACCATGTCCGAAGACGTCGTCGGCGATGCCGCGGCTTACTTGGTCGATGGCATGGAAGTCTACATCAAGACCTTCGAAGGCGCCTCGCTCTCGATCGAGCTGCCGCAGCGCGTCACGCTCGAGATCGTCGAGACCGAGCCGGTCATCAAGAACCAGACGGCCTCGTCCTCGTTCAAGCCGGCCACGCTGAACAACGGCGTCAAGACCATGGTCCCGCCGCACATCGGCGTCGGCACCCGCGTCGTCGTCATGACCGAAGACGGCTCCTACGTCGAGCGCGCCAAGGACTGACGCGATCAGTGGAGCGCCGCCATCAGGCGCTTCACCTCACGCAGGTCCTGGACGAACCGTTCCCGTTCCAGCGC
>JAEYYP010000323.1 GCA_023428425.1 Pseudomonadota bacterium
CATGACGAGTGGTTGGTGCGCGGGAGGTTGGGTGGTCCGGAAGTCGTTCCGGACCAGGCTGAAAGTACCTCGGCATGGGTCGGTTCGCCGGTCAAGCCGCTGCAAAACGCACGGAGCGCCCGATGCAGGGCGTTCCAGGGGGCAAGGCCGCCATGCATAAGGCGGCTGGGGAAGGTGGGTAATGCCGGGTCGCCCGGGTTATCAGGCCACCCACGTCCCTTGCGATGCGGCACGGGATGCTCCCGAGCCCAGGTACCATAAGCCCAAAACCCCGCTCGGCCGGCGAGGCGAGAGCCTCATATTGTTTGCGGACTAACCGCGTCGGGGCGCAAGCCTCGCCGGCCCCGCTTCACTGCGCCCGAAAGGGGCAGGTTCTTTGAACAACCCGAGGCGGCAACGTCGGCGGGGGCCTCTGCACGTCCGTCTCAGGCGTCGGCGTGGCTTTCCGGCTTGTCGTGCGCCGGCACGGCCATCGTCTCGATACGGGCGATCAGGGGCTCGATCTGGTCGACCATCTCCATGTGCCGCGGCTCCATGGTGAAGTTCAGCGTCATGTACTCGCGGCCGGGACAGAAGGTGCAGATGTTCGCGCCGGCGTGGAAGGCGCCGCAGTAGATCGGCTCCATCATCCATTCGGTCACCGGGCCGAAGGTGCGGTGCGGCGGCACCAGCGTCAGCACTGTGTCCGTGCGGCCCTGGAAGCGGCGGAACCGCGGGCCGTAGAGGAACGGGAAGTAGCGATTGAGGAAGCGATGCATCGAGAACATCGCCAGCACGCGCACCTGGAACTCGGTGATGTCCTTGGCCTCGATTTCGTCGAGCGCCTTGTCGACGCCCTTCACATAGGTGACGAAATCCTCGTTGAACGGAAACTTCGCCATCAGCGCCCGGACGCGGAAGAAGTCGTCGTCCACGGCGGTGCGCTTGGTATCCAGCATCGTGTACGCGGCAGTGATCACCTGCTCGTTGAAGCGCCGGTCGGTGGCCGAATGGAGCGCATAAGTGACGACGGCGAAGTAGAGCGAACGCTGGCGAACGCCAAGCCGGTTCGAAATCTTGCGCATCCGGTCGCGCTGCAGCGGCAGGGTCTTGAACAGCCAGGGCTTCTCCGGCGGCGACAGCAGGTGGGCGAAAAACAGGTGAATCGACGCGCCGAGGCCTGCCCCGATCGCCCCCTTGATCCGCGCCCCGAGCGCGCCCTTGTTGTCCTTGTTGGACTGGATGCCGTGATTGGCGGTCTGCGACCGGGTCAGCAGCGCCGCGTCCGACCCTTCGAGCACGGCATGCGCCGCGCGAACCTGCATGATCGAGGCACGGCCCTCACCGTCCGGGCCGCCCCGGCGGGTCGCTGCCATGAAGCGGAACAGCGGCAGGTCCGGCACGTCGAAGATGTCCTCGGACTTGCCGAGCCACTTGTCGGGGTAGCCGTCGAACTCGTCGACCGTCTCGATGGAGGTGATGGCGTCGAGCTGGGCCTCGGTCAGCGGGTGGCCGGGGCGCGCGCCGACGAAGCCGTGGGTCAGCTGCGGCGCCAGCGCCACGACGCGGCGCACCAGTTCCTTCAGCTTCTCCTTGTCGAAGCTCTCCTTCGAGAAGGCGGTGAAGAAGATCGTGTCCTTGCCCTGGTAGAGGAACCACTGGAAATCGGTGAACAGCGCCTGCGGGTCCTTCTGGACCGCCGCGAAGGCGAGATCGAGCGATTCAGCGTGGTCGCTGGCGAAGCTCAAGGATGAGAAACTCTTCATGGTAGCCTCGGGGCCGATCGATTGAATTTGTCTGCAATAAGCCATGTCTTGGCTGTTCGGGCAACTTAAAGCACCGGCATGCCTAATTCCGGGCCGCGGTGGCACTCGCCTGCCACTAATGCATTACGACAATGTGCGGCCCAGCCGGTTGCGTTGCGCGAGACAATCGCCGTAAAGCAATCGGGTATCGTTTCAATCCTAACCATGCGACCCCGCCGGGGCCGCCTCGTCCTTGCGCATCATCCCGCTGATCCTGGCCGTCGCCCTGTTCATGGAGAACATGGATTCGACGGTCATCGCGACCTCGCTCCCGGCCATCGCGGCCGATATCGGGGCCGAGCCCATTTCGCTGAAGCTTGCGCTCACCGCGTATTTCGTGGCGCTTGCCATCTTCATCCCGCTCTCGGGCTGGATGGCCGACCGGCTGGGCGCCCGCAACGTCTTCCGCTGGGCCATCGTGGTGTTCATGGCCGGCTCGATCTGCTGCGCCAACTCGTTCTCGCTCGAAACCTTCGTCGGCTCGCGCTTCCTCCAGGGCACCGGGGCCTCGATGATGACGCCGCTGGCCCGCCTGGTGCTGGTGCGAACCACGCCGCGCAACGAGCTGGTCGCCGCCATGGCCTGGCTCACCCTGCCGGGGTTGATCGGTCCGCTCACCGGCCCGCCGGTCGGCGGCTTCCTCACCACCTACCTCAGCTGGCACTGGATCTTCTGGATCAACATCCCCATCGGGATCGCGGGCATTATCCTCAGCTCCATCTACCTGCCCAAGATCGAGACCCGCACGCCCCGACCGATCGACTTTCCGGGCTTTGCCCTCGCGGCGATCGCGTTCTCGGGCATCATCTTCGGTCTGTCCGTCATCAGCCTGCCGGCCATTCCGGTGGCGGCGGGTTTTGCGGCACTCTCCGCCGGCCTCGTCGCGGGCGGCATCTATCTCTGGCACTCCAGGCGCACCGAGCACCCCCTGCTCGACCCCAGCCTGTTCCGTCGCTACCCGCTGTTCCGCTCGGCGGTTGTCGGCAGCTCGATCTTCCGCATCGGAGTCGGCGCGACCCCCTTCCTGCTGCCGCTGATGCTGCAGGTGGCGTTCGGGCTCACGCCGTTCGAGAGCGGCCTCATCACCTTCATCGGCGCCCTCGGCGCCATGTTCAGCAAGGTGGTGGCCGAGCGGGTCTTCGCTTCGTTCGGTTTCCCCCGCGTCCTGATCGCGGCGAGCATCGCAGCCTGCCTGGCGCTGGCCCTCTATGGCTTCTTCGATCCGCAGACCCCGCACGTCTTCCTCTACGCCACGCTGCTGGTGAGCGGCGTCCTCCGCTCGATCTTCTTCACGGGCGTCAATGCCCTGGGCTTCGCCGACGTCGACGAGAAGGATGCGAGCCAGGCGTCGGCCATCACCGTGGTCGGCCAGCAACTCAGCGTCGCCTTCGGCGTCGCGGTGGCGGGCGGCGTGCTCGAAGCCAGCTCCCGGTTCACCGGCAGCGAGCTGTCGCTGACCGACTTCCACATCGCATGGTTCGTGGTGGCGGCCGTCTCGCTGATCTCGGTGCTGCCCTTCCTGCGCCTGCCCAAGGACGCCGGGGCCGATGTGTCCGGCCACCGCGTCACCATCACCAAGCCCGTCGAACCGGCCAGCTGATCCCGATGTCCTCGCTCCGCCTCACCCCGCTGATCCTCGCCGTCGCGCTGTTCATGGAGAACATGGACTCGACGGTCATCGCCACCTCGTTGGCGGCGATCGCCAGCGATATCGGCACCGAGCCCATCGCGCTGAAACTGGCGCTCACCACCTACATGGTGGCGCTCGCCATCTTCATCCCGGTCTCGAGCTGGATGGCCGACAAGTATGGCGCCAAGACCGTGTTTCGCTGGGCCATCGTGGTGTTCATCGTCGGCTCGGTGGCCTGCGCGCTGTCGAACTCGCTGCTCACGTTCGTGCTGAGCCGCTTCCTCCAGGGCATGGGCGGCGCGATGATGACGCCCGTGGCGCGCCTCGTTCTCGTGCGCGTGACGCCGCGCAACCAGCTCGTCGACGCCATGGCGTGGCTCTCCATCCCCGGGCTCATCGGCCCCATCCTCGGCCCGCCCATCGGCGGCTTCATCACCACGTTCGCCAGTTGGCACTGGATTTTCCTCATCAACGTGCCGATCGGCCTGCTGGGGGTGCTGGCGGTGAACAAGTACCTGCCCGAGTGGCAGCGCAACGAGCCGCGCAAGCTCGATTTCACCGGGTTCCTGCTGGCCGGCATCTGCTTTGCGGGCCTCGTCTTCGGCATCTCGGTGCTGACGCTCCCTGCCCTGCCCGCCACCTTCGGCCACGGCTCCATGCTGCTCGGGGTGGTCGCGGCGGTGGCCTACTGGTTCCACTTCAAGCGCACCGAGCACCCGATCCTCGACCTGCGCCTGTTCCGGCAGCCGCTGTTCCGGCTGACGATGATCGGCGGCACCGTGTTCCGCCTCGGCACCGGTGCGATGCCGTTCCTCTTCCCGCTGATGCTGCAGCTCGCCTTCGGCCTCAGCCCGTTCGAGACCGGCATGGTGACCTTTGCGTCGGCGGTCGGGGCGTTCGCAATGAAGTTTGTGGCCGAACGCATCATCGCCCGCATCGGCTTCCGCGCCGCCCTCATCGCTTCGTGCGCCATCACCGCTGCCGGTGTCCTCGCCATGGGCATCTACTCGCCCGGCACGCCGTCGCCGATCATGATGAGTTTCCTCGTCGTCACCGGCTTCTTCCAGTCGCTGTTCTGGACGACGACGAACGCCTTCATCTTCGCCGATGTCGCCGACAAGGACGCGGGCCAGGCCAACGTCATCGGCCAGGTCAGCGTGCAGCTGTCGCTGGCGTTCGGCGTGGCGCTGGGCGGTGGCGCGCTCGAGGGCTTCCGCCTGCTGCACGGCGGTGAGCCGCTGCTGGCCGATTTCCACTGGGCCTTCTGGGTGATGGCGGCCATCACCCTCGCCTCGGCCCTGATCTTCCTGCGCCTGCCCCGGTTCGCGAGCATGCACAGCCACAGGGTGCAGGGAGAGGCGGCGGAGTAGCTAGTCCCGATCCGCCAGGTTGTTGCCCTTGAAGCCGCGCGCCAGCAGGTAGGTCTCGGCCGACTCGGCTCGGCTCGCCTTGGGCTTGGCGTGGATGGTGGTGGCGAAGTGCTGCTTCAGCAGGTGCAGCAGTTCATGCTCGGTGCCGCCCTGGAACACCTTCGTCACGAAGGTCCCACCCGGCGCCAGCACGCGGATGGCGAAATCGGCCGCGAGTTCCACCAGTTGCATGATGCGCAGGTGGTCGGTCGCCCGGTGCCCGGTCGTAGGGGCGGCCATGTCGGACATCACCACATCGGCCTGGTGACCGCCCAACGCGTCCATCAGCGCCTGCGGCGCGTCCTCGTCGTTGAAGTCCTTCTTGAGGATGATGACGCCATCGATCGGGTCCATGTCGAGGTAGTCGATGCCGACGATCAGCGGGTTCTCGTTGGTCGACCCCACGATCGGCGCCGCGACCTGCGCCCACCCGCCCGGCGCGATGCCCAGGTCGACGATGCGCTGCCCCTTCTTGAACAGGTGATAGCGCTCGTTCAGTTCCATGATCTTGAACGCGGCGCGCGAGCGATAGCCCTCGGCGCGGGCACGCGCGACGTAGGGGTCGTTCAGCTGACGCTGCAACCAGAGGGTCGAGCCGATCTTGCGGCCCTTGGCGGTCTTCACGCGAATCTTGAGGTCACGGTCGGAACGGCGGCCGGAGCCCTGCCCTGAAAGGCCTTTCGGTGGCATCAGCCCCTCCCTCCGCGACCGGCGCGCTCGGCCCGGTCGGCATCGATCAACGAAATGAGAATGCCCTCGCGCAGGCCGCGATCTGCAACCCGCACCCGCTCGGTCGGCCATTCGCGGCGGATCGCCTCGAAGATGGCGCAGCCCGGCAGCACGAGGTCGGCGCGATCCCGCCCGATGCAGGGATGGGCGACGCGGCGATCGAAGGTCATCCCGAGCAGCGCCGACATGGTGGCGTCGATCTCCTCGCGCTTCATCCACAGTCCATCGACCTTCTGGCGCTCGTAGCGCTCGAGGCCGAGGTGCAACCCGGCGAGCGTCGTGACTGTGCCAGACGTGCCGATCAGGTGAACCGGGTGCTCGGCGATCATCTGCCGCAGCTTCTCGCGCCCCCGGAACTGCCGGAGGTGTCCGGCAACGAATGCCACCATCGCCTCGAACGAGTCCGGCGTGACGTCGACGCCGCCGAACTTCTCGGCGATCGACACCACGCCCACCGGCAGCGACTGCCAGGAGCGAATGGAGGCGGCCATCCGGCCGGTGCGACGCGGCCTGCCGCCGCGGAAATCGAGCCAGGCGAGCTCCGACGAGCCACCGCCGATATCGAACATCAGAGCACCGGAGGAACTCTCCTCGATGAGGTCGGCGCAGCCTGTCACCGCGAGCGATGCCTCGGTCTGCCGATCGACGATCTCGAGCTTCAGCCCCAGTTCACGCTCCACCCGGGCAACGAACTCCTCGCCGTTCGACGCGGCGCGACAGGCTTCGGTGGCGATGAGGCGCATGCGGGCAGGCTCGTGCTCGCGCAGCTTGTTGCGGCAGAGCCGGAGCGCTTCCATCGTCCGCTCCATCGCTGCGTCGGAAAGGCGGCCGGTGGTCGAGAGCCCCTCGCCCAGCCGCACGATGCGGGTAAAGCCATCCAGCACGCGGAAGCTCGACTCATGGGGACGCGCGATCAGCAGGCGACAATTATTGGTGCCAAGATCGAGCGCCGCATAGAGCGGGCCCCGCGACCGGCGCGAAGGATTTCCAGCGGGGTAGGTCCGCCGTTCCGATCCGCCTGATCCCGGTTGCCCCCCGGCCCTTGCGGTCTTCTGGGCCTGGCCTTGGCCCTGCCCGTCACGGTGCCGCTCCGCCCCATCGGGCTCGGATACGGCGGCGGACCGATCGGAATCGGTCAACCTTCAACTCCATCTCCCGCACGGTCGCTCCTCTCGGCCTCAGCCGGGGCGCCCGAAACCGGGGCTATCTCAGTTGCTGTCGAAGGTAGAGGAAGGCGGTCGCCAGCGCAACGCCACATTTTCGCCGCCCCGCTCGCCGCGCCTCGCCTGCAAGCCCCTCCGGAGAGCCCGGGAGCGAGGGGCTTTGCCTCTCGTGAAACCATATCGTCGCGGAACCATCACAAGGGGTGTTGATCCCGCCGTAGTTTGTCGCTAGAAGGCCCACCGAACGCGATGAGCCCCGGCCGCCGCGTGACCAGGCCAGCGCTTGGGGAATAGTTCAATGGTAGAACTGCGGACTCTGACTCCGTCAATCTTGGTTCGAATCCAGGTTCCCCAGCCAGCCTCCTTACTTCAATCATTTCAACGACTTAACGAGCGTCCGTAGCAGGCGACTGTAGCAGATGGCCGTAGCTCGATTTGCCCACCGGCGGATAGTTTTGGTCTATCGCACGAGCCAGTCGGCATATGCATCGACGTCGATCATCGGCACGGTCCCTATGAACTGCAATCGCGAGATCAGGGCGAAGAGAAAGGCGGTCGCTGCCTTTGCCTCCGTATTGAAGGTATACTCGGCTGCCTGTCGGCTGCGCTGGAAGTGGCCGTGAGATGCGATGCATCCTAAATCTAGCTGCGCGTCGCCCGTGCCCGAAATGAGCGCCTCGAGAAGTGCCGGGCCCATTGCGGGCTTCCATTCGCTTTCGAACGCCAGGATGCCGCCAACGATGTCGATCGGGGGTTTGGCGGGGTAGACACCGCCGGCGTGAGGGATGGGAAGGCTCGTGCGGTGCAGCTGACGCACACTAGCCGCTTTCTTCTGGGCGTAGGCGATCAGACTGGCGTCGACGGTCTGTTTAGCCTCGAACACGGCGTAAACGCTCTCCGACGGAATGATCGTGGCGCCTTCGTATGTGAAGATGAACGGCGAATACTGCCGGTCGAACACCACCACGTCGATCTGCTCGCTGAAGTTGCCTCTGCTGTCTACAACGAAGGCATTGGCGGCCTCATACCGTCTAGGCAGGTATTTCTGGAGAAGGTCCAGCCAGACCCCTTCGCTCGCGTCGCCCTTAAAACCAGGATGTTGAATCGAAGCGCGAACCGTCGATAGGCGCCGCTCTATGTCCTCGTGCAACGAGGTAAGAAGTCGGCTCAGTGACCAGTCAGCCATGGCGTTCTCCTCAGGAAAGCGGAAACTTAGGCCCGAAGAGGGCGCGCCACGCCTTCAGCGCTTCGCCGTTTCGGCCTTGGCGAGCGAGGTTGATGGCCGCCGTGGCGTCCCGGCTCGCTTCCAGTAGTAGTTTCTGGGCGCGAACCTTCCTCGCACTGTCCATACTGTCGCTGATCGGCGGCCCTAACCCAGCAGGGTCGGCCCACGTGTCGAATATCCGGTCGGCTATCGTCGAAAAGAGACCCTGGATTTCGCGATCGAACTGCCCCTGCCAACCGCCGTATAGGCACTCGAGCGCCATGACTTCGATCAGAAACGACGGCTTCACGGGCTTATCGGCGCCATGGCGCGGGTTGTTGTTCCAGTATTTCACCATACGAACGAGTCCCTTCCACTCGCTCGAGAACGCCTGGTGGGCCGCCACCGCCTTGTCGGCGTGAATCTTCGGGTTGGTCTTGATCCACTGGCCCTTATCGGTGTCGGGGATCTCGTAGTCGGATCCATCGGCAAAGGCGGGAACGACGTCGACGCTCAGAATCCGGTAGTCGGTGTTGTCTTCGGCATCAACGTGGACACCGAAATCGACGTTCACGGATCGCCCCTGCTTCCGGACGGCATTGTCGCCATATTTTTCGATCAACGCGTCGTAGAACGCGTTGATCACCGACGAGGGAGGTTTTCCTCGAAAATGACGCTCTGCGTCAGCCAGAACGAAGAATATGTCGATGTCCTTCAGCGGCTTGGTCTTCGTGTGCCTTGCATAGGATCCAGTTAGAAAGCTGTTCGATATGGAGAACTTGGTGTCCAGATAGTCGCGCACCTCGTTCTGCCGTGCGGAAGCGTTCTTCTGCTCCTTGTCGTTCAGCTCTAGGCGGCTTTTGAACTTTCGGAATGCTTCATCGAGCGACAGCATCAGTTCTTCCTCCAGTATGCGACGCTGCCACCAAGGCCGCTGTGCTCGATGGTGGACCCTAGGTTGTGGCGCACGAATCCCTTGGTCGAACGACTGCTACCAGGCCCCCACCCGGCGACATCTGGTCGACCCGGCTTGTTGTGCATCATCAGATGATACCGGGCTTCCCCTGGCATCAGACCCGCCTTGCGAATTGCGTAACGGATCTGATCGGTATCAGTCCAGAACTGGCCGTCGCCGCCGAAGCCGGTCGAATACACGACGTCAATGTCCCATCGCCCCACAAGGGCATTGGACTTCGGGTCGTATACCTCGAGGATAACCGTCTCCAGGTGGCCGGAGGCCAGCCACGTCTTCATTGCGGTCATCGTGTTCTGCCAGTCCTCAACCAGCTCGGTCGGATCGAGGCCGCTCAGCCGGATGATATCCTTCATGCTTTTGAGGATGTTGTCGGCTACATAGACGACTGAGTGGGTGTAGGTATTTACGGAAACGGCGGTCATGATCCGAGAAATCCTTTCGGATCTAGGACCAGGCTAGCGAGCGCGGCGGAAGCACTCTGCTTGACGGCAGCGCTATCCGCCTGGTCCCTCGCCGTTACTCGGGCGCTGTGCTTCTTGAGGGCGGCCTGCACCCAAGAAAGATCTTCCGCAGCGCACGGCAACGAGAGCGCCCACTGGCCCTCCAGCGGGTCATACCCGAGCACGTCCTCTGCGGCGTCGCTCCCGTCGATGGCATCGTCGTCATACAGACAGTAAATCCGCGTCCTCGGGCCATCGCAGGTGGCCGTGATTGCCGCGGCGCGGGGTGCTTGGTCGGCGATGATGCTGGCCGCGATGCCGCCGACCGCCATCAGTTCGTCGTGCTTGGCTCCACCATCCTTCGCCAGCATGTTCACGATCGCCGCCCAGGTGTCGTGTGCCGTGCGATGGGGCACGCTCCTGAACCTCCGGCTCACTACCGTGCTCATCGTTAGGCCTCCACCTGGAGCCGCGTCGCCCTCGCTGTGTGGGCGGCCTTCAACAGGTCCTCGATAGCAACCAAGTTGGGGTCCATTGCCACCTTCGGACTGGATGCGAGCGCATTCGCTACCATCTTGCGGATCGACCGGCCGTCCAGTCCGACGCACGCCTCAGCGCACGCACCGAACTTGGGCGACGACGTAAGCTTGCCGATGGCAGGATAAGCTTTGGCGAGGCCGCCGAGACAGTCCGCCAAGATCTGCCTGCAAGCGGACTTCTCGGGCAGCGGGACCTCGAGGATCAAATCTGCGCGGGAGAGGAAAGCGCGATCCACCGCTTTTGGGAAGTTGCTGGTCGCAACGAACAATAGGTTCGGATGCTCTTCAGCCAAGAGGTCGAGCTGCACCAGGACGGCATCGGTCGCCCGGTGCACATCGATCGGGTTTGCGTCCATGCTCAGCTTGGCCCGATCGGCTGCGAGCGTCTCGACTTCATCCAAGAGCACAATGGTCGGGCCGCCGGCGGCGGCCTCGGCAATCGACAGAGCAAACAGGTCGGTGACTGCTCGCTGCGTCTTGCCATGACCTGAGCTCGCCAAGGAGTGCGGCTCCACCTCAAGAAGGCGGAAGGAAGCTCCGCCGCCAAATGAACTCGCCACGCGGTGAGCTAGGCCTCGCGCCAACGACGTCTTTCCTGTCCCAGGTGGGCCGACGAGGAGGATGACGCCGTGCAAGGGAACGACGTCACGCGGCACCTTCTGGCGCATGGTGAAGTTGAGCACCGCTTGCGACAGCAGTTGGTCCTTCACCGCTGGTTCCATGATGATGGAGTCCCACAAGCGGCCCAGGTCTGCGTCGGGGAGCTTGCGGATCCTCTGGATGCCCTTGGGGCGGTCTTCGAACTCGTTGGGAGACTGATGCTTCATTTACCGTCGCGTCCTTTGGGAGGTGGTCGGTGGATCAAGGCACTTGCGTCTGTCGAAGTCGACATGGTTTGGTTGACGCGAAATATATGGGGCGGGTTGCAAAACCCGTCAAGATTATCTTGCCGGAGTAGACATGACGGATGAACCAGCTCCCTCGCAAATCTTTAGCGAGCGGCTCCGAGAGGCCCGGAAACTAAGGAATTGGAACCAGGAGGAGCTTGGGGAAAAAGCGGGGATGCCGGCGACCACTATCGCTCACTTCGAGGCAGGAACCCGACGTCCATCGTTCGAATCACTGCGAAAGTTGGCGATCGCCCTGGAGATCACGACGGACTTTTTGCTCGGTCGCGTCGAGAAGCCGGAACTCTCGCAGGACGGTGACCCGCTATACCGGGACATTGGCCGGCTAAGCGGCAACGACCGTGAAATCGCTAAGGACTTTCTCAAGATGCTGGCCGAACGCAGCGCTCGCAAGGACAAGCAATAGGGAGGCGCTATGGGCAAACCGTTCCAGCTACTAAATGCGCGGCGCCGGGCAGAGAGCCTGCTCCGTGACGAAGGCATAGACCGTTTGCCTGTAGACCCCTTCGAGATTGCGCAGACCCGTGACATCGTCGTCCAAGCAAATCCGGACACCGAGCCTGGCGTTTCCGGGATGCTCCTCCGACACGGCAACGATTTCGGCATCCTCTATGCCACTCGCATCGCAAGCGAGGGCTTCCGGCGATTCAGCGTAAGCCACGAGCTCGGGCACTATTTTCTCGACGGGCACGTCGATCAGCTTCTGAAGGACGGCGTGCACACATCACACGCTGGATTCGTCACCGCGGATCCCTACGAGCTGGAGGCGGACCACTTCGCTGCAGGGCTGTTGATGCCAGAAAGGCCGTTTAAGAACTTCATGGCCGATCTGGACGGCGGCTTGGACGCGGTTATCGCCCTGGCCGAGCAGTGCCAGACGTCACGAACAGCGACTGCGATCCGGTTCGCTGAACTCTCGCGTCAAGCTACAGCCGTGATCGTAAGCACGGGCGACACGATCGACTACTGCTTCATGTCGGACGCCATGAAAACCTTGCCCAACCTTAGCTGGCTCAGGAAGGGCACGAGGCTGCCTGCAGGAACCGCCACTTTGGCCTTCGCGGCCCGACGCGACGAAGTGCTAGCGGGAAAGAGCATCAGCGACGAGGTCGACGTTCGCGACTGGCTTGGCGGCGAAACGCGTCGATCTGTCTTGGAAGAGTCAATCGGACTTGGCGCCTATGGGAAGGTGCTAACGGTCTTGTCGTCGAAGACCATTGGGCGCGACGACGACGAGGGTGACGAAGATGAATGGGAGGAGGAATGCTTGGTCAAAAGCTGGACGCCTCGCTTTCGGTAGGTAGGAATTGGCAATAAACAGACGCTCTGACAATCTGGGAGGCACCTTTACCGCACCCCTCGAAACTGAAAGGTCCTAGATGCCGCCGAAGACCACAAAGCCGTTGCCTTCGACGACGCCAGGAGCTGGAGCGACTGGTGCTTCTCGCAGACCACCCAAGATGGTTGCAGAAAGCGTAACCTCTTATCTTGAGCTCGTTTTCAAACTGCCGAAGGTTCAAGACGGCGCCAGGTGCTACCGTGGCGAGTGCGACGCAGCTTGGGAGCTCAAACCCTCGATCATGCGCGGTGTCCGTCCAGATGCCGAGCATCGGATATTCAGCGAGCTGATGGTGGAGGCGCCAGACCAGTTTAGCGCGGACAAGTCGATGTTTGAGAAACTGGTTCGTGCCCAGCACTACGGCCTCCCCACCCGGCTTCTGGACGTATCCGTCAATCCGCTCGTGGGCTTGTATTTCGCCTGTAACCAGCGTGAGCATGAGGGACAGGACGGTGCGGTGAAGGTCTTCGACTTCGTCGGGAAGCGGGTAAAATTTGCGGACAGCGACGCCGTGAGCCTTATTTGCAACTTGGCCCGACTAACCGACGATGAACGGAAAGCGATTGCCGAATCTTACTATGCTCCTGACGAACAGGTCAGCCTAAGCGCATTTCGAAAGGTCCCGGCCGTCGAACGGCTGCTTCAATTTGTGCGGACGGAAAAGCCATACTTTATAAATGTCGTTCGCCCGGCTGATTTGTTTCGGTATTTCTTTGTATACCCTACAAAGAACAATAGAAGAGTAATTTCTCAGTCTGGAGCGTTCATTGCGTCCGGTCTTCTGCGCTACAAAAACACTGACGTTAGCACGAGCTACAAACTTCGCTCGATAAATATACCAAAAGAACGAAAGCGTGAAATTTTGGACGAGCTGGATACGATCAACATAAATTCTAGAACCATGTTCCCAGAAATCGAATTTACTTCCAGATACATAAAGGACCGATGGACGAATTAGAGCGTCATCGCCTGGAGCCGAATATTCGGATCGCTCTGTCACCGACCTGCCAGTCGTCGGGCTCTATCCAAGTAGATATAGGCGCTGGAGCGGTCAACACGCTGATTGGTGTAACGCCACCTCCGCGCAAGCCGGTATAGGTCGCCGGCCGCGTCTTCCACCCGAGCCGAAGCGTCGGGTGGTCGGCAACCGGTTGCGCAGCCAAGGTCCCGGAAGCTGTCATAGCGGCGGCCTCGACGAGCCACGATCACGTTGGAGGACGGCGTTGGCCGAGCGGATGTCATCCCGCACGCTAGCATGCTGCCACCAAACGCGGTCGCTACCCGGTGCCCGGCTCCAACACCGACACTAGGTCGGAGTAGTTAGTATCGACGTTGTGGACCTCGACACCCGCGCTCCTGGGCATCACGCACGATCTGGGACGGCGCATAGAAGCCCATCGGCCGGCTGGCAGCAGCGCGCAGGCGAAGGCGTCAGGGTGGTGACTTGAGCCAGCACGAGACGTAAACCAGCGGGGCGAAGGACGCGGCATGGCTCGGGATATGAAGGTCTCCATATCAAGCGGCACCGGCTTCCCTCAGCCGGCGGGGAAGTAGTAGATCGACGAGGGCGAAGAGGACGACTGCCGCGCCGGTCAGCGGAAAAGCTACGCACACCGCTAGCGCGATGACGACTACTCCCCACGGAGCGCGATACTCACGCGGGTAGAGTGGCGCTGCAAGTTTGCCTTTGGGACGGCGCTTCCACCACATCAGCACGCCCGAGACTGCCATCAGCACAATCGCGGCACAGAACAGCAGGTTTAGAGCGATGTTCCACCATCCCAGGTTGCCTTGGTGCAGCGCGATGCCCGCCGCCATGGCCTTGCCGCCAAGGCCGTAGTCATTGAACGTCACCTCGGTGATGACCTCACCGGAATACTGATCAATGTGGGTGGTGCGGTCACCGAACGGGTTGGCACTGTCGCCACTGTTGGAGTCGGATGACACGGTGAACACGCCGGTCGGATCTGACGGCAGGTTGATGCGGAACTGGCCGGTGAAGCCGATCTCTCGCGCCGAAGCGGCGACGCTGTCCAGGGTGACGGGGGCCGGGCCGGGCATGTCCACGGTCGGCATGGCCATACCGCCCATGCCCATGTTGCTGTGGTCGTGCTCCGACATCGGCATGGGCGTCTGTTCGAGCGTCCACGGCACGTCCTTCGCATCGCCGGTGTTGAGGTCGGCATGGGTGGCATCAGAAAGCGGCGCCCCCATCTTGTCCGCCGGGAAGGTGTTCCAGGCCTGCACGATCTGCGTGCCCCAGATGCCGGTCCAGGACAGGCCGGAGATCAGGAAGAACAGCAGCACGATGGCAAAGTAGAAGCCGGTGGACATGTGAAGTTCGCGCCAGAACGGCCGTCCGGCGTCGAGTTTCGGCACCAGCGCCCGACGCAGGCTGCGCGCGCCGCGCGGCCACCACATGTAGAGGCCGGTGAGCAGCAGGATTATGCCCAGTCCGGCGGCAATCTCCAGCACACGATCGCCGAGATCGCCGAGAAGCAGGGTGCCGTGGATGTTCGAGGCCCAGTTGAACAGGACATTTTCCTGCAGGTAGTTGCCGACGACGGAGGCGTCAGTGGGGTCGATCGCGACGATGTGGGTGCCGTCATCGCCCCTGACCATGAACTTGTTGGCCAGGTCGTCCGATGGCGCCTGGACGAACATCGAAACCGAGCCGTTGGGAACGGCCGCAGCGGCAGCCGACTGCTGCTCGACCAGGGTGACCGGCGTGCTGGTGGGGACGACGACATGGCGCGGGCCGATCATGGTCTCGACCGAGTTGCCGTAGAGCATGATCATGCCGGTGCAGGCGAGGAGGACAAAGAATGGCACGACGAACAGGCCGGCGTAGAAGTGCCAGCGCCAGACGGCGCGATAGAGACGAGAACTGGCGCGGCTGTCGGGCCGTGCGCCTTCGACGTGGGAAGCGGACATGTGGGATACCTGAGCAAGTGCTACGTGCGCCGTCATGGCGGCCACGTGGTCAAAGAGTGTGGTTAGGCAGCTCAGGCGAAGTGAGGCGGACCGCGGTTACGGTTGGCCAGAAACGGGAGGCAAGCCTGCACAGGCACGGCCACGGTGGCGTAGGCCACTGGTGCGATCGCCAACGATACCGCCACGACGTCCGATGGTGGAGGCGGCAACATGGCATCGGCACCGGTGCGGCAAGCATGGCACGGTGCGTGCGCTTGCGTATCGTCGGGCCCGGCGGAGCCGCAATAATCGATGCTCGTGTAGACGAAGCCGAGGCCGTCATGCGCGACGGCAGGGACAGGCTGGTGGACAAAGGCAAAGAAAACCAGCGCCAGCACTAGCAGCGCCCGCGTCAGCTCCTCGAGATATGGACGAAAGCGATCCATGCCTACCTGCATCCCAATGGATGGGACCGCGTGCTGGCTAGCCGATTTCTCCGACACTCAAAAGGGGCTCTTCCGTCGCAGGGTCTGCCGCACCCTAATAAATTGCGCTGGCACTAGTGGCGATGGTCACCTCGGCAGAGACTGTGGTCGGCAAGCGCCTCGATGATCCGGCAGTCGCAGACGCGACCGTGGCCGCACTCCTCGATCATGCGCGAGAGTTCCCCGCGCAGTGCCTGCAGGCTGGCGATGCGGCGGTCGACTTCCAGAAGATGCGCCTGGGCGATGCTGTCGGCCTGATGGCAAGAGGCCTGCGGCTGGGCGTTCATGGCGAGCAGTTCACGGATGTCCTCGACCTCGAAGCCAAGTTCCCGGGCATGACGAATGAAGTTCAAGCGGTCGACTTCCGCAACGCCGTAGCGCCGCTGCCCGCCTTCGCTGCGGGGCGGTGCGGCCAGCAATCCGATCTGCTCGTAGTAACGGATGGTCGGGACTTTCACGCTGGTTCGCGCAGACAACTCACCAATCGCAAGATTCATACTTGGCCCCCTTGATCCTATAGTGACTAGAGACCCTACCCTCCTCCCAAGCCGAGGGAAAGGCACGCATGACCATTCGATGGCAGCGCCACCTGCGCACACTCACGCTGGATGCCGCATCTGACACCTTGTCCATCTTCGCTCGCCCTGCTATTGCAAATGAATTGCAATAGCAGGTGTAGCATGGGCGACGTCGGTGAGCGTGGTTCGACTGGTTGGCCTGGACAACGGGGTGACGCATCGCTCGCCGATGTTCACCGGAGCGTTGCCGTCAAGGGCTCGTTTCTCCGGCGCGCAGCCGCGTTTGCCGGACCGGGATATCTCGTAGCGGTCGGCTACATGGATCCGGGCAACTGGGCGACCTCGATCGCCGGCGGCTCCCGCTTCGGCTACACGCTGCTCGTCGTGGCGTTGGTCTCCAACATCATGGCCATCGTGCTGCAGTCGCTTTGCGCCCGGCTGGCCATTGCATCAGGCCGCGATCTGGCCCAAGCCTGCCGCGATGCGTTTCCCCGCCCGGTTGGCTGGGTGCTGTGGCTGCTGGCCGAGATCGCCATCATCGCGACTGACATTGCCGAGGTTATCGGCACGGCGATCGGCCTCAACCTGCTGTTCGGCATCCCCCTCGAGATCGGCGTGATCATCACGGCGCTTGATGTATTCCTGATCCTATGGCTGCAACGGCTGGGGTTCCGCTGGATCGAAGCGCTGGTGGTGGCGCTGCTCGGCGTGATCGCCGTCTGCTTCCTCGTGCAGATAGTCCTGGCCGATCCGAACTGGGGTGACGTCGTTCGCGGCTTCGCGCCGACGAGCGAAATCATCACCAATCCCGACATGCTTTACCTAGCGCTCGGTATCCTTGGGGCCACGGTAATGCCGCACAACCTCTACCTGCACTCCGGCATCGTGCAGACGCGAGCATATGGCGACACACTGCCCGAGAAGCGCGAGGCGCTGCGTTTCGCAACCATCGACTCCACGGTCGCACTGATGTTCGCGCTCCTCGTCAACGCGTCGATTCTCATCCTAGCCGCTGCGACGTTCTACGCTGCCGGGCAGACCGACATCGCTGAGCTGGGCGAGGCCCACAGCCTCCTGTCGCCGATGCTTGGCGCGGCCATCGCTCCAACGCTGTTCGGCATCGCGCTCCTCTGCTGCGGCATCAACTCAACCGTCACCGCAACCCTCGCCGGGCAGATCGTCATGGAGGGCTTCCTGCGCATCCAGCTAGCGCCCTGGCTACGGCGACTGATCACCAGGGGGTTGGCGATCATCCCGGCCGCAGGCGTGACCATCTGGTTCGGCCAGTCTGGCACGGCACAGCTCCTTATCCTCACCCAAGTGGTCCTGAGCCTGCAGCTGTCATTCGCGGTGTTCCCGCTGGTGATGTTCACTGCAGACAAGAAGAAAATGGGTGAGCTGGTGGCGCCGGTCTGGCTCATTGCGCTCGCCGGTTTCATCGCCGTGGCGATCGCGGCCCTCAACATCAAGCTGCTCTACGACTTCATCGTGTAGGCACAACTCCGAGCGCTTAATCTTCCCTTAACCCGGGGCAGTGAAGGTCCACGCATGTGTTCTGCGTGGCCCAGATGGCTCCTTCAGATGGGGCTGCTGATCGTCCTGCTGCTATCGGGCAGCATCACGCCTTTGCGCACACTCGATCCGCGGCCGACCATGCACAGGCCATGACCATGCAGGTGCGCCTGCTGGAGCAAGGAAATACGACCGCGAGTCAGGCGCAGTGCCACGGCCAGCTCTGCGAGTATCGCTCCGATGTCGCGGCACCGTCGGTTTGCCAAGACGTTCCGGTGCTGGCCAAGACCGAAGGCACCCTGCCCTTTCGGCTGACGCAACTGATCCTCGAGCCGCCGCGGCCGGGTTCCTGACCGAACCCCGCCAACGCAATTGCACCGTCAATGACCGGTGCCTCGAACGTCGGACAATGACATGCAGGATCAGGCAATCACCGTTCAAAGCGGGCGAAGCGTTCGCGCGCAGGTCACACGTCGCCGCATCAGGATCGTGAGCTTCGTGCTCGCGGCCTGCTTCGGCATCATCGCCATGCGGCTCATCCAGCTGGGCTTTGTCGAGCGCCTTTCTAGCATCGAGGGGCGCACGTCAGCGAGATCGAAGCTTCTCGCCCGCCCATAGTGGACCGTAACGGCCTCGAGCTCGCCATGGATATCCGGGTGCCCTCGCTCTACGCCGAGCCGCGACGGATACTCGACGTCGAGGAAGCCGTCACGAAACTGCGGTCCATCATGCCGGACCTCGAGGCCAACTGGCTGCGAGAGCGCCTCTTGGGCGACCTAGGTTTCGTATGGATCAAGCGGGAGCTGACTCCCGAGATCCGTGACCAGGTCATGGCCCTCGGACTTCCCGGCCTCGATTTCCTGACCGAAAGTCGCCGCTTCTACCCAGGCACCAATCAAGCCGCCCACGTGCTCGGCTCGGTCAATGTCGACAACCAGGGCATCGCTGGCATTGAGCGGAGCATCAACACCCAGGGCCTTGCCGCATTGCAGGAGTTCGGTATCGCCCGCGACCAACCTCTCGTGCCAGTGCGGCTCAGTCTCGACGCCCGTGTGCAGCATGCCATGACTGAAGAACTTGCCGATGCCCTTGTTCGCTACAAGTCGGTGGCGTCGGCTGGAGCGCTGATGGATGTCAGGACCGGCGAGATCTACGCGCTGGCTTCCCTCCCCGACTTTGACCCAAATTCGCCGGAGACCGCACTCGTCGAAGGGCGCTTCAATCGCATCACAGCGGGAAACTTCGAGCTTGGATCAGTCGTCAAGGCTGTCGCCTTCGCCGCAGCTTTGGACAGCGGCGCAGTCCGCCTGACCGACAGCTTCGACGCGCGTTTTCCACTCCGCTTCGGTCGGCAGTCGATCAGCGACTTCCGTGGCGAAAACCGCATCCTCAGCGTGCCCGAGATTTTCAGATACTCCTCCAATGTCGGCACGGCCCAGATGGTGGCGCAGCTTGGTCCCGATAACTATCGCGCCTTCTTCGAAAAACTAGGGTTCGACCGGTCGCTGCAAACCGAACTGCCGGAGCTCACGCGACCCAACGTGCCTGCAGCTTTCAGTGAGATTGTCGCTGCGACGGCCGCCTTCGGCCATGGCTTCAGCATCTCGCCCCTGCACATGCTGAGAGCCGTCGCCGCGTTCGTGAATGGTGGCAAGCTGGTGCAACCGACCTTCTACCCCGCCAGCCCGGACGCATGGGCATCCGCGCCCCAGGTGATCACACCCGAAACCAGCGCCAACCTGCGCTACCTGCTGCGGATGAACGCCGTGGTCGGATCGGGCTCCCGAATGAACCGGATTTCGCTGGGATACCGTGTTGGCGGCAAGACTGGGACGGCTGAGAAAGTAGTGAAAGGTCGATACGACTCCGGTGTCAACCTCAACGTCTTTATCACAGCTTTCCCGATGGAGGCTCCGCGCTATGCCATGATCATCCTTGTGGACGAGGCCGTCGCCGAGAACCCGCAGTCTGGCAACACAGCCGGCTGGAACGCCGGCGAGGTATCAGGGCGCATCATCGCCCGGGTGGCGCCAATGCTGAGCATCCCGCCAACGACGAACTTCGCGGCAGACGACAGCGCTCTTGTGCCTCCGGAACTCCGAGCTCGAGGCCTGACGCTCCCTTAGTCCAAACGCTCCGTAACAAGATTACGTCTTGTCTCTATAGCGGCTAGAGGTTGTATCGATTCGTCTCCAGTTAGTCGAAGGAGACCGGACATGGCTGCCAGCATAGATACCCGCTTTCGCGTCGAGGGCATGGATTGCGCGGCCTGTGCCACCAAGGTCGAGGCGGCGACGCGCCGGGTAACCGGGGTCGAGGAGGTGTCGGTGTCGGTGACGGCGGGCACCATGACGGTCCGGCACGCCGCGGCCACCGATCTTGAGCAGGTCGCTCGCAAGGTCAGGGATGTCGGCTACACGGCGGCACTGCTCACTTCATCGGGTAAGGCTAAGGCCTCGCTGCCCGCGACCCGACACGATGATCACGATCATGCAGGGCACGATCATGGCGATCATGGACACGACCATTCGGGCCACGATCACGATCTTGACGACAAGCCGAAGGACAAGCTGGCCGGGCTGCATGGGCATGACCATGGCATCGAGAACGGGCCGTGGTGGGCGACAAAGAAGGCCCGCCTGACGGCGCTCTGCGGTGCGGCCATCGGCATTGCCTTCGTGCTGTCCTGGATCATGCCCGACTACAAGGCATCGATATTCACCGTTGCCATGCTTGTTGGCCTCATCCCTATAGCCCGGCGCGCCTTCATGGGCGCCATCAACCGCGCACCGTTCACCATCGAGACGCTGATGACCGTGGCAGCGGTCGGCGCCGTCTTCATCGGCGCTGCCGAGGAAGCCGCGGTGGTGGTCATCCTGTTCCTTGTCGGCGAGATGCTCGAAGGCATCGCCACCGGCCGGGCACGCGCCAGCATCAAGGCACTGGCGACGCTGGTGCCGAAGATCGCGCTCGTGGAAAGCGGCGGGGTCACCAAGGAGGTGCCGGCCGAGCAGGTGATGGTCGATAGCATCATCCTCGTCCGGCCAGGCGATCGCATCGCGGCGGATGGCGTCATCTCGGCTGGAGAAAGTGCGATCGACGAGGCGCCGGTCTCCGGCGAGTCGGTGCCAAGGCACAAAGTCGCGGGCGATCAGGTGTTCGCCGGCACCATCAACCAGGACGGCACGCTGCGGGTGCGCGTCACCGCCGCGGCTGCCGACAACACCATCGCCCGCATCATCCGGCTGGTCGAGGAGGCGCAGGAATCAAAGGCGCCGACCGAGCGGTTCATCGAGCGCTTCTCACGCTGGTATACGCCGGGCGTGATGATCGTCGCGGCGCTGATCGCGGTGCTGCCGCCGCTGGTGGCCGGCGGCGATTGGAGCGAGTGGATCTACAAGGGGCTCGCCGTGCTGCTGATCGGCTGCCCGTGCGCGCTGGTCATTTCCACGCCTGCCGCCATCGCCGCGGCGCTCTCGGCCGGCGCCCGGCGCGGGCTGCTGATGAAGGGCGGCGCGGTCCTCGAACAGCTTGGCAAGGTCAACCAGGTGGCGCTCGACAAGACCGGCACGCTGACCGAAGGCAAGCCGAAGGTCACCGACGTCATCAGCGTGGGGAAGAGCGAGGGCGAGGTGCTGCGCTTCGCGGCCGCGCTCGAAGTCGGCTCCAGCCACCCGCTGGCGAAGGCGATCTTGATGGCCGCCGAAGAACGGAAGATCCCGGTATTCGGCGCCAAGGGCGGCGGCGCGGTGGGTGGCAAGGGCGTCACCGGCACGGTCGGGCCGAGCGAATTGTTCCTCGGCTCGCCCAAGGCGGCGGCCGAACGCACTGCCCTGCCGACGGAGCTCAGCGAGCGCATCACCGCACTCAACGATGAAGGCAAGACTGTTTCGGTGTTGCTGGTGAACGGCGAAGTGGCCGGCGCCATCGCCATGCGCGACGAGCCGCGGCCAGATGCGAAGGAAGGCATCGAGGCACTGAAGCGGCTCGGCGCCGAGGCCATCATGCTCACCGGCGACAACCAGCGCACCGCCGCCGCGATCGCCGCCCAGCTCGGAATGGAGCCACGCGCCGAACTGCTGCCCGAGGACAAGCAGCGGATCGTCGGCGAGCTGAAGGCGCAGGGCAAGATCGTCGCCAAGGTGGGTGACGGCATCAACGACGCTCCGGCGCTCGCCGCCGCCGATATCGGCATCGCCATGGGCGGGGGCACCGACGTGGCGCTCGAAACGGCAGACGCCGCGGTGCTGCACGGCCGCGTGCTCGATATCGCCAACATGATCATGCTGTCGCGGGCAACCACCGCCAACATCATGCAGAACATCACCATCTCGCTGGGGCTGAAGGCTTTCTTCCTCGTCACGACGGTGATCGGGGTGACCGGCCTGTGGCCGGCGATCCTCGCCGATACCGGCGCCACGGTGCTCGTCACTGCGAACGCCATGCGCCTCCTCGTCTGGAAAGGACTGACGAAATGACCACAGCCCGAACGCCCCGCTGGTTCATCACCTTCCAGCTGACGATGTGGGGCCTGGTGCTTGGCGCCGTCGCTTACTTCCTCGTTCCTGCCTATCTGCCGGCGCCCGTAGCGGCGGCCACGTCGCTTGGCCCGGGCGTAGCACTCGACGGCCCGTTCCGCCTGGTGAATGAAGATGGCCAGCCGATGACCGAGGCCGACTTCGCCGGCAAGCCGGGCGTCTGGTTCTACGGCTTCATGAACTGCCCGGACGTTTGCCCCACCGCGCTGGCGGAAATCGGGACGTTGATGGGCCAATTGGGCTCGGACGCCGACAAGCTCAACGCGGTGTTCGTCACGGTCGATCCCGAGCGCGACACGCCCGAACTGATGAAGGCCTATGTCGACTATTTCGACCCGCGCATCATCGGACTCACCGGCGACCTCGACGAGATCACCCGGATGACTGCGGCGCGCTTCGTCGCGTTCGAGAAGGTGCCCTACGAGGACGGTGGCTACGCCATGCAGCACCCGGCGACGATCTACCTCGTGCGCGCCGATGGCACCTTCGCCGGAACGCTCGATGCCGAGGAGGGCATGGAGGTAAAGTTGCAGAAGCTGCAGAAGCTGGTCGGCGGCTGAAATGGGCGCCGGGCACGACCACGGTATCAGCCGTCCCGTCGCTGGCAGCGCTGGTGCACGGCATCGCCGCAGCCTGGTGCTGGCGCTCGGCCTCACCTCGACCTTCCTCGTCGCCGAGGTGGTCGGCGCGCTGATTTCCGGCAGCCTGGCGCTGCTGGCCGACGCCGCGCACATGGCGACCGATGCCGGCGGGCTGGCGCTGGCGCTGTTCGCCATCTGGTTCGCGGCGCGTCCGGCGACGCCCGCCAAGACCTATGGCTACCTGCGGGCGGAAGTGCTGGCGGCGCTGGCCAATGCCGTCGTGCTGCTGCTGCTCACCGTCTACATCCTCTACGAGGCCTGGCAGCGGCTGTTCGAGCCGCCGGAAATCCTGTCGGTGCCGATGCTGGTGGTGGCCGTAGTCGGGCTGGTGGTCAACCTCATCAGCATGCGCCTGCTGGCGGCGGGCTCGAAGGAAAGCCTCAACCTCAAGGGCGCCTATTTCGAGGTGCTGGCCGACATGCTCGGCTCGGTGGCGGTCATCGTGTCGGCGCTGGTCATCATGTTCACCGGCTGGACGCTGGTCGATCCGATCGTCGGTGCCGGCATCGGCCTCTTCATCGTGCCGCGCACCTGGGCGCTGCTCAGCCAAGCGGTGAACATCCTGCTCGAAGGCACGCCTACGGGCTTAGACCTGCAGAAGCTCGAGGAAGCGCTGCGCGAGATCGACAGCGTCACCGACCTGCACGACCTGCACGTCTGGACTATCACCTCGGGGGTCGATGCGATGAGCGGGCACCTCGTGATTGCCGAAGGCACCGACGAGCAGGCCTTGCTGCGTCGGGCGCAGCAGAAGCTGCACGACCAGTTCGGCATCGACCACACCACCATTCAGATCGAAACCGCCGCTACCGCCGGCCTCGAAAAAAGGATCGACATTTGACCGACGCAATCTCGGGGGGCGCAGACCGGCAAGACCCGCTCCGGCTCGACTTCGGCGACGCCGCGAGCAACGCGCTGCTGGCCGCGTGGATACTGGCGCTCGGCGCTTCGCTGGCGGTGCTGTTCATTGGCGAGATCATGGGACAGGCCCCCTGCAATCTCTGCTGGTATCAGCGCATCGCCATGCTGCCGCTGGCGGTGATCCTCGGCGTCGCGGCCTGGCGCGGCGACCTCGACGTGTGGCGCTATGCGCTGCCGGTGGCCGGCATCGGCCTGCTGCTCGCCGGCTTCCACTCGCTGGTCTACTATGGCGTCATCCCCGAGGCGATCGCGCAGTGCGGTGCCGGCCCGTCCTGCACCGACGCCGATATGACGATCTTGGGGATCGCCATTCCGGTGCTGTCGCTGGCGGCTTTCCTGGGCCTCGTCGTGCTGCTGCTCGCCGTTCGCAAGGGAGCGGCCACATGAACCGCCGTCATTTCGTCGGCGGCGTTGCCGCCCTGGGTGTCGTCGCCTTTGTCGGTGGCACCTTCGCCTATCGCGAGGCCATGGCTTCCGCGGCGCGCGAAGCCGCAGCCGAAGTCAACGCCCTGCTCTATCGCGACCACGCCCCCATCATCGGGCCGGCCGAAGCGACGGTGACCATCACCGAGTTCTTCGACCCGTCCTGCGAGGCTTGTCGGGCATTCTATCCGATCGTCAAGCAGATCATGGAGATGCACCAGGGCAAGGTGCGCCTCGTGTTGCGCTACGCCGCCTTCCATGAAGGTTCCGACGAGGTGGTCAGGATCGTCGAGGCGGCGCGTCTGCAGGACCGCTTCGTGCCGGTGCTCGAGGCGCTGCTGGCCGAGCAGCCGAACTGGGCGATGCACGAGGGTCCGGATATCGAGCGGGCTTGGAGCATTGCCGGCGCCGCCGGGCTTGATCTCCCCCGGGCCCGCGTCGACGCCCAATCCGAGGCAATTACAGCGATCCTGACGCAGGACACAGCCGACGTGACGGCGGCCGGTGTGCAGCAGACGCCCACCTTCTACGTCAACGGCAAGCCGCTTACCGAATTCGGCCCTCAGCAGCTCTATGACCTGGTGACCAGCGAAGTCGTCGCCGCGGGTGGGTGATGGACGCCGATGTTCTAGTCGTCGGCGCTGGGCAGGCAGGCCTCGCCGTGACCCGGCAACTGCGCCGGCTCGGCGTGGCCGTGTTGGCCGTGGATGGGGCATCGCGCGTCGGCGACAGCTGGCGTCATCGCTATACGTCGCTGCGGCTGTTCACGCCGCGGCGGTTCAGCGGGCTACCCGAGCTGGCGCTGCCCGGCGACCCTGAAGGCTACGCGACCGCCACGGAGTTCGCTGACTATCTGGAGGCGTTCGCCCGCAAGTTCGAATTGCCCGTGCAACTGGGCGACGGCGTGAAGGCGCTCACCCGACCAGATGGCAGCTTTGTTGCCACCCTGCGATCCGGCCACGTGCTGCAGGCTCGGGTGGCGATCATTGCCAGTGGCGGCTTCCAGTCACCACGCGTGCCGGCCGTCGCGGCCGGGCTGGCGAACGACGTCCAGCAGCTCAGCCCTTCCACCTATCGGCGGCCGGACGACGTGCGTGGAACGCGCGTGCTCGTCGTGGGCGATGGTGCCACCGGCCGTGATATCGCTGCCGAACTCGCCGATGGTCGGCACGTCACCCTCTCCAGCGGCAGGCCGCGGCGGCTGATGCCCGAGCGCGTGCTCGGGGTCAGCACCTGGAGCTGGCTGCGGCGGCTCGGGCTGCTCGGCTCACCGGCCAACTCACCGGTGGGGCGGCTGATGCAGCGGGCCGATCCGTTTCCCGATCGGCAACGCAGCCTCGAGGACTTGCGTGGGCTGCGGGTCCTCATCAGGCCGAGGCTGACTTCTGCCAGCGGGCGCAACATCGGTTTCGCCGATGGCAGCGCCCATACCGCGGAAAGCATCATCTGGTGCGTCGGCTATCGTGACGACAGCTCGTGGGTGCAGATCGCGGGAGCCATCGCCGCGGATGGCCAGTTCCTGCATTCCGGGGGCCGCTCACCCGTCGATGGGCTGTATTTTGTCGGCCGCCCGTGGCAACGCAACTGGGCATCCGCGCTCATTATGGGAGCGGACGCCGATGCAGCGGCGATTGCACGCGAGGTGGCGGCACGCCTCGGCCAAGACGCGCGCCCGCTCCTGCCGAAGGCGCTGGGCTCCGCTAGGTCTCGAACACCACGGTGCCTTGCGCGTCGAACTGGTAGACGTCGTCGCGGAAGCTCACTGTGCCCTGTCGATTGGCCCAGGCGGTGATGTAAGTGGTGTGGATTGGCACCTGCACCTTGAGCCCGACATTCTCCCGCATGCCGCTGGTGAGGCCTTCCATCACCTTGCCCAGGTCCCAGCCATTGTCGCGGAGGAGCCAGGCGATCAGCGTCTCGACCTCGCCAACGCGCACGCAGCCCGACGAGTAGAAACGAGCGTTCTCGCTGAATAGCGACTGCTGCGGCGTATCGTGCAGGTAGACTGCATGCTTGTTGTAGAAGTCGATCTTGCAGCGCCCCAGCGAGTTGTCCGGGCCAGGATCCTGCCGGAACGTGTATTGCACGGCCTCCTCTGTGGACCAGTCAATCTCTGTCGGCGCCAGCTCGCGGCCCTTGCCGTCGAGAATGCGAATCCGAAACTTGGTGAGGTATTCCGGGTCCTCGTTCATGTATTTGATCAGGTCCTTCTGGATGATGCTTTTGGGAACCGTCCAGAACGGGTTGAAGTTCACCGAGTGAATTTTTGAGTTAAGGAGCGGCGTCGCCCGGTCGGCCTTGCCGACCACCGCCGTGTGGCGCTGCACGACCTGCGCGCCCTCGATCGCCTCGATGCTGGCGGCGGGGATGTTGACCACCACGTAACGGTCGGACAGTGCGGAAGCCCAGTTCTGGATGCGCTGCGCATTCAGGTGCAACTGGTTGAGCCGATACTGCGTCGGAACCGACAGGGCGTAGAAAGTCGGCTCGTCCACCTGGCCGTTGAGGATCAGGCCATGCCGGGCCTGGAACAGGCGGACCGCCGCGTCGAGACCGGAGTCGAACTCGTTGCTGACCCGCTTGTCGTAAGGCATGTCGCCGTTAATCATCAGCCGGCGCTTTAGATCAGCCACCGCCCGGCGCGAGTCGCCGAGCTTGAGCCCGAAGGTTTCGCGGCCCGGCAGCTCCCAGCTGCCGTTCACGGCCACGAACTGCTCGTAGTTCTGGATCGCCCGCTGCAAGTTGTTGGAGGTGTCGAAGCTGAGGATCGGCTCGATCGTCTCGACCAGGCTCATCGCCGTGGCGGTGTTGCCGTCGAGCTGTCCTGCCTGAGCGCGCGCCAGTGCAGGGGCAAGTGCGGTGGCGGCTGCGGCGCCGCCCAGAAAAGCACGTCTCGTCAGGTGAGCGGAACGATGGCGGATCATGGCTGTGACCTCCCAGGGTTGTCGTCAAGCGGATGTGAGAAGCGGTGAATGGTCGGTGCGGCACGCGTCGGCCAGAATGAGCCGGTGAGGGACGACCCATGCCGATGCTGCAATTGATGAGGAACGGCGCCTTCGCCGCGGGACTCGGCCTGGCGCTCTATGCGGCGAGCGTCCTCATCCTGTCGACGCACCTGTGCTGAGCCGCTCATAGCGCGGTCCTCTCGAACAGGGCGGCGGCGATGCGCGCGTCGTGTCCGTAGACGTCGGCGTAGCTTCTGGCCTTGCCCGCCTCATCCACCCGCACTGTGAAATAGGTTAGGAACACCGGGACCCGGACCTGCATGTTGAACCACTTTTCATTGGGACCGAAGGCGCGCTCCAACGTGTTCCGGTTGAGACTGGGCTCGTCGGCGAGCAGGACGTCGGCGAAGTCGAACGGGTTCTCGACGCGAACGCATCCGGCGCTGAAGGCCCGCGCGTCACGGTTGAACAGCTGCTTTTCGGGCGTGTCGTGCAGGTAGACGTCGTGCTTGTTGGGAAACAGGAATTTCACCTGGCCCAGAGAGTTCTGGGTGCCCGGCTTCTGACGCAACAGGAAGGGGAAGCTGCCCGGCTGCACCGCCGCCCAGTTCACCGTCCAGGGATCGATGACCAGACCGTCCCCAGTAAGGATCTCGAACTCGCGTCGAGCCAGATAGCCCGGGTCGCGCACTACCTGCGGGGCGACGTCGCGGCGCACGATCGACGTCGGGACGTTCCAGTAGGGGTTCACCACCACGTGGCGGATGAGGTCGTAGAAGATCGGAGTCTGGTTCTGCGGCCGGCCCACCACCACCTTGGTCTCATGCACAGAGACGCCGTCGCGCCGCACCCACAGCCGGTATTCGGGCACATTAACCTCGACCCGGTAGTTGCCGCGATCGCGCGGCAGCCAGCGCCATTTCTCGAGGTTCACGAGGATCTGGTCGCGGCCCGCGGCATTGCCGCGGTTCAGCGCCTCGCGCGTCGCATTGCCGACGATGCCATCGGCGACGAGGCCGAGCTCCACTTGGAAGGCGGTGACCGCCGCCACGAGCTCGTCGTCATAGATTGCGCTGTTTTCTTCAGGCAAGGCGAGCGATAGTCGCTCGCGCAGCACCGGGACGCGTGGATCTTCAACGCCCGGCTTGAGGCTCGGACCATCGGCCAGTTGCGGGATTTCCGGCGCCGCATTGGTCGTGGCGAGCATGGCCAGCAGCGCCTTGAACTCGGCGTCAGGCGGCGCCAGCGCCAACAGCGCCGCGCTGGGATCGTCTTGCTCGAGCAGCGCCAGCAGTTCGGCGAGCGGCAAGCGCTGGTTGGGCATGTCGAGATTGCTCGACAGCTTGCGCGGCTCGAGCCGGCCGCCGAAATTGTCGTTGCCGAAGCGGATGGCAATCGCGGTAGCGGCCAGTTCGGCGCGCACCGCTAGGTCGATCGTTGTGAGTTCCGCCTGCTTAAACTCGTAGTCGAGCGGCTCGAGCCCTAGTTCGCCGGCTCGCCCGAAGGCGCTAGCGAGCGCCGCGGCACGAGCGCCGAGCATCCAGCTGGTCGAGGCACTCTCCAGCCACAGCGGCTCGAAGCCGCGGCCGCCGTAGAAATAGTAGAGATCCTGTGCGCCCTCCGTCCCCGCGTTGCGCATGCTGTCCAACTCGGCTCGGATAGCGCGTGCCAGTTCGCTTCGAGCCGGGGCGATCACCACCCTCGTGATGGTGGTTGGCACCTCTTGGGCGAAAGCCACGCTGCCCATGAGGGTGATCGCCAGTGAGGCGATGAAATGGCGGCGTGATATCATAGCGCGCTGATCTCCTGCGGGCGGCGATCCATCAGTTCGCGGATCTGGGTAGTAGCTTGCGTAAAAGCGGGGAGCGACTGTTCGGACAGTTCCTTGTCGCGGGGCAGCTTGATGCTCAGCGCATCGGCGGTGCGGCCGTTGATACGCACCTCGTAGTGCAGGTGATTGCCGGTCGAGTTGCCGGTCGAGCCGACGTAACCGATGACCTGCCCCTGCTTCACTCGGTCGCCGGCCTTGAGGCCTGTCGCGATCCGGCTCATATGCGAGTAAGTCGTTTGGTAGCCGTTCACATGGTTTATCTCGACATACCGACCATTGCCGCCATTCCATCCGGCCTTACCGACCAGGCCGTCGCCACCGGCGTAGATCGGTGTGCCGAGGGGCGCGGCAAGATCGGTGCCGGTGTGGAGACGACGGGTCTTGAAGATTGGATGGACGCGATAGCCATAGCGGCTGGTCAGCCGGCCGCCGCCCTGCACCGGACGACGGACCAGGAAGCGTTTCCCGGTCTCGCCATCATTGCTGTAGTAGTCCACTGAGCCATCATCCGCCTGGAAGCGGAACAGTTCGCGCGTCGTCGATCCGGTATTGAGCGCGGCATAGAGCAACTCCGGCTTGCCAGTCTCCGGCTTGGTCGTCAGCAGCTTTAGACCGTCACCAGGGTTCACCTTCTGTGTCAGGTCGATCTCGTAGGCGAAGATCGCCAGCAACTTGGTGATCGTCTCGTCATCGACGTCGTGGCGCCGACCGGTTTCCCATATTGAGCGGTAAAGGCTTGGCAAGGCCGTGACATCGGCAACCTCGGTATCTTCCTCGGGGAACTGAGTGGTCCCCGGAGCAAGGCCAATGACGTAGCCGCCACGGTCGGTCAGCGCAGCGGTAGCCGCGTGCCGGATCTCGCCGCTGCTGGCATCATGCAGATAGATGCTCAGCCGGTAGGGCACCGGGACCGGACCTAGCCGCGATGGTCCGGTCAGGATGCGAAGCTTGGTGTCCGCCGGCAGCGTGCTCGAAGGGAAGACGTTGGCCAGGGTGCGCATCACCGCTGGTGCAGTGGTGGTGTCGAAGCCGTTCTTCAGTAGCGCGTCGTCCAGCGCCGTTGCCTCGCGTATCGTGATGATGCGCTCCGATCGCCCTCCGCTCTCCGGATCGGCGGGTCTTCTAGGCATGACCGTCACATTCTCGGCGATGCCCATTTCGGCATCCGCTGTCAGTGAGGCTGTAAGCGCTCCAGAAGCCGGTCCGTAGGCGTATCCAGCATCTCCCGACCCTTCGAAGAACAAGTCTTCCGCAGCGCGTCTTGCCGTCTGAGCCGCCGCCTGATCATCGATGGCCATTGCAGGGACGAACTTCACCGGCAGCGCCGCCGTTGTAATCGCCACCTCCCCTTCTACGCTGGCTGAATAGATCTGCGGCGCGGGAGCGCTGCCCGCCTGTGTGGACGAGTTGTCCAACGCAGTGGCCAAGGCTGCGGGATCAAATTCGGGGACGTCTTCGGCTAGCGCCGTTGCGGAGATCGCAAGCGTCGCGTCGAGCCGCGTGAACTGCTGGTTGCGCAGATATACCCGCCCGCCTTCGTTCGAGCGGATCGAGGCCTGCACAACCTCGACGTCGGACCTTGTCCGCGCCAATGGCCGCAGCCGGTCGCTTTTCTCGGCCTCGGCTGGCGCCTCGGTGGCAGTGCGCGTTACTTTCAGCGCGCGCGATGCTGTCGAGTAGTTGTCCTGCCCTTCGAACGAGACATAGAGCGCCGCGCCCATCAGCAGCACAGACGTCAGCCCGGTCATTACCGTGCCGGTCAACCAGGCGAAGCTGAGCTCGCGTCCCCGCGGCAGCTCGCCTTCCATGGCCTGCAGCGTCAGCGGCGGCGCTTCTTCGAAGCCTGCCTGACGCAAGCGTTCGGCCGGCGCAAGCACTCGGCCACCCTTACGGCGCAACGCCGTGTCTATCGAACTCATGGGTTTGTCCCACCCTACGCGTCAAGGCGCAGGCATGCCCTTCCTCGCCCAGCGGGAGAGACGCCGGGCAGCGACCGACGGCGAGCCGAAGCTCACCTCGCTGGTTAGGCGATGGGGGGTGTCAGTGGGGGCTTGGTCGAGCGGCCGGGTCCAAACAGTTCATAGCCAACCTGGTGCTGGGCATCTACGGCTGGAAGAGTAGCCGGCGTTGCAGGCTCGAGCGCGTCCAAGGCGGCGCAGGACTGTGAGCAGCTCCTCAGCCGGTGCGAACCGCAGTCGCCGCAAGGCAACTCACTGATGATGGTTTCGCCGTGATAGCTCGTCTCATCGACTATCACTGTGCCGTGTGCGGTCGCGGCCAAGCTGACCGACGCCATGACGACGGCAATCAGCAGACAGGCGAAAGCGCGAAGCAGCTTGATCATCGGGGTGAATCTAGCGCACGAGCAGACCTTCGGAAAGCGTGGCCAAACGTCACCGGCACACAAGTGTGTCATGGCCGGCGCTCGAGGAGATCAAGTCCCATTGCGCAATCGCGTTTCCCCAGCGCTCATCTGCGAACTCCCGATGATGACGACGCTATAAATCAAGCATCAGCAGTAAGTGCTTGTTTTATAGGAGTTATCTATGCCCGCCTCGAAGCCTTTTGGCGATACCCGCCTTGTCCCGTATCTCACGAAGCGCATCCTCGAACTTCGGCCGACCAAGACGCAGGCCGAGATCGCGTCTCAGGCCGGCTTCATCAACGTCAACATGCTGTCGCAGATCAAGGCTGGCACCAACCGCCTGCCGATTGACCGCGTTCCGGCGCTCGCCAAGGCACTCGACGTCGATCCTGCCTACCTGCTGCTCCTCGCTCTGGAGCAGCGCGTGGGCAGCACCGAGGCCCAGGCGATCGTGGCAATCCTCAGCAATGCCGTCACGCAGAACGAGATGGGATGGGTCGAGGCCATTCGGGAAGCTTCCGATATGGGAGATCCTCCCCTCACGCGTCGCGGCCGCACCGCTATCTTCGGGGTTTTCGGCAAGTGAACGAGCGAACCTTCGGAAACACTGTCGTGCTCACTCCTCACGAACTCTTCTGGCTTGAGGTCATCCGCCTGGCATCCAACGATGGCGATCCGATGCCCACGCTCGATCGCACGCAGAAGCTGCGTCGCCTCTTTTCCGAAGCTGGACCGGCGTCGGCATGGAACGAGGTTCATCATGGCCGGTAAGGAATGGCTCGACTTCGTCAGCCGGGCAGCCAGGAAGTGGTCCGGCGGCTCCCGCACGCCTGGTGCGCCGTGCTCATCGATGGTGACAATGCCCAACCGAGGTCGACTGGCATAGTGATGAACTATGCTGCGAAGCTCGGTCGGGTCGAAGTCGTCGAGCTGTTCGCCAACTTCGCCAGCACGGCGAACAGCGGATGGGCCGTGCAGATGCGGGAGCACGGTGTCACCGGGTATCAGCACTTCCAGACCGCAGCGGGAAAGAACGCCGCCGATATCGGTCTCGTCGTGAGAGCGATGGACCTCGCTCACACCAAGCGCATCGACCACTACGTGATCGTGAGCTCCGACGCCGACTACACCGCTCTTGCCCATCGTCTGCGCCGGGGTGGAGCATCAGTGCACGGCGTTGGATCCGGGTCTGCGCCTGCGTCCCTGCGCCAGAGCTGCACGACTTACCTGACGTTGGGAGAGATCGACAGCTTGCTAGGGTCGACAGAGTGGCCAGCGCCAGGGGAACTGTGGTCGCGCCCGCCTGAAGATGCTGAAGACCTCGTGCTTCGCGCTTTGGTGCGACTTGGTGGAGCACGAGATTGGATCACCCTGACCGCGCTGGGACAAGAGATCCGAAGGGAAATTCCGTCGTTCGACCCGAGGTCCTATTCCGTTCGGTCACTCGCAGCGCTTTGCGCCGCGCTAGCGAGCGTCACACTGGACCGCTCAGGGCCGGAGGGCAGAGCCAGGATTTCTTTGACGGGTAGGAATGGCTCGGTCCAGGAACCGATATCGAAGTCCTAGAAGGAATATGTGGAGGTCATGGGGATCGATCGGGTGTCAGCCACTTCTCCGTGGCCTATCCTCCTCTCCGGAGCAGCACGATAGCTATTTCTCGCCACGATCAACCTAATTTCACGCCGTGACTAAGTTGTCACTGCCACGTTGTCGCCACAAAATGTAAACTTACAACGGTGAAAACGACAACTTAACGCGAGAAAATGCCAACTTAAAGAGCGCCGGTGTCAACGGGCAGTCTGTAAACGACAACCAGAACGGGTGGATAATACGTATTTCGACCCCTCCAGGTTGACACAAGTTTACGCTAAGTTGGCAGAGGTAAGCCAGATTGCGCTTTTTCCTGCGGTGTCAACTTGCGAGGAGGACACCAGCCCCACTCTCGCCACGGTTGATGACACCTCCGAGAGCACCCTCGAGCTCAGGACCGTCGCTCTTGAGAATAGGTATCGAGAACGATCACATCTCGCCGTGGACCTCCAGCTGCGACGGTCTCAAAACGCGCAGAATTGCTCGCGAAATAGGTATTCCGAACGAGTGCCTGGCGGCGTTGTAACGACGCACGGTTAGGTTCAAGCGTTGTGGGCCGCTGCAAGCCATACGGGAATTCGCTATCATCAGCATGTATCGTCCTGATCGCTCACCGCTGCCTTGAAACAGATCCCAGATGCGTGACCGGAGGCTGGCGAGAGCGCGGAGGTCTCGTTCTTACCGGCGCTAACGCGTGGACCCTCCGCTCACCTTCAAGCGGCACCGATCACGTCGGGCATTGGACGGCAGCCACTGCCCTTAGGTTCACTTGGCAAGGGTGTGCCCGAGCGGTGAGGCACGCCCACTCGACGAGACCCTGCGACCCTCAACTTCGAGAAGACGAGGAAGCCATCTGGAAGGCGCGAAATCGCCTGTTTCGCCAGAACTCACGGCCCACGCTTATCAATGTCGATAGGCGGCTGTCCGGCGCACTTGCCAAAAGAGCTAAGAATCCGCTCTAGAGCGGGCATGTCCACGCCCTACTTCGTCCGCCCGTCTCATCTCGATCCAGCCAAGCTAGCCCAGGAGTGGCGAAAATGGATCGCGGAGAAGCCGTGGGACCGTTTCGTCACGTTGGCATTCAACCAGGCGGGTAGCCCGCGGCCGGTCAACGGGCTCGCCGACAACCAGGCGCTAGCTCTTAAGGACAAGCTGAAGGAGTGGGACGGACGCATGCAGCGGAAAGTGGTGGGCAGCAAGTGGGCGAAGAACCACGACCAGCGATTTGTCGGCGTCTACACCCTCGAGAGGATGAGCACCAATCCGCACTGGCATGGCCTCGTGCGCTTCTACCAGGTCGACGACGAGGAGCGGCGCCGGCAGGGCCTCGAGTTCGACCAATGGGCCGATACCGTGTGGCGCAAACTGGTCCCGTCTGGTGACGCCGTTGTCAAGGCAGTAAATGACGATCCCGGCGCTGCAGGGTATGTTGGCAAGTCTATGGTAGATCAGCTAAGTTTCGAGAACTGGGTGTCGCAGGATGAGTTCTGGCGGCCCTAGTCTCAGGGCCCGCAAAAAGTCCTGCCGATCTCCGGCAGGTGCTGTTGCTCGCGAAGCGAGGATGGCTAGCAACCTGCGCCAAAGATGAGCCTGCCGACTGCGACCCACATGGGCTGCAGTTGTAGGCTATGGCGAGACCAGACACGCAGCGCCCTCACCTACCTAATACCTGCTGAACAGGTGGTCGCCGAAGGCGACCGGCAAGGCCGAAGGCCGCGCAGGCGAGCGAAGCGAGTTCGTCCAACAATGTCGGAGGCCTAAAGGGCTCGCGCTTCAGCAGATCGCACACCGAACAGTTCGTCTGAGCTTTGGCTATAAGCGGGCATGTCTAGCAGCTAGACATGCAAAGGAACTGATTATGCCCTACGACACCACCACTGAACTGACTGACTTCGATTTCAGCGCCGCTCCTACCTCTGGAGCCGTAGCGTCCCTCTCCTCCACGTCCACGGTTGCGGAGCGTTACTCGCCGCAGGCCGAGACTGCACCTGCGATCGGCGGCCCGATCGAAATGCTCACGCCGATGTCGCAGGCCAGGTCGGCCTTCTACGCTTCACTCCCGGCGAGCGAAGCTAGCGTGCTTCAGTCAGCGAGCAGCCGCATCGGTGCGTCGTTGAGCCTGATTGGAAAGAACATGCTCATGATCGGCGCCGAACTGATCATGGTTAGCGACAAGCTGCCGGGCCACTTCGAAGAGTGGCTCAAGCTTGAGTTTTCGTTCTCGCGGGCGACCGCATACAACTACATCAATGCCGCCACGCACTTTGCGAACTCACCCAGGGTCATCGAGGCATTGCCGGCGATGACCGTTTACAAGCTCGCATCCAAGACCACTCCGGTCGACGTGCGTGCTGCCGTGATTAGGGAAATCGCGGCCGGCGAGGTTGTCTCTGCTAGGGACGTCGAAGATCGTATCGCGGCAGCAAAGACGCAGGCCGCCGATGAGAAGCGCGCCAAGGCGAAGGAAGATGAGCGGGAGCGCGAACGTCTTGCCAGGGAGGAGGGGTGGCGCGCGAAGGCTCTGGAACTGACCGACGCCGGCCTCGATGCAACCTCCATCGAACGCGAGCGGAAGAAGTGGGACAGCGTTCCGGCGCGGCGGGAACGGGCGAGACAGCTGAAGGTTGCTGAGGAGCAGCGGCGGAAGGCTGACTATCTCGCCAGCGAAGCCAATGCCAAGGAGAGCGCCCTGAAGGCCATCGAGCTGCTCGAGAAGCACCTGCCCCCGGAGGCAATCACTGCGCTCCGGACGTGCTCGCTGTCACACAGCTCTTGGAGTGCATTGCGCACTGCATTGAGGGAAGCTGCGGGTGCGACTACCTGATCCCTAACGCGCTACCTGTGTAGCTTTTTGACCCAGGGCCATGGCGGGGGACTATCGCAATCCGCAAATGGCCTTGGGATTCTCGAACCTGCTGTAGTCGCAGTTTCCCGGAGGCGAACTTGCGCGATGAGTTTTCACCCGACATCTCAACGGGAGAGCGGCGCCGACGATCGCCCATGCACCACTGGGCCCGCGCTGACAATGCGCGGTTCGCCGCCTTTGCTCTCTCCCGGCTCCCGCCGGAGGACCTCAATCGTTTGCAGGCGGCTCTGCCCTACGGTGGAACACCTCATATCGCCATCCACGAGGCCTTCCTGCGTGAAGCAGCCCTGGCACTCGAACTCATCCTCAAGGCGGTGGTAGCCGCGCGCATTGAAGGCGGCACCGCTCCTTCTCGTGTTGTCCGCGTCCGGTTGACCCATGACGTCTTGAAGCTTTGGGAGGAAGATGCCGGACTGCCTGAGCTACCTCGGGAGGACAGGATGACCTTGGCCATTGCTGCGTCCATCCTTCTTTGGGCAGGACGATACGCCGCTCCGGCCAAGGATGAGGTCTACGAGTTTGAAACCGAGCGCGATGAACTCATTGACCCGCCACCGGCTGGCGGCAAGATAAGGATTCGAAAGGGCCGGAGCATCTCTTGGGATCAGTTCGATCGGGTTTACGCGGTCGCAGCTGCGGAGTTCTGGCGGCTTCACGATGGCTTCTCGCACCGGGACCCAGGAGCAACGGGTTCCAAGTAATCCACCAATCGAGCACCCGCGGCTTCTCCCGCTGAGCGCGCTCTGTAGCGTCT
>JAEYYP010000345.1 GCA_023428425.1 Pseudomonadota bacterium
GAGCCGGCCCTTCTCGCATTGGTCGTGATTTCGATCAGAAGCCCTTGCGGACACCGAGCTTGGCATCGACGGTGATGAAGTCCTCGTTGAACTTCGAGCCGGCGGACACGAACCCGGACAGCGACTGATCGAGGCTGGTGACGGTGGCGGTGCCGCGAACTTCGCCGAAGACGCCGCTGATGCCGTCGTGGAACTCGATCGTCTCACCCATGCCATCACTTATGGTGACGGTGTTGGCGTCCTCGAACTCGTTCCATACCTTGGCCAGCAGGGCCAGTTCGGTGGTGGTGTCGTTCCCCGTGTCGATCGTCGTGCCGACGGTCACACCGACGCCGCCACGGAGGCTGTCGCCGTTGCTGAAGTCGATGGAGGCGCTACCGACCGACATATCGTCAATATTGGTATTGACGTAGGCCAGGGTGGCGCTGGGCTCGATGAAGACCGTGCCCATATCCATGCGGTAGCCAGTGTTCGCCTCGAGACCCCAGCTGGTGACGGCTGCATCAGTATCGATGCCGCCAGGCGCCGAATAGTCGAGATTGAGCAGGTCGACCTTGGCCTGACCGTCGACGTAGAACCCGCCGTTGGTGTAGGCCGCGTACGCACCGAGCGTGCCGCCCGACATCGTTGCAGAAGCGCCGAAGGTGTCGAAGTCCACGCTGGAGGCCACGTAGCCGCCGAACACGCCGACGCGGAGCGGACCGCCCGAACCCATCGGCTGGAAGTCGGCGCCAGCGAGCATGGAGAAGGTGTTCTGCACGAAGCTGGTATCGATGGTGACCGGCGGCGCGGGGAACACTTCCTGTTCGACGGAGGTGCTCTGCTCGGTCCAGCTACCGGAGATCTTGCCCCAGATGGCCGTTTCGGGCGCGCTGGCGACTTCCATCGGGGATGCCCCGACCATGAGGTCGGCACCGGCACCACCGCCACCGGCGACGGGGAAATGCCCGCCGTAGACGTGGTCGGCGACTACACTCGCGGTCTCGTACCAGACACCCTGGGCCGCAGTGATTATCGCCGGCGTCTGCACGGCCTGCGGGCCGAAGGCGCTCACGAGGTAGTAGCCAACAGCGTCTCCGTCCTCGGGGACAGTATCGAGATACCAGGCGTAGAGCCCGTCCTGGATGGCCCCACGGCCATCGACTTCGATGTAGCCGGGCTGGTTCTGCGCGAGGTGGAAGGCGCCCATGCTGGAGTCTTCGCTGTACCAGAAGGTGTCATCGTAGAGTGCCTGACCGATCTGGATCATATCGCCGACGACTTCGGTGGCGCCCGGATCAAGGTTGTTCACGATGACGCCGGTGTGCCCCCAGGCCCGACCATAGATGCCGAACCGGTCGGCACGCGCGCTGCCCGGCCAATCCTCGCTCACCTCTTGAGGCGTGCCGCCGGGGCCGAAATCGACATCGAGCGCGATGAAGCTCGTGCCGTCGTCCATGTCCTCGGAGCCGTTGAACTGGGCACCGATAAAGAAGGTGTCGCCGACGCCGCCATCGACCAGGCTCATGATGCCGTTGGCCGGCTGGTAGTCCTCGGAGCCCAGGAAGCTGAAAGGATTACTGCGCGCCCAGCCATTGTTGAAATAGCCGAAGTCTTGTGGGCCGCTGTACAGGTTGCCGACAATGAACGTGGCCGTCTCAGCCTCTTCGGAGTTGAAAGCGCTCTGGATCAGGCCTGCGTTGTTGATCTCCGCGCCGCCATCCTCGCCACCGATGACCAGCGCTGACGGGGAGAAGTCCTCCGAGGTGACTTCCATCATGCTCCATTCGCCACGATCCTTGACGTACCAGACGCCATCGTTGCGGACAGAGGCACCAGCGTAACCGAAGTCTTCAGTTTCGCCGAACAGGGCGACACGGCCGATGATCACGCCGTCCTGGGCATTGTAGACGTCGACGCCAGCCCCAGGGGAAAGGCCGCCACCGAAGAACGGCCCGCTGGAGTAATCCTCGCTGTACATCCCGAGCGAGGAGATGGCGAGCGCGGTGGCGCCGGTGCCATATTCAGAGAGGGCCGTGTCCGTCTCGTCGTTGAACAGCGAGCCGTCAGCGCCGCCAGACCAGACGAAGTCGGCGTAGGTGGCGATGTCGGAATTGATGGCATCAAGATCGAAAGACAAGCCGTCGTCCTCCTCCGACCCGGTGCTGGCGAAATCGAGTTCGTCGTACCAGTCGATGTGCGGAAGATAGCCGCCCTCGTCGTCCTCCGAAGTCGACCAACTGGCGATCAGGCCTTCATTGTGGACCTGCACGAGACCGCCGTACATATCCTCGCTGCCCGAGTAGAGCTCGATGATGGCAGAACCGTAGTATTCCGCGCTCTTGCCATCGTCGTCGAAGCCGCGACCGAGAATGGCACCGCCGATGCCGTTGGTGACCAGGATATCATGCGCAACTACACGGATGGCCTGCTCATCGCCAGCGATGATGCCGCCATTTTGGGGCCCGTCTTCGGCCGAGTTGTAGATCTCGACGTCGTAGGACATCCACTCTTCGGAATACCAAAGCTCGCTCGGACCGATGTCGATGCCGATGCCATCGTAGCCCATGATGGTGCCATCGGCATTGCGGATCGTGGCAGTGTCCACTTCATAGAGTGAGATGCCGTCCCTGCCACCCCAGATCAGGCCCGCCTCGTTCCAGACATCGACATCTTCGGAGCCGAATACATCAATACCAGCGCCATTCGCGCCGACGATCAGGCCGCCCAGCGGGCCGTCTTCGTTGTAGGGGTTCTCTGTGGTGTTGCGGATGCGGATGTCGTCGACGTCACTGATGTTGATGCCGTCCTCGGCGCCCCAGATGCCGCGGCTTGGAACCAGCCCCCCGTTGGAGTACTCGCCAAACAGCCCGCCGGGCTGCAGCAGCAGGCTGTCCTCAGTGGAGTCGTAGACCGTTGGATCGATGCCACCTTCGGTGATGGTATCGAAGTTTATGCCTTGGCCGCGGGTACCGCCGTTCAGGATCTCGACATCGTCATAGACGTCGCTGACGGTGACGCCGTTGCCGTTTACGCCTGCGATGAACCCGCCTTCGACCCACTCCTCGCTGTCCCAGTCCCAGTAGGCCTCGTTGTCGACCAGGACGTCGGCTTCCTCGCCGTAGCCTTCCTGGACGTCATAAATACCTACACCATTGCGGCGGCCGACGATGATGCCGGAATCGCCGTTGTAGACGGCGACTGCCTCGTCATAAGAGCCGTCCTCGTCCATCACCCCGTCGATGTAGACACCGTCTTCGGTGAGGCCGGCGGTGAGCCCCGCCTCGTTGTCGACCTCGACGTAGCCTGAGGATTCCAGAACTTCGAAACCGTTTCCGCCCATGACGGAATTGTAGCTGTGGTTGGCAAGCCGGGCCTCCGAGGCACCGTAGACGTACACGCCGGCCTGTTCGCCCTCGATATGGGCGTTGTTTGTCAGCTCGACGACGCCGCCGCCAGTGACACGGAAACCGACGCTGCCTTCCTCGCTGCCGCCGCTGATGTAGCCGTCATTGGTGATCTCGGTGTAGCCGGCGCTTTCGAGGACGAAGCCATCGCCGTCTTCGTTGTCGATGATCGCGCCATCGCGGATATCGATGTAGCCATCGTAGTCCTCGGCGTCGACGTAGATGACGGCGGGGTTGCTGACCTCGCCGATGAACTCACCGTCGCCCGTCCCGTCGACGAACATCTGATAGTCTTCACTCGGCTCGACAAGCACAGTGCCGGCGGACGGATCAAGAATGCCGTTGCAGTTGAACTGCTGGTAACCGCTCAGATTGATGTCGGTGTCCGCACAGCCCGGAGCCGCCATGGCGATGCTCGGCGCACCGATCATGGCGACGCCCATGGTGCCGGCGACGATGGCGGTGTGGGCGAGGAGCCAGCGCTTGTCGCCGTGCCTGATCTTGAGGAAGCGCAGCGCACCGCCCTCGCTCGGCTTGCCCGAGACAGCCCTAGACTTGCGCGACTTGCCCTTCGACATTCTCAATCCCCGCCATAGACCCTTCGACGAGAAGGGTACCTCGCAACTTTGCGGCACTCTCTCCCCAAAGATGTTCCCACCGCAAGTCGGCGATGTACTGTTCGGCACCCATTCGACACGCTTGAGACACATTTGTTGCTTGACCGACACAGGCACCGGCCTTGTGTTCAATGATTCTGGTGGCTAACACGTATCCTGCGGAAACTATTCGGTAACTTCTGGTGGTCGGCTCGCGCCGAACCTCTTGTCGAGAAAGAATCGTGCGGCAGCTCTTCCCTCTACCAAGCCGGTTCCTGGCGATAGTTGCGATGGTCTGGACGCTCGCATGCTCGCCCGCAATGCCAGCAGAACCCGGTGCCGCTGGACTCGAGCAAGGTGAGTTGCGGCGGCAGGAGTGGCTGATCCCCTCGCCGGTGAAGGGCGTGCTGATGCGGGCGGTGCTGTTCCGACCCAAGGGCGACGGACCGTTTCCACTGGCGCTCGTCAACCACGGATCGTCGGAGGATGCGCGGGAGCGCAAGCGGCAACGGCTGGCCGAGTTTCCATACCTCACACGCTGGCTGGTCGAGCGCGGCTACGCCGTGCTTCTGCCGCAGCGGCCCGGGCATGGCGCGACCGGTGGCAAGTATATCGAGAGCCAGGGCTGGTGCGGCGGCCCCGACTATATTGCGGCGGCAAGAGGAACCGCGCTCAGCATTGCCGCGGCCTATCGATATATGCATGAGCAGGATTTCATCGCGGCGTCAGGAACGGTGGTCGTGGGCAACTCCGCTGGGGGGTGGGGCGGGCTCGCCTTTGCAGGGGATGCGCCCCGGGGGCTGTCCGGCGTCGTCAACTTCGTGGGCGGACGAGGCGGGCGAGACCAGAACCGGGCGAACAACAACTGCGCCCCGGATCGGCTGGTGGAGGCCGCGGGAGTGCTGGGCGCTGCCAACAAGGTTCCGACGCTTTGGCTCTATGCCGAGAACGACACGTTCTTCGGGCCGGAACTGTCGCGTCGGATGGCCGAGGCGTTCGCGGCAAAGGGCGGCAGGGTCGAGTATCACCTGCTGCCGCCAGTGCGTGGGGACGGCCACGCACTGATGTCGACCGAGGGCGACGAGGCGAACTGGGCACCGGTGCTGGGCAAGTTCCTCGCCCGGCTGCGCTGATCGCGTGCTATCGCTGCGCCGTGGCGGAGTGCCGGGGGTTGCGGTGTCGGTGATGCGCGAGTTGCGACGGCGGGGCATGGTGGCGGCAAGTGCCGCCTTCAGGCTGTTGCCGAGTGACTTGCGCCAGTGGATGGCGCCCGCCCTGCGACGCATCTATCACCGGCAGATGGCGACCAGCATGCCGCAGGCGGCGGCTCGGATCGACCTGACGCGGCCCTGGGGTGTCGGGGTGTTCGGCTACCTGACCGCCGAGAGCGGTATCGGCGAGGGTGCCCGGGGCTCGGTGCTGGCACTGCAGGCGGCCGGGATCCCGGTGAAGCCGATCAATGTCGAGGTCGGAGCCTTCGCCAACACCGAGACATCGTTCGAGGTGGCGGACGGCGCCGACAATCCGTTCGCGGTGAACCTGGTGCATCTCAATGCCGACCACGCCGCGATGCTTCCGGAACGGATCGGGGAGGAGAACTATGCCGGACGATACACGATCGCGTTCTGGGCGTGGGAACTGGCCGAGTTTCCGGACGCCCTCGTTCCAGCGTTCGAGTCCGTGCATGAAGTCTGGGTGCCGAGCCGCTATGTCGCGCGGGCCCTGATCGCCAAGACCGGCAAGCCAATACGGGTGATGCCGCACCGGATCGTTGCGGAGCCCCCGCTTTCGGCTTCGCGGGCAAAGTTCGGATTGCCCGAAGATGCGGTGCTGTTTCTTTCGGCGATCGACTTCAACTCTTTCCTCGAACGCAAGAACATCCTGGGCACCATCGCGGCCTTCCGAACCGCATTTGCCGATGGCCAAGTGAAGGCGCACCTGGTGATCAAGGCGCATGGCGGGGCCAGTTCGTTCCGGACGCCGCGGGCGCAACTGCTCGAGGCGGTCGGGAGCGATCCCCGGATCACCGTACTCGACCAGGTGATGCCGCGGGCGGAGGTGACCGAACTGCAGGCGGCGGCCGATGTGTTCGTGTCGCTGCACCGGGCCGAAGGGTTCGGCCTGCCGATCGCGGAGTGCATGGCGCTGGGCAAGCTCGTGATTGCCACGGACTATTCCGGCTCGACTGATTTCGTTTCGGCCGAGTGCGCCCTGCCCGTGCCCTACAGGCTGGTGCCAGTGGGCGAGCGGGCGTATCCGCTGGGCGGCGGGCAGCGCTGGGCCGAACCCGACCTCGACGAGGCGGCGCGGCTGATGCGGCTGGCCGCCGATGACCCGGCGCTGCGGCAACGCCTCGGCAAGGCTGCTGCCGCGCGGATCGCGCAGCAGTTCGACGGCCATGCCGTCGGGACCAGGATGGCGGCTCGGCTGGCCGAGATCAGGGCTGGGCTCGCAGCGGAGTGACCTGGGCGACTGGCGCCGCGAACGGCTCCATCCCCAGCAGGGACAATAGCTGTGCGTTGAACGCGCCGAGCGCGTGTTCGCGGGCGTAGCGCTGCATGGCGAATGGGTCCACGTTCACGCCGCGCTCGAGCAGGTCGGCCAGCGCCACGGGGTCGGTACCGTCGAACGTCTGCACGGCGTCGCCATACTCCCCGAACGCACCGAGGGTGGAAACCACCGTGGGCACTCCCAGAGCAAGGAGTGTGGGCACCACTCCGCTCGACTCCCCCAGGTTTGATCGGCGAAGCTGTACCGCGATGTCGCATTTCAGCATGTCGAGCTGGAGTTCACGCTCAGTGTTGGGCTCGGCGAGTTCCAGCCAGCTACGATCCTCGTGCCTGGGCAGTTCCCCGTCGGCGAAGTAGTTGGCGTCGAAGCCGGCGATCACGAGTCTTGCGCGTACGCCACGTCGCAGCAACTCCCTGACGGCAGCGATGACGACATCGGTGCCCTTCGACAGCGAGGGCGCACCGTAGGTGCCGATGACGAGGCTGCCATCGTGCGGCTCGGCCTGCTGGCGGGACACCTCAGGCTCGAAGACCGGGTGGTAGAGCACATCCACCCGCGCCTCGGCCGCTTCGGCCGCAGACAGATCCTCGCGGACAATGCGGGCCGCAGCCTCGGAGTTGACGATGAAGTGGCGGACGCCGACATCGTAGAGGGTACGGATGCCGAGGATGCCGGCATCGACGGCGGCCTTGTGGGCCTGCCAGTTCTCGGAGCCGAAATTGGCCAGCAGGCCGGGGTTGGCATAGAGGCGACCGAGATAGGCGAGGTAGGGGCCAGGCTCCAAGCCCTTGCCCAGCTGAACGACATTGTGGCAGCACGGATCGTGCAGATGGCAGACGATGCGGTCACCTGCGCCGAAGCCGGCGAGCGCTTCCATGCTGCGAAACACCTCGACGTTGTGCCGCGAGTTACCGAGCACGAACACCAGCCGCTCGTAGCGGTTGGTGACGTCGCGCGACAGCAGGCTCGCCATGGGATGCAAGCGCACGCGCCCACCCGTCTGGCTGGCGAGAACGGCGCGGACACGCAGGAACTGCGCGACGTCCCGCACCTGCGAAAACACATCCACCATCGCGTCGATCTCGGAGAGCTGCTTGAGCGCGAAGTTGGCGATACCGGTGGCATCCGGCGGCAGACAGGTAACGACGGCGAGCCGCGCCGGACGGCCGGTGTCGGCCTCACGGGACTCGAGAAGTGCCAGGGTCGCATCGGCCTCGCTGCCGATCGCCTGGTCGACATAGGTCTTCAGGTCCGAGAAACGCCACCCCGACAGGGTGTAGTAGGCCTGCACGGGTAGGGCTCGAAGTCGCCGGACAAGGCGGATCAGGCGGTTGAACATCGCTAAACGTACATTCCGTAGGGCCAGCGGTCGACGACCGGGCCAGTTTTTGTGGCAAGGAGGAAGATGTCGTCGCCACGATTGTCGGTGGGCATGTGATTGCGCCGCAGGAACTCGAGCGCTTCGGGAACCGGCTGCTCGAAGACATCGACGGTATAGAGCCGGTCGACGTGGAAGCCTGCCGCCTCGACCAGCTGGCGCGCGGCGTGCACGTCGTACTCGAAGTTGTGGCGGTAGGGCGAGCGGCTCTTTTCGTACTGCATGAAAAAATGCGGACGGTAGCCCTGCAGGATCTTCCAGGTGTTGCGAGCCGAACAGCAGTTCGGGGTGGTTATGATCAACTGGCCGCCAACCGGGAGGATGCGGTTGAACTCGGCGAGCGCGAACATCGGGTCGATGTCCATGTGCTCGAGCACTTCGCAGAACAGGATGAGGTCGAAATACCCCTCGGTGACCGGAAACAGCTCGCGTTCCACGTCGAGGCTGAGAGTGGTGGCGCGGATGCTGTGCCCTGCGGCGGCGACATCGCGCTGATACAGCTTGTGCTCGACCTGATCGGAAAAGATGCTGCCCCAGACCTCGGAGAACCCGAACGTGGCGCCGAGCGCCACCTGGAAGTAATCCGTTGCGCCGATCTCGATCGCCCGCCGGCCGCGTCGGGCGGCACCGATCAAGCGGGTGGTCTCGTCGAAGCGCCGGGCGTGGGTGTTGAGGTAGTCGGACGAGAAGGTGCTGGGAGCGTCCGATCCGCCCAGCGAGCGCAGATATGCCTCGAGGCTGAAGGCTGAGGGGCTGGCGATGGCCAATGATCCGATCCAGGTGCAGAACTGCTGCTGAGATAGCCTACGAGGGATCGACAACTCAACCTCTTCCGCCACGCCGCTGTTGAACAGTGCGTGCTTGCAGTGTGGCCACCGGCGCACATATACCCCCGCTACATGGCGGCCCATGGAAGGTATTCGTGAACAGCATTGCAGATGGAGTGGCCGACTTCGTGGCTGCGTGGAGGCGCCGCCAGCTGGCCACCTACCTGGCCTGGAGCGAGACCATCGCGCGCTATCGGCGCAGCACGCTCGGCCCGATCTGGCTGGTGCTCGGCACTGCCGTGGGCGTGGTGGGCATGGGGTTCATCTGGTCGATCCTGCTGAAGCAGGACATGGAGAGCTTCATCCCCTCGATCACCGTCGGGCTCGTGGTGTGGCAGTTCATCGCAGGCGTGGTGACCGAGAGCCCCGGAATGTTCGTCAAGAACGCCACCATGCTGGTGAACATCCGCATGCCGGTCTACCTCATAACGCTGCAATCGTTCGGCCGGCACCTGATCAACCTCGCGCATAACCTGATCGTCGTGCTCGCGGTGTTTGTCATTTTCCCGCACTACAACTCGTGGACCAGCCTGCTGGCACTGCCTGGCCTGGTGATCGTGTCGATCAACCTCATCGCAATAATGCAACTGGTCGGCATCATCGGCGCGCGGTTCCGCGACCTCGAGCCCCTGATCCTCGCGTTCTTTCCGATCCTGTTCTTCCTGTCGCCGGTGCTTTACCGACCCGGCCAGCTCGGCTCGGCAGAAGCGATCATGGCTTTCAACCCGATCGCCCACTATATCCGCGTGATCCGTGACCCGATGCTGGGTGTCGTCCCGAGTGTCGACAGCTACCTCACCGTGCTTGCGCTCACCGTGGTGACGGTGCTGCTCTCGCTCTGGATGACCGGTAGTCGCGCCTATCGCCTGCCCTACTGGATGTGACCCGATGGCCCGGATGAAGCTCGAAGGGGTGGGCGTCGCCTACCCGATCTACAACGCGGCGAGCAAATCGCTGCGCAAGCAGATCGTCTCGATCTCGACCGGCGGCCGGGTGTCGGCGGCCAAGGGTCACGTCGCCACGGTGCAGGCGCTCGACGACATCAACCTCGACCTCAGGGACGGCGACCGGATCGGGCTCGTCGGGCACAACGGCTCGGGCAAGACGACGCTGCTGAGGACCATGGCCGGCATCTTCCGCCCCACCCGGGGCCGGATGATCGTGGAGGGCCGGGTGTCGACGGTGTTCGGGCTCGGTGCGGGCATGGACCCCGAACTCACCGGCTACGAAAACATCACGCGGATGGCGATGCTGCTGGGCGCCACGCACGCCGAAGCCGAGGCCTCGGTCCCAGGGATCGAGGAATTCACCGAGCTGGGGCAATTCCTCGCCATGCCGGTGCGCACCTACTCCGCCGGAATGACGACGCGGCTGCTGTTCGCCGTGGCCACCGCGGTGCATCCCGAGATCCTGCTGGTCGACGAAGTGCTGGGCGCGGGCGACGCGGCGTTCCAGGAGAAGGCGCGGCAGCGGATGAGCGAGTTCGTCGCCAAGGCCAGCATCTTCGTGCTCGCCTCGCATGCGCCGGACCTGATGGCTCAGTTCTGCACCCGGCTGATCACGCTCGAGCATGGCAAGATCATCAAGGACGAGCAGATCGCCCCAAAGCCGGCCGAGGTGGCCGAACAGGTCAAAGCGCAAACGGCTTGAAGTGCTTGGAGAGCTTCAGGGTCTGTGCCTGGTAGTTCGAGCCTAGCCCGGTTCCGTAGAGGCGGTCGGGCGCCTCGCTGAGCCGCTCGTAGATCAGCCGGCCGATTGTCTGGCCGTGGCCGAGCAGGAACGGCACCTCGCGACTGCGCACTTCGAGCACGGCGCGGCTGCCGGTACCGCCGGCGGCCGAGTGGCCGAAGCCAGGGTCGAAGAAGCCAGCATAGTGGACGCGGAACTCGCCCACCAGCGGATCGAACGGCACCATCTCGGCGGCGTAGGCGGGCGGAACGTGGACGCTCTCGCGGGAGACGAGGATGTAGAACTCGTCGGGATCGAGGATGAACTCGTCCGAACCGCGGTTGATCAGCGGCTCCCAGTAGTCGAGGACATCGAGCGTGTCCTTGAGGTCCATGTCGATGACCGGGGTGTGGCGCTTGGAGCGGAAGCCGATCAGGCCGTTGCGGTCGGTGCCCTTGAGATCGATGGACAGCAAGACACCGTCGCTGACTTCGGCGTTGGCGTCGAAAACCAGGGTTTCGACGTTGTGCAGCGTCTTGTGCTCGTGCGCGTCGAGGCGGCTGTCGCCGACACGAAAGCGCATCTGACTCAGTCGCGTGCCGGTGCGAATGCGGACCGGGAAGGTGCGGGGGCTGATTTCGAGGTAGAGCGGGCCCTTGTAGCCGGCGGGAAGCGTATCGAAGCCACGGGCACGGTCACCGATGACGCGGGTGAAGACGTCGAGGCGGCCCGTCGAACTCTTCGGATTGGCGCCGGCGGAGACGTTGTCGGGGAGGCGCAGCGACTCCTGCAGCGGCACGAGATAGACGCAGTTGCGTTCGAGCACGGCGCCCTCGGTGAGGTCGAGCTCATGCAGCGTCAGCGTTTCGATGCGATCGGCAACGGTGTGATCGGGGCCCGGCAGGAAACTCGAGCGGATGCGATAGGCCACCTCGCCGAGCCGGAGGTCGAGGCTGGCGGGTTGCACCTGGTCGGCGTCGAACGCCGGCGCGACGATGCCACCATGGCTCGCCAGCCGCTCGATGTAGCGGGCCGGAAACACGCCCTTCGACCACAGATCGGTATCCACCGCCCTACCCCACATTATTCGCCGCCCTCGTTAGCAACCGGATCGATTGACGCCAAGCGGCGATGGGTCGTATATCCCCTGTATGCGCTCCTGCTGACACAGGGGGCATGGTGGTGATTTGGCCGGTCTGATTGCAGCCACCTAAAACAAGTCGCTAAAGGGACCTGCAGCCGGCCGCTATTCGCGTGCCGGTTTTTTGTTTTCGAGGATGCCATGTCGAAGTCGAACAACCCGCTGAACGACCCCCGCAAGCAGTCGGCGGCGACGCAGATGGTGCATGGCGGCGGCAAGCGCAGCGGATTCAACGAGACGAGCGAAGCCATCTTCATGAACTCGGGCTATGCCTACCCGAGCTCGCAATATGCCGAGGACCTGTTCCTCAACAAGATCCCCGGTGCGCACAACTACTCGCGCTTCGCCAACCCGACGATGGACATGTTCCAGGACCGGATGGCGCTGCTCGAAGGGGCCGAGGCGGCACGGGCTTTCGCGACGGGCATGTCGGCCGTGACCAACGCGGTGATGAGCCAGGTGCGGGCGGGCGATCATATCGTCGCGTCACGGGCGCTGTTTGGCGGCTGCCGCTACGTGGTCGAGGACCTGATGCCGCGCTTCGGCGTGCCGTCGACGCTGGTGGACGGGCGCGACCCCGAGAACTTCGCGCGGGCAATGCAGCCCAACACCAAGCTGATCTTCATCGAGACGCCGACCAACCCGACGCTCGAACTGGTGGACATCGCGGCGGTCAGCAAGATCGCCAAGGCGCATGGGGCCAAGCTGATCGTCGACAACGTGTTTGCCACGGCGTTGCTGCAGAAGCCGCTCGAGCTCGGCGCCGACCTCGTCACCTATTCGGCGACCAAGCATATCGACGGCCAGGGCCGGGCGCTCGGTGGCATCGTGCTCGGCTCGAAGGCGCTGATCGAGGGCGATGTGCACACGCTGCTTCGCCAGACCGGCCCGACGCTGTCGCCGTTCAACGCCTGGATCATGCTGAAGGGCATCGAGACGCTGCCGATCCGGGTGAAGCAGATGACCGAGAGCGCAGCGAAGGTGGCGGATTTCCTCGCCGGCCACCCCAAGATCGAGAGCATCTCGTATCCATTCCATCCCAGCCATCCGCAGTACGAACTGGCGAAGCGGCAGATGGCATCGGGCTCGACGCTGGTGGCGATGACGCTGAAGGGCGGACGCGAGGCAGCGTTCAAGCTCTCGGACTCGCTCGCGGTGATCCTGATCTCGAACAATCTCGGGGATGCCAAGTCGCTGATCACCCACCCCGGCACCACGACGCATGCCCGGTTCACCGAGGAGGTGCGGCTCGAGGCGGGGATCACGCCGGGGCTCCTGCGGCTCTCGGTCGGGCTCGAGGATGCGGACGACCTGATCAAGGACCTCGACTACGGTCTGAGCCAAGTCTGAGTGGGGCAACCTATCCAAGTGTTCATGCAGGTTACCAAGCCCTAACAGGACTTTCGCCGGCACCGCGCCTATCTGTGGAATACAGAATGGGCTCGAGGTGACGAAATGAAGCGCTGGCTGATCGCGGCGACATTGGTTGTGCTGGTGGGCGCTGGCGGGGCCGGTTACTTCGTGCTTGGCACGACGGCCAAGGACGAGGTGCCGCGCACCGTGCCGGTGAGCCGGGGGAGCGTCGAGGAGACGGTCCTCGCCTCGGGGACGATCCAGGCCAGTTCGCTGGTTTCGGTGGGGGCGGAAGTCTCTGGCCGGATCAAGTCTCTGAACGTGGCGCTGGGCGACACGGTGAAGGCCGGCGACGTGATCGCCGAGATCGACTCGCTGAACCAGGAAAACGAGGTGCGGGCGGCCGAGGCGTCGCTCGCCAATGTCGAAGCGCAAAAGGCCATCCAGCAGGCGAGCCTGGCGCAGGCCCGGGTGGCGCTGGAGCGAGCGGAGAAGCTCAACCCGCAGAAACTGATCTCGGACGCGGACTACCAGGCGGCGCAGCTTTCGGTGCAGACCGCCGAAGGCCAGTTGCAGGCTGTCGACGCGCAGATCCAGCAGGCGGAGATCAACGTCGACACGGCCAAGCTCAACCTCGACCGGACCAGGATCGTCGCGCCGTCGGACGGGACGATCGTCGCGGTGGCGGTGGAGGTCGGGCAGTCGGTGAACGCCAACAACGCCTCGCCGACGATCGTGAAGCTCGCCAACCTCGACAGGATGGTGGTGAAGGCCGAAATATCGGAGGCCGACGTGCCGCGGGTCGAACCCGGGCAGAAGGTGTATTTCACCATCCTCGGCGATCCCGATACGCGCATCGAGGCAACCCTGCGGGCCGTGGAGCCGGCTCCGGAATCCATCGCCGATGAGACAGCCGCTTCGTCGAGCAGCAGCAGTGCCATCTACTACAACGGGCTGTTCGACGTGGATAATCCCGATCACCGGCTGCGCATCTCCATGACGGCACAGGTTACCATCGTGCTCAGGGCCGCGGATAACGTGCTGACCGTGCCGGCATCGGTGCTGACGCAGCGGGGACGCGACGGCGGCTACATGGTCAACGTGTGGAGCCCCGAGCAGGAAGCGGCGGAGCCGCGCCGGATCAGCGTCGGGCTCAACAACAAGATCACCGCCGAAGTGACGGACGGGCTGAACGAGGGCGACCTGATCGTCACGGGTGCGGCCGCGGCCGGGACATCGTCGGCCGGCGGCGACACGCGCAACCTGCTGAGCGGGGGCGGCCGTGGCGCGGGCGGCCCACCGCCGGTCTGAGGTGGCGCGAATGACCCAGCCGATCATTGAGATCGAGAAGCTGCGCCGCGAGTTTCCCGCCGGCGCCGAGACGATCACCGTCCTCAAGGATGTGGAGCTCACCATCAACGCTGGCGAAATGGTCGCCATCATCGGGCAATCGGGCTCGGGCAAGTCGACGCTGATGAACGTGCTCGGCTGCCTCGACAATGGCTGGACGGGATCGTACCGGCTCGGCGGGCGTGATGTGTCGAAGCTCAGGGCCGACGAGTTGGCCGAACTGCGGCGCGCGTATTTCGGCTTCATCTTCCAGCGCTACCAGTTGCTGCCCGATCTCGATGCGCGGGAAAACGTCGAGGTGCCGGCGATCTATGCCGGGGCCAATCGCGATGCGCGGCGGCAGCGAGCCGAGAAGCTGCTGGCGCGGCTGGGGCTGGGCGATCGTATGACGCATCGGCCGAACGCCCTGTCGGGCGGGCAGCAACAGCGCGTCTCGGTGGCGCGGGCGCTGGTCAATGGCGGCGACATCATCCTCGCCGACGAGCCGACCGGCGCGCTCGATTCCAGGAGCGGCAAGGAGCTGATGGCGCTGCTGCGCGAGCTGCACGCCGAGGGCCATACGATCATCATCGTGACGCACGACCCGGCGATCGCAGCGCAGGCCGAACGCATCGTCGAGATTTCGGACGGCGTGATCGTGTCGGACCGGCGGGCGGCGGATGCCGTTGCGCCGGTGGAGAAGGCCTCGGAGCCGATCAAGCAGATTCCGCGCTGGCGCGAGGCACTCGACAGGACCGGCGAGGCCTTCGGCATGGCGCTGCGAGCGCTGTCGTCGCACCGGTTGCGGACATTCCTCACCATGCTCGGCATCATCATCGGCATTGCCTCGGTGGTCTCGGTGGTGGCGCTCGGACAGGGGAGCCAGCAGGCGGTGCTCGAGCGGATCAGTTCGATCGGCACCAACACGATCAACGTGCTGCCCGGCGCGAGCGCGGCGGACAGGCGAAGCAATATCCGCACGCTGGTGCCGGCCGATGCGACGGCGATCGCGGCGGAGGCATATGCGGACAGCGTGACGCCACAGGTTTCGGCCAATGGCACGGTGCGGTACCGGAACGTATCGGCCTCGGCGCAGGTGGTGGGCGTGGGCGGCGACTTCTTCCGGGTGAACAACCGGACCTTCGTTGCGGGCGCGGCGTTCGACGCTGACAGCGTCGCGGCGCTGGCCCAGGAAGCGGTGATCGACACCAAGGCGCGGGACACGCTGTTCACCAGTGGCGAGGACGCGATCGGGCAAGTGATCCTCATCGGCAACGTGCCTGTGCGGATCATCGGCGTGGTCGAGGCGAGCACCAACACCTTCGGGCCGGGATCGAACTCGATTTCCGTCTGGATGCCCTACACAACCGCGATGTCGCGAATTCTCGGGCAGAGCTGGCTGTCGTCGATCACCGTCCGCATAGCCGACGATGCGGACATTGCCGAGGCCCAGGCGTCGATCCAGGCGCTGATGGAGCAGCGACACGGCACAGTCGACTTCAACCTGCAGAACACCGACACGATCCGCGAGACGATCCAGTCGACCTCGCAGACCCTGACGCTGCTGATCTCGGCCATCGCGGTGATCTCGCTGGTGGTGGGCGGCATCGGAGTGATGAACATCATGCTGGTGTCGGTGCGCGAGCGGACCCGCGAGATCGGCGTGCGCATGGCGGTCGGGGCGCGGCAATCGGACATCATGCAGCAGTTCCTCATCGAGGCGGTGCTGGTGTGCCTGCTCGGTGGCGCTATCGGCGTGGGCCTGTCGCTCGCGATAGGCTTCGGCGTGGGGCAATTGGTGAGCGGCCTCAGCTTCATCTACTCGCCGACGACCATCGTTGCGGCGTTCGTCTCCTCGAGCCTGATCGGGGTGGGGTTCGGCTTCATGCCGGCCCGCAGCGCGGCGCGGCTCGATCCGGTGGTCGCCCTCGCCAGCGAATAGGGGCATTTGGCCCCGTTTGACTTTCGATGTTGGCACGTCGGGTGGATGGACAGACCGCAGGCGTGACGACGCCCCCGCCGGCCATTTGGCCTCGGGTCGGTGGATGGGCGAGGACCGGCGGGGCTGAGCCCCAAGGCGCGGTAGTCCGCAATATGAGCGAGACTTTCGCCCCGCCGGTCTATCGAGGTCGGTTTAGACGGGGATGCAAAGGGAACGGTCGCGTCGGATCTCCCGGTAGCCTGCCCGATGGTCCGGCAGAACTCGGCCTCCCGACGGCCGGTTGCTC